>DASSOQ010000097.1:0-15299 GCA_035700365.1 Rhodanobacteraceae bacterium | reverse complement strand
TTCCCAACCTGGAATCCCCATGACCGAAAGTTTTGCCGAGCTGTTTGAACAGAGCCAGTCGCTGGCCAAATTGAAACCCGGATCGATCGTATCCGGCATCGTCGTCGAAATCCGCCCCGATGTGGTGGTGGTGAACGCCGGGCTGAAGTCGGAGGGCATCGTCCCGATCGAACAGTTCAGGAGCGAGGGCGGCGACCTGGAAGTCGAGGTGGGCGACGAAGTGAAGGTCGCACTCGACGCGATCGAAAACGGGTTCGGCGAAACGATGCTTTCGCGCGAGAAGGCCAAGCGCTCGATGGTGTGGGACGAGCTGGAGCAGGCATTCTCGGACGAAGCGGCGGTCACCGGCCGCATCAACGGCAAGGTCAAGGGCGGCTTCACCGTCGACATCCAGGACGTGCGCGCGTTCCTGCCGGGTTCGCTGGTGGACGTGCGCCCGGTGCGCGACCCGGCCTATCTCGAGGGCAAGGACCTAGAGTTCAAGATCATCAAGCTCGACCGCAAGCGCAACAACGTGGTGGTCAGCCGCCGCGCAATCGTCGAGGAAGAGCATTCGGAAGAGCGCGAGCAGCTGATGGAGAAGCTGCAGGAAGGCGCGATCCTGCACGGCGTGGTCAAGAACCTCACCGACTACGGCGCGTTCGTGGACCTGGGCGGCATCGACGGCCTGCTGCACATCACCGACATGGCGTGGAAGCGCGTGCGCCATCCGTCGGAAGTCGTCAACGTCGGCGACGAGCTCGACGTGCGCGTGCTGAAGTTCGACCGCGAGCGCAACCGCGTTTCGCTCGGCCTGAAGCAGCTCGGTGACGATCCGTGGGTCAGCATCACCCGCCGCTATCCGTCGGGCACCCGCCTGTTCGGCAAGGTTTCCAACGTCACCGACTACGGCTGCTTCGTGGAGCTGGAGCCGGGCGTCGAAGGCCTGGTGCACGTGTCGGAGATGGACTGGACCAACAAGAACGTCAACCCGGCCAAGGTGGTGCAGGTCGGCGACGAAGTCGAAGTGATGGTGCTGGACGTCGACGAAGAGCGCCGCCGCATTTCGCTCGGCATGAAGCAGACCCAGTCGAATCCATGGGAAGCCTTCGCGGCGACCTTCAAGAAGGGCGACAAGGTGCACGGCGCGATCAAGTCGATCACCGACTTCGGCATCTTCGTCGGCCTGGACGGCGGCATCGACGGCCTGGTGCACCTTTCGGACATTTCCTGGCAGGGCAATGGCGAAGAACTGGTCCGCGACTTCAAGAAGGGCGAGGAAGTCGACGCCGTGGTGCTGGCGGTCGATCCGGAGCGCGAGCGCATCAGCCTCGGCATCAAGCAGCTGGAGCAGGATCCGTTCGGCCAGTTCATGGCCGGGCACCCGCGCGGTGCGATCCTCACCGGCACGGTGAAGGAAGTCGACGCCAAGGGTGCGGTGGTCGATCTCGCGGAAGGCATCGAGGGGTACCTCTCGGCGCGCGACTTCTCCAAGGATCGCATCGACGATCTGAGCCAGCACCTGAAGGTGGGCGAACAGGTCGAGGCCAAGTTCACCGGCATGGATCGCAAGGGCCGCATGTTGCAGCTCTCGATTCGCGCCAAGGACGAGGCCGAAATGGCCGAGACGCTTTCCGAGTACCAGAACCAGCATCGGGATCAGGGCACCACCAAGCTGGGGGCGCTCCTGAAAGAACAGTTGAATAAGCCCGAGTAAGTCTATATAAGGGCTTGCGTTTTGATGCTGCACGGTGGCGCCGTCCCGGAACCGGGACGGCGCCGCGAACATGGGGATTGTCCCTGCTCGTTCCACGCCCGCCTTCCAGCCAGGTAGCCGCACGTTGCCATCGATGACCAAATCCGAATTGATCTCCGCGCTCGCGGATCGTCAGAAGCATTTGGCGTTTGCCGATGTGGAGCTTGCGGTGCGCAACGTGATCGAACAGATGAGCGTCGCGCTGGCGAGCGGCGAGCGCATCGAGATCCGCGGCTTCGGAAGCTTTTCGCTGCATTACCGTCCGCCCCGGACCGGCCGGAATCCGAAGACCGGGACGGCAGTGGCGCTGCCCGGCAAGTACGTTCCCCATTTCAAGCCGGGCAAGGAATTGCGGCACCGCGTCAACGAAGGCCGCGACCGCGCGCCGTGAACCCGTGCGGTTCGCCGCGTCGCGTTTTTTCGCGATCGCCCCTGATCGCAGCCTGGTTCGATCCCTCTCTGCATCGATGGCCTTTCGGTTGACACACACCAGAACGGCCTTCCCTGGCCGGACTTTTCACAACAGCCGCTTCGAGCAGGGCGTCGAAAACTGACGGGCGCGGCATCGGAGATTTTGGTGAGCCTGCTGCCCGTCGATCCGCTGCTGTTGTTGCTGCTGCTGGTGCCGCTCGCCGCGTGGCTGGGCTGGATCATCGGCCGGCATGCCAGCGCGCGCCGCTCGGGCGCACGCGTCACCGAGCTGTCGTCGAACTACTTCCGTGGCCTCAACTACCTGCTCAACGAGCAGCCGGACAAGGCCATCGAGGTGTTCATGAAACTGGCCGAGTTCAACCGCGACACCGTGGAGACGCACCTCGCGCTCGGCAACCTGTTCCGCCGCCGCGGCGAGGTCGACCGCGCGATCCGGGTCCACCAGCACCTGGTCAGCCGCTCCAACCTTTCCGAAGCCGAGCGCACCGTCGCGCTGCTGGAACTGGGCGAGGACTACATGCGCGCGGGCCTGCTCGATCGCGCCGAGGCGCTGTTCGACGACCTGGTCGCCATGGACGCGCACGCGCCGTCGGCGCTCAGGCACCTGATCGCGATCTACCAGCACGAACGCGACTGGCACAAGGCGATCGGCCATGCACGGCGGCTCGAGAAGATGACCGGCGAGTCGCAGGCCGCGACCATCGCCCAGTTCCAGTGCGAGCTCGCCGAGCAGTCGCGCCAGCATGGCGCGCGCACCGAGGCCCGCGCCTATCTCGAGGAGGCCTTCGCCAGCCAGCCGGGCTGCGTGCGCGGCTACATGATCAGCGGCCACCTGTACGCCGAAGAAGGCCGCTGGAACGAAGCGGTGCTCGCGTTCGAGCAGGCGGTCGACGCGGACGTGGACTTCGTTCCGGAGATCCTCCCGCCGTTGCTCGACGCGTACGCGCATTCAGGCGAAATGGATCGCGCCGAGAAGTTCCTGGGCCAGGTAATCGAGCGCTACCACGGCATCACGCCGGTGCTGGCGTTGACGGACCTGTACCGCAAGCGCGAGGGTGAGCGCGCCGCGATCGAGTTCCTGACCGGGCAATTGCGCCAGCGGCCCTCGGTGCGAGGGATGATGGCGCTGATCGACGCCACGATGAGCCGTGCCGAAGGCGAGGCCCGCGAGAATTTCCTGATCCTGCGCGACCTGACCCGCAAGCTGCTCGAGGGGCGCGCGATGTACCGGTGCAACCACTGCGGCTTCGGCGCGAAGGCGCACCACTGGCAATGCCCGAGCTGCAAAAGCTGGGGAACGGTGCGGCCGATCCGCAGCGTCGTCAGTGAATAGGAGCGCGCCATGCGCGCGGCCTTGCCCCCTTCGGAACGAAGGGGGTCGCTGTCGCTTGCTGCAGGCAAGCGACATCGGGGGGATGTCGTCGGTCGAGGGAGACCCGTCCCACCCGGTCCCCTTTCCCGCGGAAGCGGGAAGAAGATCGCAGCAACGGGACGCCTTCCGCGAGCCATCGGACGCCGTCGCATGGGGATGCTGATTGCCGCGGCTTTGCTGGGACTCGCGCTGTCGGTGGCGTGCACCGCAGCCACCATGACTTATGCGCGCCGCCGCGGGCTCATCGATTTGCCCGGCAAGCGCCGTTCGCATACGCAGCCGACGCCGCGCGGTGGCGGCATCGGCATCGTCGCGGCGATCCTGCTGGCCGGGGTGCCGGCTTGGGGCGTCCTCGATCCGGCGGCGGCCTGGATCCAGCCGGCAGCCTTCGCGGCGGCCGTGCTCGCGGTCGCCTTGATCGGGTGGCGCGACGACCACGCGGCGCTTTCGGTGCTGCCGCGCCTGGCGGTCCATGCCCTGGCGGCATTTCTTGTGGGCGCGGCCGTGCTGGCGCAGGGTGGCTGGTTCATGACGATCGGCTGGGCCACGCTGGTTCCGCTGGCGGTCGTGCTGGTCGGCTCCGTCAACGCCCACAACTTCATGGACGGCATCGACGGGATCCTCGGCCAGCAAGGGTTGTTCGTGCTGCTGGGCTACGGCTTGCTCGCGAGCGGCGTCGGCCACCCCGGGCTCGCCGCGCTGGCGTTCGCGGCAGCGGCGGGGTGCCTCGGCTTCCTGCTGTTCAACTTCCCGCCGGCGCGGATCTTCATGGGCGACGTCGGATCGGGCGCGCTGGGACTCGCGATCGGTGCCGTGGCCGTGTTCCTCGTGCAGCGCAGCCCGGCGCTGCTCTGGGCCTGCGCGATCCTGCCTTCGGCGTTCCTGGTGGACAGCGGCCTGACCCTCGCGCGGCGCATGTCGACGGGCCAGCGCTGGTACGCGCCGCACCGCCAGCACCTCTACCAATGGCTGGTGCGGGTAAACTGGAGCCATGCGCGCACGGACGTCGCCTACATGATCTGGAACCTGGTCGTCGTCGCGCCGCTGGCATGGCTGGCGGCGCGCTGGCCGGCGCGCGGCATCTGGTTGTTCGTGGCAGCGTATGCCCTGGCGATCGTCGCCTGGCACCTCGGCAAGCGCGCCTGCCTGGTTTCGGCGCGCAAGAGGTACGTGCATGAAACTGCGTGATCTCGCGGCCAGGATCCATCCGCGCACCGCGGTCGTGGTCCACGACCTCGGCGTGACGATCCTCGCGTGGTGGCTCGCCAACACGGTGCGCTACGCGATGCTGCCGTACGGACAACGGCTCGACCTGCTCGACTGGAAGACCCTGATCGTGCTGGGCGTGCAGGCGGTGATCTTCTATTGGACCGGCTTGTACAAGGGGCTGTGGCGTTTCGCGAGCGTCCCGGACCTCTGGAACATCCTGCGCGCGGTGGTGGCCGGTGCGGTCGGCATCTACCTTGCGCTGTTCCTGTACGACCGCATGGCCGGGATTTCCCGTTCGGTGCTGCTGATCTACCCGGTGATGCTGGCGATCTTCCTGGGTGCGCCGCGGCTCGCGTACCGCTACTGGAAGGACAGCCAGCTCGACCTGTTCCATGCGCGGCACAGCCATCGGGTGCTGGTGATCGGCGCGGGGCGCGCCGGCGAGGCACTGGTGCGCGACCTGCGCCGCGACTCGCGCTACATCCCGGCGGGCTTCATCGACGACGACGTGTCGTTGCGGGGTTCCCGGCTGCAAGGGGTACCGGTGGTCGGCGGCACCGGCCGGCTGGTGGAGATGGCGCGCCGCACCGGTGCCGAGATGCTGCTGATCGCGATGCCGAGCGCGGACAAGCAGCAGATGCGCCAGGTGGTCGAGCTGTGCGAGCAGACCGGGCTGCCGTTCCGCACCGTGCCGAGGATCGACGATGTCGTGTCAGGCCGCGCGCAATTCAACGAACTGAAAGAGGTTGCGATCGAGGACCTGCTCGGTCGCGAAGCCGTCAAGCTGGAGTGGAACGCCATCCGCCGCAGCCTCACCGGCACGCGCGTGCTGGTCACCGGCGGCGGTGGTTCGATCGGTTCGGAACTGTGCCGCCAGATCGCGCGGCTCGGCGCCTCCGAACTGACGATCCTCGAGCTCTCCGAATACAACCTGTACCGGATCGAGCAGGAGCTGCGCGCGCAGTACCCGGAGCTGTTGTTGCGCTGCCTGGTGGGCGACTGCGGTGACCCCGCGACCTGCGCCAACGCATTCGACCTCGGCAAACCGCAGCGGGTGTTCCACGCGGCGGCCTACAAGCACGTGCCGCTGCTGCAGAACCAGTTGCGCGAGACGTTCCGCAACAACGCGCTGGCGACACGCACGGTCGCCGAAGAAGCCGTCCGGCGGGGTGTGGAAAGCTTCGTGCTGATCTCGACCGACAAGGCGGTCAATCCCACCAGCGTGATGGGCGCCTGCAAACGCGTCGCCGAAATCGCCTGCCAGGTGCTCGCGGAAGGCCACACCACGCGCTTCGTCACGGTCCGGTTCGGCAACGTGCTGGATTCGGCGGGCTCGGTGGTGCCGTTGTTCCGCAGGCAGATCGCGGCAGGCGGGCCGGTCACCGTCACCCACCCGGAGATCTCGCGCTACTTCATGACCATCCCGGAAGCCTGCCAGTTGATCCTGCAGGCGATGGCGATGGGGCAGGGTGGCGAAACCTTTGCGCTGGACATGGGCGAACCGATCCGCATCCGCGACCTCGCCGAGCAGATGATCCGGCTCGCGGGCAAGCAGCCGGGGCGCGACATTTCGATCCTGTACACCGGGCTTCGGCCCGGCGAAAAACTGTTCGAGGAACTGTTCCATCCGCTCGAGAACTACCACAGCACCTCGCACCCGAAGATCTTCGAGGCGACGCCCCGGCAGCAGTCGGGCGCGATGGTGCTGGCGCAACTCGCGCGCGCGTCCGACGCGGTGGCGGCTTTCGACGAGGAGGCGCTGCGCCGTTGCATGGGTGCGCTGCTGCCGACCTATCGCTGGGATACCGGCAACCCCGCGCAGACCGCGGAAGTGTTGCCGATGCAACGCGGCAGTGGAAGCGACACGGCGGCATGACCAGGCGATGTCGCCGGCATCGCCTGCGCGCCCGTCCCCGCCCTGGCTTTCACCAACAGCCGCTTTGAAACAGGCTATCGTTGAAGTTCAAAAATCAAGGAAATGACGTGGCACGATTGCGCAAGGTGGTATTTCCCGTGGCCGGGCTCGGCACGCGTTTCCTGCCCGCGACCAAGGTCGTCGCCAAGGAAATGCTGCCGGTACTGGACCGTCCCCTGATCCAGTACGCGGTCGACGAGGCGGTCGACGCCGGCGCCGACACCCTGGTGTTCGTCACCAACCGCTACAAGCACGCGATCGCCGACTATTTCGACTCCGCCTACGAGCTCGAGGAAACCCTCGAGCGCGCGGGCAAGCGCGAACTCCTCGAAATGGTGCAGGGCCTGCTGCCGCCGCACGTGCGTTGCGTATACGTGACCCAGGAACAGGCGCTGGGCCTGGGCCATGCGGTGCTGTGCGCGAAGCCGGTCATCGGCGACGAGCCGTTCGGGGTGATCCTGCCCGACGACCTCATCGTCAACGGCGGCGCCGGCGCCCTGCGCCAGATGGCCGAACGAGCGGCCGACGGCAGGACCGGCGTGCTCGCGGTCGAGGAAGTGCCGCATGCGGATACCGGCAAGTACGGCATCGTCGACGTCGAATCCGATGGTGATCGCATCCGCCACATGGTCGAGAAGCCGAAGCCCGAGGACGCTCCGTCGAACCTCGCGGTCGTCGGCCGCTACGTCCTGCCGGCGCGGATCTTCGAGCTGCTGGAATCGACCACACCCGGCGCCGGCGGCGAAATCCAGTTGACCGACGCGATCGCGGCGCTGCTCGGGGAAATGCCGGTTCTGGCACACCGTTTCGCCGGCACGCGCTTCGACTGCGGCAACAAGGCGGGCATGGTGCGCGCGACCCTGCATTTCGCGGCAGCCGATCCCGAGTTGCGGCACCTGGTGCCGGGCGCAGAGGGCGGCTAGGAGAAGCGAGGGCTCAGAGTGCACTTTCGCGTCGGTGGTTCATGAATTTGCTTGTTCCCTCATCGAAAGTGCACTCTGACCCCGGTTTTTCACTCTGACCCCGGTTTTCGGGGCCGGTATGCTTGGCCGATGAGCCCCCCGACCTGGTACGCCGCCAGCGCCCGTCGCTTCGATCCGCTGCCGCCGTTGCAGGGCACGACCGAAGCGCGGGTGGCGATCGTCGGCGGCGGTTACGCGGGGGTGTGCCTCGCGCTCGGGCTCGCGGAGCGCGGCGTGCGCGACGTCGTACTGCTGGAGCGCCACGGCATCGGCCACGGCGCCTCCGGCCGCAACGGCGGATTCGTGTTCGGGGGCTATTCGCTCGGCGAGGACGCGCTGCTCCGCCAGCTCGGTCCGGAACGCGCGCGCAGGCTGTATTCCGCGACCACCGATGCCGTCGAGCTGATCCGCCAGCGCATCGCGAAGTACGCGATCGAATGCGACGCGGTCGATGCGGGCGTGATCTGGGCGAACTGGTTCCGCGACCCCGGCGTGCTGCGCGACCGGCAGCGCCTGCTGAAGGAGAACTACGGCGTCGAGTGGGAGTGGCTGCCGGAAGAACGATTGCGCGCGATGATCCAGAGCACGCGCTACCACGATGGCCTGTTCGAGCGGAACGCACTCCACCTGCACCCGCTCGACTACCTGCACGGCATGGTGCGGGCCGCGCAGGGGCAGGGCGCACGCTTCCATGAAAACGCGCGCGTGCGCCGGGTGGTGCGCGACGGCCCGGGCTGGCGTGTCCGCACCGACCAGGGCGAGGTGAAGGCGCAGGTCGTGGTGCTGGCCTGCGGCGGCTACCTGGCCGCCCTCGAGCGGGAGATCGACCGGGCGGTGCTTCCGATCGCAACCTATGTCATGGCCACCGAGCCATTGGATGCACGCCTCGACGCGTGCCTGCACACCCGGGCCGCCATCTACGACACCCGATTCGCGTTCGACTATTACCGCCCGCTCAAGGACACGCGGCTGCTGTGGGGCGGGCGCATTTCGATCCGGCAGCGTTCATCCAAGTCGATTCGGCATCTGCTGATGCGTGACTTGCTGCGGGTCTTCCCGCAGCTCGCGGGCGTGAAGATCGACTTCGTATGGTCCGGCCTGATGAGTTATGCGCGCCACCAGATGCCGCAACTCGGCACCCGCGGCGACGGCTTGTGGTGGATGCAGGCCTTCGGCGGCCACGGCACCGCGCCGACCTGCGCGGCGGGCGAATTGCTGGCGGGCGCGATCGCGCAGAACGACGAAAGCTGGCGGGAGTTCGCCCGGTTCGGATTGCAACCGGCATGGCGCCCGCTCGGCTACCTGGGCGCGCAGGCGCAGTACTGGTGGTTCGAAGCCCGCGACCGCTGGAAGGCGATGCTGGAGGGATGAGGCAGACCGTGGGCTAGCTGCGGGATGCCACCGCATGGCGCCGCCACGCAGCCGGAGGAACCCCGAAGCAACGCTTGAACGCGCGCTGGAACGCGGCGCTGGAATCGTAGCCGACCTCGTCGGCCACGCAGGCGATGCTCTGCCGGCTGTCGCCGAGGCGGCGTGCGGCGAGCTGCATCCGCAAACGCGTCAGGTAGTGCATGGGCGGCTCGCCGATGATGTTCCGGAAGCGCTCGGCCAGGACCGAGCGCGAGCTGGCGATGGCCGCGGCGAGCTCGTCCACGGTCCAGCGTCGGCACGGCTGCGCATGCAGCACGCGCAGGGCCCGCCCCACCAGTGGATCGCGCAGCCCCGCCAGCCAGCCGGTGGCATCGGCGGGCAGCGTCTGCATGTAGGCGCGCAACGCGCCCATGAACAGCAATTCGGCGAGGCGCACCCGCAGGCAGGCGGCGCCGGGACGATCGTCGAGCGTCTCGGCGAGCGCGAATTGCACCAGGTTCTGGTGCTGCGTACCGAGCGCCGCCTTGAACATCGGCGGCAGCGAGTTGAACAGGGGCTCGAAGGCCCGGCGATCGCAGCCCAGGAAACCGCACAGCACGGCCGTCGCGGCACCGGGGCCGGTAGTGAAACTCGCGCGGCGCAAGTCGAGCACCGATTGTCCGTGCAGCATCGTGGCGAGCGGCACGGTCGCGCGTCCCGGCCGGTCCGCGACGTCGTGGGCGTCGCCGCGGGCGATGACCACCGCCTCGCCCGCGGAGATCGGCACCCAGTCCGGCGGGTCGAGCCGGATCCAGCATTCGCCCTGCAGCACGATGTGGAAGGAAAGGACGTGGTTGGTCCCGGCTGGCAACAGCGACGCGAACTTTTCGATGGTCGGGCACGCGGCGATGCCCCAGGGCCCGTGGATCTCGAGGCGAAAGATCAGCGCGCCGGTCAAACGCACCAGGGCCAGCACGTCGGACAACAGGTCGACCCCATCCATGCCCGGCCTCCGGGCGTCTCGAGCATCTCGCGGGGATTATAGGTCATTGCCGGAAATGCGTCCCGTTGCCAATACTGCGGGCAACGACTGGAGGCATGCCATACCGCACCCGCGCATCGGCGGTGTTCCACTCGTTCCAGCGCGTTGTGCCGAACAACGCAAGCCGAACATTCCGGAGAACCGCCATGAACATGAACGAAGACAAGCTCCATGCATTCCTGGGCAAGGCCGTCGACGATCTCGGCGCCGCGATCAGCGCCACCCTGATGATCGTCGGTGATCGCCTGGGTCTCTACAAAGCCCTCGCGCACGGCCCCCTGGACAGCGCCGAACTGGCGGCTCGTACCGGCACCAACGCACGCTACGTGCACGAGTGGCTCGACAACCAGGCTGCGGGCGGCTATGTCGATTACGACGCCGGCACCGACAAGTATTCGCTCAACGCGGAACAGAAACTGTGTCTCGCCGATCCGGACGGGCCCGTGGATCTGCCGGGCGCGCAGTACCTCGCCGAATCGGTATTCCACGCGCTCGACCGCACCATCGAGAACTTCAAGACCGGCAAGGGCATGGAGTGGGGCGAGCACCACCCGTGCCTGTTCCACGGTTGCGAGCGTTTCTTCCGTGCTGGCTACAACGCCAACCTGCTCTCGGCCTGGCTGCCGGCGCTGGATGGCGCGGTCGACAAGTTGCGCCGTGGCGGCCGCGCCGCCGACGTGGGCTGCGGCCATGGCGCCAGCACGATCCTGATGGCCAAGGCGTTCCCGGATTCGGAATTCTTCGGTTACGACTACCACCCCGCCTCGATCGACATGGCGCGCCGGCGCGCGAAAGAGGCGCACGTCGAGAACGCGCATTTCGAGGCGGTGGAGGGCACCCGGTACAAGGAACGCGACTTCGACCTGATCGCGTTCTTCGATTGCCTGCACGACATGGCCGATCCCGTCGGCGCGGCCAGGCACGCGCGCCGCGCATTGCAGCCGGACGGCAGTTGCATGCTGGTCGAACCCTTTGCCGACGATGCGCCGGAGAACAACCACAACCCGGTGGGCCGGGTGTACTACGGTGCGTCCGCGCAGATTTGCGTGCCGGTCTCCCTGGCCCGCAAGGGTCCGGCGCTGGGTGCCCAGGCCGGAGAGGCCCGGCTGCGCGCGGTGATGCTGGACGGCGCCGGTTTCTCGCGCATGCGCCGGGCAGCCGAAACGCCGTTCAATCTCGTGCTGGAAGCGCGGCCCTAGTGCATTCGATGCGGCCGGCGCCGAAAGCCGCAGGCCGCATCGGGGTGTCGCACTTTCATGCAAGGCGGTGTTTTTCGACCGAAGACCCGCGAACGGGCCCATCCCGGCGTTTCGGGCATGAATTCCGGAGCATCGATCATTTTCGGGAAGGTGCACACGCGCAGACTGGGTGGCCAGGTCCCGGAGCCCGCGCCTGCTCCTGCGAATGGTTCGGGCGCGGTCAACGGGTTGGCTCACGGACAGGAGGACAGGCAATGAACACCCACTGGACACGAATTCTGGTGCTGGCGTGCGGGCTCGGGATTCTCGTCACGGCAACCGCTGCGCAGCCGCCCGCCATGGAAGCCGATCACACCGCGCTCTCGCCCGGCGACCTGAAGTGGATGCCGGCGCCGCCGGTACTCCCGAAAGGGGTGCAGATCGCGGTGTTGAGCGGCAACCCGTCCGCAGAGGGCTTCACGATCCTGCGGCTCAAGATACCGGCGCATACGACCTTTGCACCGCACTGGCATCCGACAGCGGAAAGCTTCACCGTGCTGCAGGGATCGCTCCACGTCGGGATGGGCGACAAGGTGGACAAGTCCGCCGCCCGGGTGCTGCCCGCGATGGGGTTCGCCTCGATGCCCGCGACCCACCATCACTATGTCTACACCGAAGGCGAGGGGGCCGTGATCGACCTCAGCTTCTACGGCCCGTTCCAAATCCACTACGTGAATCCCGCGGACGACCCGTCAAGGGAGTCGATGGCCTCGCACTGATCCGTTGGTGCTGTAGCGAAGGAGGCGATCGGGCACAATGATCCGCGCGGGATTTCCCGCGCGGAGGGATTCTGCATGTCTGCCAGGCAAGCGCCACGTCCGGGGGCGTGGATCGGAGCTGTTTTCGTGATGCTGGCGTCGGTCGCAGCGTTGGCTGCGGCAGCGCCCCCGGCAACACCTGGGTCCGATGCGCCGACCTACCGGTTGCGCGACGGCCACGGCCGATTCGGCAATGCGGTCATCGGCGCCGGCTGGGACGTCGGCGGCGGCGCGCTGGCGAACCTGGTGGTGACCGACCATGGGCACCACACGACGATCCCGGTCACCGATCCGTTTTCGTTGACCATGGAAGACGGCAGCACCCTGGCTACCGGCGAATTCCGGTTGCAGGGAACATTGCACGAGGTCGCGCTGCCGGTGGATCCGGACGCCGCACGTCGAGCCGAACGCATCCCGGGCAAGGCGGTGGAAGGGCGGTTCCTCGGTCCCGACGGCCACGTACGGGTCGATTGGAAGCTCGTGCAGCGCGACGGTTCCGATTACCTGCGCGAGATCGTGACGATCACCGCGCTGGACCGGGATGCGCCGATTGCCAAGGTTTCGCTGTTCGGCGCCGATGCAGCCGATGCGATCGTGGATGGATCCGTCGACGGCTCGCCTGTGGTGTCGCACGATGACTGGCTGGGCTTCGAGCACCCGATGTCCAAGGCCGATGCCTGGCGCGGCAAGGTGAAGCTGTGGATCGAGCGCACGTTGCCGCTGCCGAAGGGCCAATCGGTGACCTATTCGGCGGTGATCGGGGTGGCGCGCGACGGCCAGATGCGGCGCGATTTCGGGACGTACGTCGAACGCGAACGCGCGCATCCGTACCGGCCGTTCCTGCACTACAACTCGTGGTACGACATCGGCTACTTCACGCCCTACACGGAGGCCGAGGCGCTGGACCGCATCAACACGTTCGGCACGCAACTGGTCGAGAAGCGCCACGTCAAGATGGACTCGTTCCTGTTCGACGACGGCTGGGACGACTACAGCGGAAGCTGGAATTTCTCGAAGGCGTTCCCGCACGGTTTCGTGCCGCTGTGCAAGGCGGCGAAGCGCTACGGGGCGGCGCCCGGCGTTTGGCTGTCGCCATGGGGCGGTTACGGCAAGCCGCGCAAGCAACGGATCGCCAACGGGCGCGAGGCCGGCTACGAGACCGTCGACGGCGGCTTCGCGTTGTCCGGTCCGAAATACTGGAAGCGCTTCCACCACGTGGTGATGACGTTGTTGAACGACGACTGCATCAACCAGTTCAAGTTCGACGGCACCGGCAACGTCGACAGCGTGTATCCGGGCAGCCGGTTCGACAGCGATTTTGCCGCGGCCATCCAGTTGATCGAAGACATCCGCGCCGACAAGCCGAACACCTTCATCAATCTCACCACCGGCACCTGGGCGTCGCCGTTCTGGCTGCGCTGGGCCGATTCGATCTGGCGCGACGGCTACGACCACAACTTCACGGGCGTCGGTCCCAGGCGCGAGCAGTGGATCACCTATCGGGACGAGCAGACCTATCGCAACATCGTGGAGAAAGGCCCGCTGTTCCCGATCAACTCGCTGATGCTGCACGGGATCATCTACGCGCAGCACGCGGTGGGATTGAATGACGATCCTGGCCACGACTTCGCGAACGAGGTGCATTCCTACTTCGCGACCGGCACCGATCTGCAGGAGCTGTACATCACGCCGTCGCTGCTGACAACGCAGGATTGGGACACGTTGGCCGAAGCGGCGAACTGGTCCCGCGCCAATGCCGACGTGCTGCGTGACACCCACTGGATCGGCGGCGATCCCGGGCGGCTGGACGTCTACGGCTGGGCGGCGTGGTCGCCGTCGAAGGCGTTCATCACCTTGCGCAACCCCGACGACAAGCCGCAACTCGCGATCCTCGACATCGAGCGCCAACTGGAACTGCCCAAGGATGCCGCGCGTTCATTCGACGTGAGCGATGTGTGGCACACGGGCGGCGACGCTGTACCGAAGACGATCGGTGCTGGTCATCCCGTGACAATCACGCTGCAGCCGTTCGAAGTGCTGACGCTGCAGTTGACGCCCCAGGAATAGAGAAGCAACCACGGCCTGCTCTTGCGGGTTGGCGCCGACCCCGCACTTGATCCGGGGGAAGCCCAACGCGAAACCCGCTCGTCCGATCGCCCCAGGGGTTGCATCGCCTCGTGGTTTGGCTGCTGGGCTTGTCCCGGACCGGTGCGGGATCAGGCCGACCTGCGGAACCGGGCCCATCCGGCAGCGAATGGCGTCCGTGCTGCAACGCTTCCCGGTTTTCCGTTCTCCTTCCGGAAGAAGGTGGCGCGCAACGCCGGATGAGGGTTCGGGAGGAGCGTTCGGACGCTTGCGATCCCTCATCCCGGCGCTGCGTCCTCGGCTGTGGTCGCATCTGCCGTCAGGAGATCGGGGCAAAGCGGCTATCCTCCGCCCATGGACTGGAACATCCTCTGGTACGTCATCGCCGGCATCATCATCGTCGCCGGTTTGATCGCCTCGATCCTGCCCAACCTCCCGGGGATTCCCGTGATGTTCGGCGGGATGCTGCTGGCCGCGTGGGTGGGCCATTTCGAGAAGATCCCGGTATGGGTGATCGTCTTCCTCGGCCTCCTCGCCGCGTTCTCGATCCTGTTCGACTTCCTGGCCGGAACCTGGGGCGCAAAACGCTACGGCGCCAGCAAGGCGGCGGTGTGGGGGGCGTTCATCGGCACGGTCATCGGGCTGTTCTTCGGCATTCCCGGCATCATCCTCGGGCCGTTCGTCGGCGCCATGGCCGGGCAACTGGCGAGCGGCAGCCGGGTCGAACATGCCGCGCGCGTCGGCGTCGGCACCTGGATCGGACTCGTGATCGGCACCGCGATCAAGCTCGCCACCGCGTTCATGATGCTGGGAACGTTTGCGCTCGCGTTGATCGTGTAGGCGGGGCGGACCCGGTTCCAGCGGGAAGCCCAACGATGTCTGTTGCGCCGCGACACGTGTGTTGGGCTTCGCTGCGCCCAGCCCAATCTACCTGCTGCTCGTCAGCTGGAGTCAGCGACAGGCGCCATGGGCGCCCAATTCGCGCAGGGCGGACTCCACGATCGTTTCGATGTCATCGGCAGCATCGAGCGCGATCGTTCGCGGTTCGCGGCTGTCCGGTTCCTCCAGGGCTTGCAGTTGGCTGTCCAGCAGCGATGGCGACATGAACGGGTGATGGCGCGTCTGCAGTCGCCGCTCCAATTCGCTGCGCGGCACGCACAGATAGAGGAACCACACCTGCGGCCGATGCTCGCGCAGCAAA
>DASSOQ010000096.1:0-17719 GCA_035700365.1 Rhodanobacteraceae bacterium | reverse complement strand
CGGCTGGTCGAGACCGCCCACGAAGTCGTGGAGGCGATCGTGCCGGCCGCGCACGCGCTGGGCGCCGACCTGCGCGCGCGGCTGGAGACGGAGGAGGCCCCCGCCGTGGGGAACGGCATCGGCAGGTCGCAAGATCCTGATTATGCGGCGCTTCTTGCGGCGCTGGGCGATGCGCCCGCATCCCTGGACGAACTCGTCGGGCGCACGGGCTTGGCGCCCGCGGCGTTGTCCTCGATGCTGTTGCTGCTGGAATTGGAAGGCACGGTCGCCCCGGCCGTCCACGGACGCTGGCAGAGGCTTTTCCCGGCCGGTGCTTGACAGAGCCACCCCGCGCATGCGTTCACTATATATAGGGGGCATGGAAGCCACAGCGAGTTCAGATTCCGAGCCAAAGCCGAATACCCATCCCGACAGCGGAATCCACCGCGGCGATCCGCTGCCTCCTCGATGCGAGGGGGCTCGAACCCCATCCCCGGACACCCCATCTCCAAGATATGGCCAAGAATCTCCTCATCGTCGAATCGCCCGCCAAGGCCAAGACGATCAACAAGTACCTCGGCGCCGATTTCAAGGTGCTGGCGTCGTACGGGCACGTTCGCGACCTCAAGCCCAAGGAGGGCGCGGTCGACACCGATCACGACTTCGCGATGGACTACGCGCTGATCGACAAGAACGTCAAGCACGTCGATGACATCGCCAAGGCCGCCAAGGCGGCCGATTCGATCTACCTGGCCACCGACCTGGACCGGGAAGGCGAAGCGATCTCCTGGCACATCAGCGAGATCCTGAAGGAGCGCGGCCTGCTCAAGGACCGCGAAACCCATCGCGTGGTGTTCTCGGAGATCACGCCGCGCGCGATCAAGGAAGCCGTGGCCCATCCGCGCCAGCTCTCGCACGACCTCGTCGATGCCCAGCAGGCGCGCCGCGCACTGGATTACCTCGTCGGTTTCAATTTGTCGCCGGTGCTGTGGCGCAAGGTCCAGCGCGGGCTCTCCGCCGGCCGCGTGCAGTCGCCCGCGCTGCGGATGATCGTGGAGCGCGAGGAGGAGATCGAAGCCTTCGTGCCGCGCGAATACTGGACGGTCGAGGCGAAGCTCGCGCACGAGAGCGGTGAGTTCACCGCCCGGCTGGTGAAACTCCACGGCAGGAAATTCGAGCAGTTCGACCTCGCCAACGCGGAGGCTGCGCACGCCGCGCGCGACGCGCTGCGCGATGCCGCCGCCGGCAAGCTCGTCGTGGGCGACATCCAGCGCAAGCAACGCCAGCGCCGTCCCGCCGCGCCGTTCACCACATCAACGCTGCAACAGGAAGCCGCCCGCAAGCTCGGCATGGCGACCTCGCGCACCATGCGCGTCGCGCAGGGACTCTACGAAGGCGTGTCGCTCGGCGGCGAGGGCAACGTCGGCCTGATCACCTACATGCGTACCGACTCGACGCACCTGTCGGGCGAGGCGATCGGCGAATTGCGGCAGGCCATCGAGCGCGAGTTCGGCAGGCAGGGGCTGCCCGAGCACGCGATGGTCTACAAGACCAAGTCCAAGAATGCGCAGGAAGCCCACGAGGCGATCCGGCCCACCTCGGCCCTGCGCACGCCGAAATCGGTCGCCGCGTATTTGACGCCCGACCAATTGAGGCTCTACGAACTGGTCTGGAAGCGCGCGGTCGCCTGCCAGATGAAGCCGGCGACCCTGAACACGGTGTCGGTCGAATTCCCGTGCGGCGATGGGGCGTTCCGCGCCACTGGCACCACCGTGGTCGATCCTGGCTTCCTCGCGGTCTACGAGGAAGGCCGCGACCAGAAGTCGGCCGAGGACGAGGAATCGCGCAAGCTGCCGGCGCTCGAAGTCGGCGAATCCGTGCCCCTCGCCGACATCGTGGCCGACCAGCATTTCACCGAGCCGCCGCCGCGCTATTCCGAGGCGTCGCTGGTGAAGGCGCTCGAGGAATACGGCATCGGCCGTCCGTCCACCTACGCCAGCATCATCCAGACCCTGCTGTCTCGCGAGTACGTGATCCTGGATTCGCGCCGCTTCAAGCCGACCGACGTCGGCCGCGCGGTCGCCAAGTTCCTGACCGCGCACTTCACCCGCTACGTGGATTACGACTTCACCGCGAAGCTGGAAGACGAGCTCGATGCGGTCAGCCGCGGCGAGGAGGAGTGGCGCCCGCTGATGGCCGGGTTCTGGAAACCGTTCAAGGCACTCGTCGACGACAAGATGGAAACCGTCGGTCGCAGCGAGGCGACCGGCGCGCGCCTGCTGGGCGACGATCCCAAGACGGGGAAGCCGGTATCGGTGCGGCTCGGCCGCTACGGGCCGTACGCTGCGCTGGGCGACAAGGAGTCGGACGAAAAACTGAAATTCGCGTCGCTGCTGCCCGGCCAGAGCATGCACACGATCACGCTGGACGAGGCGCTGGAGCTGTTCAAGCTACCGCGCAAGCTCGGGCACGATGGCGATGGCGAGGAAATCAGCGCCGGCATCGGCCGTTTCGGGCCCTTCGTCAAGCAGGGCAAGCTGTACGCGTCGATCAAGGGCGATGAAAGCGCGTACACGATCACGCTGGAGCGTGCGCGCGAACTGATCCGCGAGAAGCAGGAGCTGATGGCAAACCGCGTCATCAACGATTTCGGCGACGGCATCCAGGTGTTGAACGGGCGCTACGGACCGTACATCACCAACGGCGAGAAGAACGCGAAGGTGCCCAAGGAGCGGGAGCCCAAATCCCTCAGCCACGAGGAATGCAAGGCGCTGCTCGAGGCGGCGCCGGTCCGTCGCGGGCGCGGCGCGTTCAAGAAGACGGCGGCGAAGAAGGCCGCCGCCAGGAAGGCGCCCGCGAAGAAACCTGTGGCCCGGAAAACCGCCGCGAAGAAGGCATCGGCGAAGAAATCCGCGGCGAAGAAATCCGCCAGGAAAACCGCGGCCGGGAAATCCACCGCCAACAAGGCGGGGGGCGTCAAGCCCGCGGTGGTGGCCGACGCGGATACGCCGCCGTTCGACGTGTGAACACGCGCGTCTTCGATCGCGATGCAATCGAAGGCGCAGCCGCCCTGCTGCGTTCCGGTGGCGTGCTCGCCTACCCGACCGAAGGCGTTTACGGCCTCGGGTGCGACCCGGACAACCGCGCCGCGTTCGAGAAGATCTTTGCGTTGAAGCGCCGGCCGCCGGAGCAGGGCGTGCTGTTGATCGCGGCCGACTTCGAGCAGGTGCGCGGCTGGATCGGCGATGCACCCAAGGCAGCGATCGAGCGCGCAAGCGCCTCGTGGCCCGGCGCACACACCTTCATCTTCCCGCGCTCGCCGCGGGTGCCGGCGTGGGTGGCCGGCGGCCACGCCGGGATTGCGCTGCGGGTGACCGCGCATGCGCCTTCGGCCGCGCTGTGTCGCGCCTTCGGGGGGCCGATCGTCTCAACCAGCGCCAA
Organism: Rhodanobacteraceae bacterium; assembly: GCA_035700365.1. Classification (GTDB taxonomy): domain Bacteria; phylum Pseudomonadota; class Gammaproteobacteria; order Xanthomonadales; family Rhodanobacteraceae; genus 66-474. The sequence continues at coordinate 14,299 of DASSOQ010000096.1, read as the reverse complement.
TCGCCATGGCGAGCCGCCCGCCCGCTCCGCAGAGGATGCCGCGCGCCTGTTCGGCGAGGAGCTCGATGGCGTGCTGGACGCCCCGCTGGGCGGCCTCGATCGGCCGACACCGATCACCGACGCCGTCAGCGGCGCTATCATCCGCGCCTGAGGGAACGGGGAAAACCAAGGTGTCCAGCGTCTACGAATCATCACGGGGCGAGCCTGCCGGACTGTGCCGGCCGCTGCTCGCAGGTGTCGCGGCAGGTCGGACGATCGCCTGGCGCGACGGCCGGGCAGTCAGCGCCGCGGCGTTTCTCGCGGATGTCACGGCGCTCGCCGAGCGGCTGCCCGAGGGCACGGCCGCCGTGAACCTGTGCGAAGACCGCTACCCGTTCCTGGTCGCGTTCGCGGCACTGGCTTCGCGCGGACAGGTCAACCTGCTGCCGCCTTCGCGCGTGCCGCATGCGATCGACGAAGCGCTGGCCGCGCATCCCGGCAGCTATACGATCGGTGATTCGGCACTGGCCCCGGAGCCGCCGCATTACCTCCGCTTCGCACCGGAGGGCACGGCGCGCGCCGTATCGCCGGTGCTGGTCCCGGAGGCGGCGGAAGTCGCGATCGGCTATACGTCCGGCTCCACCGGCATGCCGCGCGCCAACGCCAAGCACTGGGACAAGCTCGGCGTATCGAGCGGCCACAACGATGCGCTGTTGCGCGGGCTGGCCGGCGGCGATTACCACGTCGTCGCGACGGTGCCGCCGCAGCACATGTACGGCCTGGAGTTCTCGGTGCTGTTGCCGTTGTTCGGCTACGCCGCGGTGCACGATGGGCGCCCGTTCTTCGCGGCGGACATCGCCGACGCGCTGGCTTCGTTGCCCGAGCCACGCATCCTGGTCACGACGCCCGTGCATCTTCGCGCGCTGCTCGATTCGGACCAGGCGCTGCCGGCGTTCTCCGGGATCGTGTCCGCGACGGCGCCCCTGTCCCGGGAACTTGCGTGTGCGGCCGAGGTTCGCTTCGGCACCCCGGTGCAGGAGGTGTTCGGATCAACCGAAACCTGCGTGATCGCCCATCGCCGCACGGCGCGGGAGGAAGCATGGACAACCTATCCCGGCGTGGTCCTGCACCCCCAGCCGAACGGCACGCGCGTCGAGGCGCCGCAGCTCGTGCAGCCGGTGGTGCTCGCCGACATCGTCGAGCTGGAAGCGGAAGGACATTTCCGCTTGTGCGGCCGCAACACCGATCTGCTCGAAATCGCCGGCAAGCGCGCTTCGCTGGGCGACCTCACCTGCAAGCTGCTGGCGGTGCCCGGCGTGCGGGACGGGATCGTGTTCCAGCTCGACGACGGCGATGCGGTGGGCGTGCGGCGGATCGCCGCGCTGGCAGTCGCCCCGGGCCTGTCGGCGGCCGCGGTCCTCGACGCGCTGCGCAGGAGCGTCGACCCCGTGTTCCTGCCGCGTCCGCTGAAGCTGGTGGACGCACTGCCACGCAGCGAAACCGGCAAGCTGCCGCGCGCTGCGATGTTGCGGATGCTGAACAGGGACCCGGGACCGGCGACCGGGGAGCGGTAAATCGCGTTCGGCATGCGCGGCGATTCTCTTGCGAACTCTCGCATGTGCCCGATGTGTGGACGGCATAATGCAGGATTGCGACTCATACTTTTCAGGCACATTCCCCCAATGAAAGCTTTTCCCGGTCTCCGTCCGTGAAGATCCTCGTCATCGGCTCCGGCGGTCGCGAGCACGCGCTGGCCTGGAAACTCGCGCAGTCACCGCGCGTTTCGGACGTGGTCGTGGCGCCGGGCAATGCCGGCACCGCAGGTGAGCCCGGCATGCGCAACGCCGCGGTGGCCGCGACCGACCTCGATGGCCTGCTGCAACTCACGCGCGACGAACAGGTCGACCTCACCGTCGTCGGACCCGAAGCGCCGCTGGTCGCCGGCATCGTCGACAGGTTCCGGGCGGCCGGGCTGCGCATCTTTGGACCGGCCGCTGCCGCGTCGGCGCTGGAAGGCTCCAAGGCCTTCGCCAAGGCGTTCCTCGAGCGCCACGGCATTCCGACCGCGCGGCATGCGGTGTTCACCGAACGGGGCCCAGCGCTCGATTACGTGCGCAGCCAGGGCGTGCCGATCGTGATCAAGGCGGATGGGCTCGCCGCGGGCAAGGGCGTGGTGGTTGCGACGACCTTGCAGGCGGCCGAGGATGCGCTGCGCGGGATGCTGGATGCGCACGCATTCGGTGACGCCGGTGCGCGGGTCGTGATCGAGGAGTACCTCGAGGGCGAGGAAGCCAGCTACATCGTGATGGCCGACGGCGCGCACGCGCTCCCCATGGCGTCCAGCCAGGACCACAAGCGCCGCGACGAGGGGGACCTCGGCCCCAACACCGGCGGCATGGGCGCGTATTCGCCCGCGCCGGTGGTGACACCCGACGTCGAACAGCGGATCCTGCGCGGGATCATCCGGCCGACCCTGCGCGGCATGGCCGCCGAAGGCGCGCCCTTCACCGGCTTCCTGTATGCAGGCCTGATGATCGACAAGGACGGCGCGCCGAAGGTGATCGAGTTCAACGTGCGCTTCGGCGACCCGGAATGCCAGCCGATCCTGATGCGCCTCGAATCCGACCTGGTCGACCTGGTCGAGGCCGCGCTCGAGGGCAGGCTCGATCAGGCGCGAGCGCGGTGGGATCCGCGCCCCTCGCTGGGGGTCGTGGTGGCGGCGCAAGGCTATCCAGACCGCCCGAGGAAGGGCGACGTGATTTCGGGCTTGGCGGACGCCGCCGGACCTGACGTGAAGGTGTTCCACGCCGGCACGGACCTGGACGCGCCGGATCGCGTCGTCACGGCCGGCGGCCGGGTCGTCACGGTATGTGCGCTCGGCGATGACTTGCCGCAGGCGCGCGATCGCGCCTATGCCGCGGTGGATCGCATCCGTTTCGACGGCGCATTCTGCCGGCGCGACATCGGACACCGGGCGCTGGCACGCCGCTGACGCCCTCCGGCTCGCCGGCGCCGGGTATCCGTTAGCATCGGCGCATGAGCCAGTTCCGCCTGCTCGCCCAGCGCCGTTTCGCGCCGTTCTTCGCACTGCAATCGCTCGCTGCGTTCAACGACAACGCATTCCGGCAGGCGACGATCGTGCTCGTGGGGTTCCAGATGGGACTGTCCACCGCGATGATCGGGCTGTATTCCAACCTGGCGCCGGCGCTGTTCATCCTGCCATTTTTCCTTTTCTCGGCGAGCGCCGGGCAGATCGCGGAGAAATTCGAGAAGCAGCGGCTGATCCGTTACATCAAGTTGTTCGAGATCGCCGCGATGTGCGTGGCCGCGTGGGGCTTCCACGTGCGAAGCCCGTTGCTCCTGTTCGTGGTGCTGTTCCTGATGGGCGTCCATTCGACGGTGTTCGGTCCGATCAAGTATTCGCTGCTCCCGGAGGTGCTGGAGTCGCGCGAACTGGTCGGTGGCAACGGACTGGTCGAAATGGGCACGTCGCTGGCGATCCTGGTCGGGATGACGGCAGGCGGCGCGGCGATGCACGAGTCCGGTGCGTTCGCTGCCGCGGCGTTGGTGATCGCGGTGGCATGCCTGGGCCTCGCCGCGAGCCTCGCGATCCCGCGCCTGCCGGCGGTCGCGCCACGCCTGAAGTTCAACTGGAACCCCGTTACCGAAAGCGCGCGGGTGCTGAAGATCACCGCCAGGGATTCCATGGTCTTCAATGCCGTGCTGGGGATCTCCTGGTTCTGGTTTTTCGGCGGGGTGGTGACCGCGCAGCTGCCGAACTACACGCGCCTGTACCTCGGGGGGGACGCCACGGTCGAAATCCTGGTGCTGACGCTGTTCTCGGTCGGGATCGGCGTGGGCTCGCTGCTGTGCGAGAAGCTGTCGCGCCACGAGGTCGAGGTGGGCCTCGTGCCGCTGGGCGCGGCCGGGATGACGGTGTTCGGCATGCTGTTGTACGTCCTGCAACATGCCGAGGCCGGCACCCGCGGCGCGGACTGGCTGTCGTTCCTGCACTCGGCCCGACACGGCTGGCTCGCCCTGGACCTGGCGCTGATCGGCGTGTCGGCCGGCCTGTTCATCGTGCCGCTGTTCGCGCTGGTGCAATCACGCAGCGCCCGCGGGGAAGTGTCGCGGGTGATCGCCGGCAACAACATCATCAACGCGGTCTTCCTGGTCGCCGCCGCGCTGTTCGACATTGGACTGCTGCGCGCGGGCCTCACGATCCCGCAATTGTTCCTGGTGGTGGCGGTGCTGAATGCGCTGGTGATGGGCTATCTCGCCTGGCGGGTGCCGGCATTCGGCCGCCGCTTCTTCCGCTGGAGCCGGCTGCGCCGCGCGTCCGCGTGAGGCGGGAGCCCTGCGTCTGTTGCGTACCCAGGCACGCGGATGCGGGCAGCGCGGCTCCCCGCTGCCCGCATCCGATTGACCCGCCGACCTTATCGGCGGCTGATGGTGAACGAGCCGACATCGACGCCGAGGTCGATGCCCTCGCCGTTGCCGGCGAGCGCCAGTGACACGGTGCCCTTGGTCAGTACCTGCGCCGAGCCCGACTTGACGATGCCGGCATGCGCGCCGCCCTGCACGTAGCGGCCGAGCACGTCGCCGATGCGATGCACATCGGTGAACGTGCCCTTGCCATTGTCCACGTGCCACTTGCCGGCGGTCAGGCCGCCTCCTTTGACGGTGATGCTGACGGGCAGCGACTGCCCGTTCTCACAGGTGACGGTGCCGACGCCCTCGGCATGCTTGTAAAGCGCCGCCCATCCGGTCAACGAAAAGCTCATCTTGCAGTCGAGGTCGGGTGAACCGCGCTCGGCGACGCTGGAGGGGCCTCCGGTGTCGGCCGGGGTGGTGGAGCATCCAGCCGCGGCCAACGCCGCCACCAGGCCCACGCTCAGCAGGGAAAGCTTGTTCATGTACGTCTCCTTCCGTGTGGACTTGCCCGTTCAGTTTCGGGGGACGAACTGAACGCCCGGGTAAGCGCCGCGCCCTTCGTTCAGCAACCCGAATGCCCGCCGAACAACGCGGCGGTCCTGGCGGGGCGACACCGCCGGCGCGACCGATTTCCAGCGGGAAGGGTGATCGATGCGATACTTGCACGCATGTCCATCCTGCGCATCGCCACCCGCAAGAGTCCACTCGCGCTCTGGCAGGCCGAGCACGTCGCACGATGCCTCCGCGACGCGCATGCTCGCCTGGAGGTCGAGTTGCTGCCGTTGTCGACGCGAGGCGACGAGGTGCTCGACCGCTCGCTCGCGGCGATCGGCGGCAAGGGATTGTTCCTCAAGGAACTGGAGGTTGCGCTCGCCCAGGGGCGCGCGGACATCGCGGTGCATTCGCTGAAGGACGTACCGGCGATCCTGGAGCCGGGATTCGAACTCACCGCGATCCTCGCGCGCGATGATTGCGCCGATGCCTGGATCAGCAACGACTTCGCGTCGATCGACGCCCTGCCGCGGGGCGCCCGGGTCGGCACCTCGTCGCTCCGGCGCAGTGCGCAGTTGCGGGCCCGCCGCTCCGATCTCGCCATCGCGGACCTGCGCGGCAATGTCGGCACGCGGCTCGCCAAGCTCGATCGGGGCGATTACGCGGCGATCGTGCTCGCGGTGGCGGGCCTTAAGCGGATGGGGCTGGAATCGCGCATCCGCGCGCGGCTGGCGCCGCCCGAATGGCTGCCTGCGCCGGGGCAAGCGGCGATCGCGGTGGAGGGGCGCGCCGGAGACGCGCAAGTCGCCACGCTGCTGCAGCCGCTGGAGGACGCGGAGACCCGGCGCGCCATCACCGCAGAGCGCGCCCTCAATGCGGCGATGGGCGGCGACTGCACGATGCCATTGGGCGCATGGTGCGAAACGCGCACGGACGGCACGCTGCGCCTCCGCGGATTGCTGGGCGACGCCCGGGATGGACGTTTGCTGCGCGCCGATGCCGTAGGCAGCGATCCGGGGACGCTGGGCCGCGAAGTCGCGCGATTGTTGAGGCAGCGAGGGGCCGACGCGTTGTTGCGCTCGCGCACCTGAAGCCATCCCCCGCCGCTTCGCGGCGACCCCCTTCGTTCCGAAGGGGGTGGGAACTTGTGCCTTCCCGAGTCCCGAGTCCCGAAACTATTGCGACCTCCCGAAGTTGTACACCAGGTTGGTGGTGAACAAGCTGTCCAGATGCTCGGTGCCGGGCACGATGTTGGAGTTGTAGCGGTTCTCGTAGGCGACCTTCAGCGCCATCGTCTTGGTCATGGCCACCGCCACGCCGATGTCGTTCTGGTAGTAGCGGTTCTGGCTTCCGGCCTCGACGAGGAAGGTCTCCTGCAGGCTGACGCTGTCGGTGATCGCGAGTTTGTAGTCGACGAGTCCGCGCCCGATCGCCTCGTTCTCGGCGGGTGGCACGATCCGGGTGGCCACCGGCGGCGTCACGCTGGCATCGACCTCGATGTAGGGCTGCGGCTGGTAGCGCTTGTAGCCGGGGCCGGCCTCGACCGAAAATTCCGCGCGGGCGTTCTTGAACAGGATGTAGCCGAATCCGATGGACGCGACTTCCTGCCAGCGATTGGGCGCGAAATCGTCGTGGTCGTAGCGCGCCGCGGCGATCATGTAGGAACGCGGATTGAACTTGTAGCCGACCGAGCCACCGACGTCGAAATGGTTGGCGGTGGTCTGGTAGCTGCTGGTTTCCCCGACCACCACGCCGTCGACCACCACCGGCGACTTCACGTTGCTCTTGGCACGGTTGACGTTGAGGAAGAACGCGTCCTTCCAGATGTCGTTCTCGTAGGCGAGCTTGAACTTGGCGTCCGCGTTCAGGGATTTGGTGTTGCCGGAGGAGTTGGCGAGGCCGAACTCCCCGGTGCCGCTCCAGTTGGAAGCCCCGGGCGTTTGCGCCAGTACCAGCGCCGGCAGGGCGAAGAGGGCGCCTGCCGCCGCCACGGCCACGATGCGGCTGCGATTCATGTGCAACTCCTTGGTGTTGCCGAATGCCAACCCGAAAGGCTGCCTCGGCGGCGCTGAACGCCTGTTAAATTTTCGTGATTGCCGGCCAGCGAAGGGTTCAGTCCTGCCGCGGCGGGAAATAGGCCGCGACCGCATGGCGCGCTTCGGCAAAAAACAGCCAGCGTTCGATGAACAGTCCCGCGAGGCAGGAGATCGCCAGCACCGGCGCGATCCAGCCGGCGCGATACGGCAGCGCGAGGACGATGCCGATCCCCGGCAGCATCGCGAACAGGATCACCGCGCCCTTGCGGAGCCGGGCGGAATGCTTGCGCGCGAGCACGAACGCCATCTCGCGGGTGAGGTAAGTCTGTTCGGTGGAAGGCCCTTCGAAGGCGCGCACCCGGCCGAGGTGCCCGAGGCCGGTCGCATGGCCCGCCGTGGATACCGGCGCGCGATCGATGGTCCGCCAGTAGTCGCTCTTGATCACCGCGGCGGCCACCGCCAGTGCGAGCAGCGCGAGCGGGAACGCCAGCCCGATCACGTTGCCCGCTGCGAGCGCCAGCCACGCCCACAGCCACAGTCCGCCCGAGAGCGTCGCGAACACCAGGTACCCCGGCAGCACCTGCGGCATCCGCCAGGCGCGGATCGTCTTGAGCGACCGGTAGATGTTGGCGGTGCACACGAGGGTCAGCAGGGCGCACAGCGCGAGCCATCCCCCCGCGACCCGCATCGGCCAGCCCGGCCGATGGGCGTACGCGAGCCATGCGACAGCCAGCATCGGCAAATAGGCCACCAGCGAGGCGACGCCTTCGCGGGACAACCACGAGCTGCTCCACTGGCTGAGCGCACGCCACGCCCGCTCCGGGCGGCCGAGGTGCGCGGTCGAGGCGAGCAGTCCCGCGGTCACGAGCCCGAAGCCGAACGCCAGCGGCACCAGTATTCCAGTGCCGCCGAACGGATAGATGCCCGCGGCCAGCGCGGCGCCGAGCAGCCACCACAGGCCGTAGCCCGCGCCGGCCAGCACCGTGAACAGGATCACCGACAGCGACGGCCTCATCGCGAAAGCGCCTTGTCCAGCCAGCGCAGCAACGGCGGCAGGCGTTCGATGTCCAGCGTTGCTTCCGCCGCCGGCTCGGTCGCGGCCGCGTTGCCACCGTCGCGGCGTGGGCGCGGGGGCAGGTAACGGTTCACCGGCCGATAGCCGAACTCCGGCATCAGCGCGTAACCGCTTCGTTCGGCAACGACCTTCGACACCTCGGAATCCGGATCGCCGAGGTCGCCGAACATCCGTGCGCGGGTGGGGCAGGCCATCACGCAGGCCGGTTGCCGGTCGCGTTCGTCCAGCGTTTCGTTGTAGATGCGGTCCACGCACAGCGTGCACTTCTGCATCGTGCCGCGCTTGCTGTTCTTGCGCGCGGCGTCCGATGCGTCGCCCCTTGCCGGCGGCAACGCGATCTCTCGCGCGCCGTACGGGCACGCCCATGCGCACAACTGGCAGCCGATGCACTTGTCCTCGTCCACCAGCACGATGCCGTCCTCGGCACGCTTGTAGCTGGCGCCGGTCGGGCACACCGTCACGCAGTCCGGCGTCTCGCAGTGCAGGCACGAGCGCGGGAAGTGGACCATCTGTGGGGCCTGGAATGGGGGACCGGGGACCCGTTCGTCCCGTAGCGTGTCGGCTGTCCCCGGTTCCCGGTCCCCGGTGCCCGGTGCCGTGACTTCGTAGCTGTGCACCCGGTTGAACCACACCCCCTGGGGCTCGGCGCCGTAGGGATCATCGTCGGGCAGCGGCCCGAATGCGCCGCCGTCGTTCCATTCCTTGCAGGCGACCGCGCAGGCGTGGCAGCCGACGCAGATGTCGAGGTCGATGACCAGTCCCAGTTTTTTGGGGGATGGCGCGGGCAGCGCGGTCATCGCTGTCTTCCCGTGCGTGATTCGCCTGCCGTTGCGGCGAACGCGCCGCCCGAAACGCAAGCCGCCCGCGCGTCGGGTGCCGCGCGGAAACGGAGCGGGAATGTCGGGCCACGACGCAGCACGGATCAAAACGGCCAGATCAGCGGAATCAGGTACATCGACAGCACGCAGAACAGCGCGATCAGCGGCACGCCGACCTTGGTGAAGTCGAGGAATCGATAACCGCCAGCGTAATACACCATGGTATTGGTGGGATACCCGACCGGCGTCGCGAAGGAGGTAGCCGCCGCGAACGCCACCGCCACCACGAACGGCCGCGGATCGGCGTGCACCGCGTGGGCGACGCTGACCGCGATCCCGACCATCAGCACCACCGACGGATTGTGGCCCATCAGCTCGGTCAGGAGCGCGGTGAGTACGTACACCATCAGCAGCGCGGCGAGCGGCCCGTGGTTGCCGACCATGTCGAGCGCGCCTTCGACCACCACGTGGGCAAGCCCCGTGGTCTCGATCGCGATCCCGAGCGGCAGGATCGCGCCCAGCAGGATGATGATCTTCCAGTCCATTCCCTCATAGACGTCCTTGCGCCCGAAGCACCGGGTCAGTGCCATGGCCGCCACGCCGCAGATGGCGGCGATCGGGATCGGCAGCCAGCGCAGCGCCGAAACCACCACGACTCCGGCCATGATCGCCACCGCGATGATCGCCTTGTGCGGGGGACGCCGGACGTCGTCGCGTTCGTGCAGGACCACGAAGCGGTCGTCGCGGCGCAGGCGCTTGATCTCTTCCTTGGGCAACAGCAGCATCAGGACGTCGCCGGTGCGGAATGCGACGTCGCGGATCTGGTCGCGCAACAGGTGGCCGCGGCGGTGGATGCCCAGCACCGTGGCCTGGTAATTGGGCAGCAGGTCGAGGTCGCGCAGGGTGCGGTCCTCGGCAAGGCTGGCCGGCGCTATCATCGCCTCCACCATGACGTTGGCCGCGCCGCTGCCATCGACGTGGGTGAACTCGGGGTTGAGCTCCAGTCCCGCCTGCTTGCGGAATTCCTCGAGCTTTTCCCATTCCCCGCGGACCAGCAACACGTCGCCGACGCTCAGCTTCTGGGTCCGCGGCGACCACATGTGCTGGTCGCCGCGCAGCAGCTCGAGCGGATACACGCCGCGTTCGCCGAGCCTGGCCTCCGCGATGGTTTGCCCGACCAGCGGCGAATCGGACATCAGCTTGAGTTCGGTGACGTATTTGCCGACTTGCAGCGCCGCCGGTGATTCGGCGTCGATGTGCTTGGGCAGCAGCCATCGCCCGATCACCATCAGGTACGCGATGCCGGCGACCGCCAGCATCACGCCGAGCGGCGTGAATTCGAAAATGCCGAACGGCGGAAGCCCCTGCTTCTGCGCCAGCGAATCGACCAGCAGGTTCGAGGACGTGCCGATGAGCGTGCACACGCCACCCATCTGCGCGGCGAAGGCCATCGGCATCAGGACTCGCGCCGGCGAAGTGTTGGTGCGCTGGCAGACCCTGAGCGACAGCGGCAGGAAGGTGGCCACCAACGCGGTGTTCTTGATGAACGCGCCCAGCGGCGCGATCACCACCATCATGCCGAGCGACAGCAGCCACGGTTTCCGTATCCGCGTCAGCATGCGGATGATCGGCTCGAGCGCCCCCGAGCGTTCGATGCCGAGCGCCAGCGCGAACATCGCCGCCACCGTGACGGTGGCCTCGTTGGCGAAGCCCGACAGCGCCTGCTCCGGGCTGACGATGCCGAGCGCGACGAGCAGCCCGAGCGTGATCAGTGCGACCAGGTCCACGCGGACCCGTTCGCTCGCGAACAGCACCATCGCGAACACGATGATGGCCGCGGTGGCCCATGCCTGCCAGGTCATGCGCCAGGCCTCGATTCGAAAGCGTGTTCAGCCAACCTGCTCTCCCCAACCCAGCACCGTGCACTCCGCCCCGTGACGGCCGTGAATGTCCATTTTGCCGTGTTCCCCCCGGCATCCGCACCCGCAGCCGGCCCGGCGGCAATCGGAGCTTGCCACGCGCCTGCAAAAAATTCGTTCAGACGGCGAGTTCGACGCGGTGTCCAGGCACGTGCGGCTCGGGGTCGGGTTCCAGCCTCACCTTGAGGTCGAACCATGCGGCCTGGCCGGTGACCGGGTCGCCGTTGGCGTAAGCGCGGTCGGCCGCACGTTCGCCGATCAGGTGGTTCAACAGGAATCCCTCCACGAATTCCGGCGCCCGCTTGCCGAGCTTCCAGGCGCCCCGCTTCTTGCCGACCGCGTTCCAGGTCCATACCGTGCCGGACGCGCAGCCGGCGTGCGCGCGCACCTGCACGCGCAGGCGTCCGCGGGGCGAGGCGATCCAGGCCCAGTCGCCATCGGTGATGGGCACCGCGGCCAGGGTTTCGGGATGTACGTACAACACGTTGCGCGCCGCGATCTGCCGCAGCCAGCGGTTCTGGGAACCCCAGGCGTGGTACATGAACATCGGCCGCTGGGTGATTGCCGAGAGCGGAAAGGATGCCTCCCTCTCCCCGGTCGGTTCCGATGGACGAGAGGGCCGGGGCGAGGGGGCGCAGCGTCCAGACCGCGAACGATCAGCGTCGGGCAGCGCGTCCCCCGTTTGCGCTGCGCGCTCCGCGCTGCGCACCGCCTGCCGCGTATCGTCGTCGCCGTACCAGAATGGAACCGGATCGAAATATCTCGCCACCCGTGCGCGCTCGGTTTCCGGCGGTTGCACTTCGCCATGCCCCTGCGCCGCCAGCCGGAAGCGCTGCAGCACTTCGCAATACAACTGCATCGTGACCGGTCCGGTCGCGGCCACGAAGCCCATCGACTGCGCCCATTCGAGGTAATCGCGGTTCGCCATGCGGTAGTACGCACCGGCTTCGGGCACGCGTGCTTCGAAGAAGCAGCCGTGCTCCATGTAGCGCTGCAACTGGTCGGGGTTGGCTGCACCCTTGCCGGCGCGTGATCCATCGGATCCGCGCCAGCCGGCCAGCATGCCGACGCCCGCCGCTCGTTCATGGCGCACCATGTAGTCGGCATAGTCCTTGTACACGGGATTGCCGTCCGCATCGGCCATGTGCGGCAGTCCCAGGCGCGCCCCAAGGTCCAGCAGCACGTCCTGGAACGGACGCACGTCGCGATCGGGCGCGACCACCGGCCGGCGGATCGCGTCGGCGGCCGATTCGGCGTCGCTGATCGGGCGATCGAGCAGGCTCATGCAGTCGTAGCGCTCGAGATAGGTCGTGTCGGGCAGCACGAGGTCGGCGAACGCGACGGTCTCCGAATCGTAGGCGTCCGAGTAAATGATGTGCGGGATCTTGTACTCGCCGTTCTCGTCGCGCGCGCACAAAAGCTTGCGCGTCGCCGTGGTGTCTATCGCCGAGTTCCAGCCCATGTTGGCCATGAACAGGAACAGCGTGTCGATCTTCGTGGGATTGCCGTCGACCGCGTTGCGGATCACCGACTGCAGCAATCCGTGCGACGCGAGCGGGTAACCCCAACTGAAGGCGTGGTCGATCCGGCGCGGCTTGCCTTGCGCGTCGACCAGCAAGTCTTCGGGCGATTGCGGATACCCCAGCGGGTTCCCCGTGAGCGTGCCGTCCGGCTTGCGCGCCTTGGCGGGTTTGTTGCCGGGCGGCGCGGTCTTCGGGTACGGCGGCTGGTAGCGGAAGCTGCCGGGGGTGTCGATGGCGCCCAGCAGCACCTGCAGGAGGTGGATCGTGCGGCAGGTGTGGAAGCCGTTGGCGTGCGCGGCAATGCCGCGCATGGCGTGCATCGACACGGGCCGGCCGACCATCGTCGCGTGCTTCCTGCCGTGGGTGTCGGTCCAGGCAATCGGCAGCTCGATCGCCTCGTCGAACGCGACGTGCGCGAGTTCGGCGGCGAGGCGGCGGATCGTGGGCGCGGGCACGCCGCAGCGTTCGCTGACGTTTTCAGGTGCGTAGTCATCGGCGAGAAAACGCTCCGCGACGAGCTGGAAGGCAGGCACCGCGCGACGGCCGTCGTGGAGACCATATTCACCCACCACCATCGGCAAGATGCCGGCTGCATCGGCGAGAACGACGCGGTAAGGCGGTGTCGCACCCACATCCGCCCTGCGGGCACCTTCTCCCGGTGGGAGAAGGGAGAAGGTCCCGTCACCGGATGAGGTGGCGTGCAGGCCCGAAGGTGCCGCGTCGGGACGAGCGGCCGGCTGTTGGATGCCCGCACGGGCCGCGCACAGTGGCTTGCCATTCGTGTCACGCGCGACCAGTCCGTCATCTACCGCGCCAGGATCGCGGATCACCAGGTGATGCGCATTCGTGTAGCGCACGAGGTACTCGAAATCCACGCGATCGGTGCGCAGCAACTCGTGGATCAGCGCGCCCGCGAGCAGGCCGTCCGTGCCGGGATTCACCGGTACCCATTCGTCCGCGATCGAGCCGTAGCCGGTGCGCACCGGATTGATCGCGACGATCTTGGCGCCGCGCGCCTTCATCTTGCCGAGGCCGAACTTGATCGGGTTCGAATCGTGGTCCTCGGCCACGCCCCACAGCATCAGGTACTTGGTGCGCTCCCAATCGGGCTCGCCGAATTCCCAGAACGAACCACCGAAGGTGTACATCCCGGCCGCGGCCATGTTCACCGAGCAGAAGCCGCCGTGCGCGGCATAGTTGATGGTGCCGAACTGTTGCGCCCACCAGCCGGTCAGCGCCTGCGACTGGTCGCGGCCGGTGAAGAAGGCCAACTCGTCCGGATTGCGCGCGCGGATGTCCCCCAACCACTTCGTGGCCAGGGCAAGCGCCTCGTCCCATTCGATCTCGCGGAACTTGCGTTCCCCGCGCTCGCCGACCCGCAGCAAGGGCTTGCGCAGCCGCGCCGGCGAATAGTGCTGCATGATTCCCGACGACCCCTTGGCGCAGATCACGCCGCGGTTGACCGGATGGTCCGGATTGCCGTCGATGAAGCGGACACGGCCGTTTTTCAGGTGGACCCTGATTCCACACCTGCACGCGCACATGTAGCACGTGGTGGTTTTGACTTCGTCACCAGTTGGTTCGTTGAGCTTGAGGTTCTTGTGGGCCATATGTGCGCGTGCTGTCGGTTCCCGCTTCGCTGCTACCGAACCGTCCGTGGTGCCCGGCGCCGGCCCGGCCATCCTTGGCCGGTCGCTCGCCGCTGCGCGATCTGCCCCCGGCAGATCGCCAGCGCAGCGACTCGCCCACACCGGCACGCGCACATGTAGCACGTGGTGGTTTTGACTTCGTCACCGGTGGGGCGATTCAGCTCGAGGCGGGCATGTGGCATGTGCGCGTGGCGTGGTGCGGGTTGCTGCGATCCGCCGATGGTAGCCATCCGTCGCGCTTGCCGCCAATCGCACTGCGCGGCATGCTGCGCGGATGGATCGCTACGAGCGCATTCTCACCCTGCACCGGATTTTCCAGTCGCACCGGCTTCCGGTCGGCGTCGAACGCCTGCGCGAGGAACTGGATTGCTCGC
>DASSOQ010000095.1:0-13377 GCA_035700365.1 Rhodanobacteraceae bacterium | reverse complement strand
AACGCGACCAGCACGCCGACCACACCCAGCGTGAAGCCGATCCGGAGCGAGCGCCGGCGCATGTTCGCGGAGACATGCCGCTCATCGCGCGGCGTCTGGAACGCCCATGCCAGCACCAGCGCGAGGGGAAACCCCGCCAGTACCAGCACCACGATCACGCGTGCCAGCCACGCCGGGAACTGCAACAACGGAAAGATGACCGCGACGACCTGGATGACCAGCCAGCCGACCACGGCGTAGGTCGCCGCCACGCGGAACACGTGATGGCGTCGCAACTCCTGCAGGAATCCGGGTATGGGCATGCCGAGCCAGCTCCCGCCACGCTTGCCAGCATCTTACGCGAGTCATGGCCCCTCGATCAGGTCACGCCTGACTGGAACGAAAAAAGGGCGGCACATGGCCGCCCTCTTCAGCATACCCCCAAGCTCGCTCAGCCCAGCAGGTGCTCGACCGCGGCGCGCTCCTCGCGCAGTTCCTTGTCGGTGGCGTCCATGCGGGCGCGCGAGAACGCGTTGATTTCGAGGCCCTGCACGATGTCGTACTTGCCGTTCTTGCAGGTGACGGGATAGCCGTAGATCACCCCGGGCTCGATACCGTAGGAACCGTCGGACGGAATGCCCATCGACACCCAGTCGCCTTCGGCGGTACCGAGTGCCCACGAATGCATGTGGTCGATCGCGGCCGACGCGGCCGACGCCGCCGACGACGCGCCGCGCGCCTTGATGATCGCGGCGCCGCGCTGCTGCACGGTCGGGATGAATTCCTTCTCGTACCACGCCTGGTCGACCAGCGACATCGCCGCCTGGCCCTTCACCGTCGCATGGTGGATGTCCGGATACTGGGTCGACGAATGGTTGCCCCAGATGATCATCTTGCGGACGTCGGTGTTGTGCGCACCGGCCTTGGCGGCGAGCTGGGCCTTGGCGCGGTTGTGGTCGAGCCGGACCATCGCGGTGAAGCACTTCGGATCGAGATCGGGCGCATTGGCCTGCGCGATCAGCGCGTTGGTGTTGGCCGGGTTGCCCACCACCAGTACCTTCACGTCACGCCTGGCGTGCGCGTTCAGCGCCTTGCCCTGCGGGCCGAAGATCGCCCCGTTGGCCGACAGGAGATCCTTGCGCTCCATGCCGGCACCGCGCGGACGAGCCCCGACCAGCAGCGCGTAATCAACGTCCTTGAAGGCGACGTTCGCATCATCGGTCGCGACCACGCCCGCCAGCAGCGGGAACGCGCAGTCGTCCAGCTCCATCACCACCCCGTTCAGCGCCGGCAGCGCAGGGGTGATCTCCAGCAGGTGCAGGATCACCGGCTGGTCGGGGCCCAGCATGTCGCCCGCGGCGATCCGGAACAGCAGCGCATAGCCGATCTGGCCGGCGGCGCCGGTGACTGCAACGCGAACGGGTGCTTTCATTCTCGAACTCCATGCAAGGTGTTGTAGGGCTGACCAGCGCCGCAGGCGCGTAATCCGCCGAAGGCACGCAACCGCCAGATGAAACGTTTGGGATGACCGGCTCGTTACGCGCCGACGGCGCTGACCCGCCCTGCATCGGCGGATTCGTCGCTCAACTCGGCGAAGAAATCCCGAATGCGGTCGAGACCCTTGCGGACCTGCGGCATGGGACAGGTGTAGGAAATCCGCAGGGACCGCGGCTCGCCGAAGGCCGAACCCGGCACCGTCGCGACGAATTTCTCTTCGAGCAGCGCCTTGCAGAAGTCGACGTCGCCGGCGATCTTGTGGCCCTTGTGGTACTTGCCGAACGCGACCGAGATGTCGGGGAAGGCGTAGAACGCGCCCTGCGGACGCGGGCATTTCACTCCGGGAATCGCCGTCAGCGCCCCCACGACTTCATCCCGGCGCCGGGAGAATTCCTCGCGCTTGGCCGCCGGTACGTCCTGCGGACCCGCGAGCGCGGCCACCGCGGCGGCGGTGACGACTTCCGGAAGGCAGGTGATGTGGTTGGAATTGAGGGTCACCAGCGCCTTGACGCCGGCTTCCGGGCCCGCGACGAAACCCACGCGCCAGCCGGGCATGCCGTAGGTCTTGGACAGCGAATCCATGATGAAGGTGCGCTCGCGCAGCTCGGGCTTGAACTGCACGAAGTTGTGGTACCCGATGCCGTCGAACACCAGGCGGTTGTAGATGTCGTCGGCGATGATCCAGGTTTCCGGATGCTTCACCAGCACTTCGGCGAGCGCGGCGACCTCGTCGCGCGTGTAGACCATGCCGGTCGGATTCGACGGGTTGTTGAACAGGAATACCTTGGGCCTGGATGCCAGCGCATGGTCGAGCTGCGCGGGGGTGAGCTTGTAGTGCTGCTCCGGCGGGCACGGCAGGATCGTCGTCTTGGCGCCGAGGATGTCGGCGATATCGACGTAGCTCGTCCAGTACGGCGCCGGGAACACGATCTCGTCGCCCTCGTCGAGCAGCGCCTCGCACAGGTTGTAGAGCACCTGCTTGGCGCCTATCCCGACCGTGACGTTGTTGCGCGCATAGCCGTCCAGGCCGCTGTCGCGATAATGCGCCACGATCGCATCGAGCAACGCCGGACTGCCGCGATTGGTGCCGTAGGCCCCGCTGTCGGCGGGCAGCCATTCGCGGACCGCCGCGTAGACGTGCTCGCCCGGCAGGAAGTTCGGGACGCCGATGGAGAAGTTGACGACGTCCTTGCCCTCGGCCTTCAACTGCCGTGCGGTGTCGGCGATGATCATGATCGCGCTGGGCTTGGCGCGGCCGGTGCGCTCGGCGAGTCTGGGCATGGACGACTCCATCTGCAATCGGTCGATTTCTTCAACCTGTCATTTTACCACACGGGTCCGGTCCGGCCCCATCAGCGCCGGGCGTCGAGTGCCTGGTTCCACTGCGCCATGCGGTCGGACCGTGCGTCGAGCAGCGGTGCCGGATCGCCCTCGATCGTGACCTTCTCGATCGTGTCCCCCTGGCGGATCTCGTCGACCACGCTCTGGTCGTCGGCCGAGACCACTTCACCGAAGATGGTGTGCTTGCCGTCCAGCCATGGCGTCGGCACGTGGGTGATGAAGAACTGGCTGCCGTTGGTGCCCGGGCCTGCGTTGGCCATCGACAGCTTGCCGGGCGCGTCGTGCCTGAGGTCGGCGCGGCATTCGTCCTCGAACGTGTATCCGGGGCCACCGGTGCCGGTGCCTTGCGGACAGCCGCCCTGGACCATGAAATCGGGGATCACGCGATGGAAGTTGAGGCCGTCGTAGAACCCGCGCTGGACCAGGTTCACGAAACTGGCGACGGTCACGGGCGCCTTGTCGGCGAACAGCCGCACGTGGATGGGACCTTTCGAGGTCTGGAAGGTGGCATTGAGGTCGGTCATGTTCAGCTCCCTGCAGGCAATCTGCTAGCTTAACAGTCACCGGCACGCAAAGCACCGCCGGGGCCTCCCGGTATATAATTGCCGGTCTGCACGGCAGGGCGTGCCCCATCCTTCTCCCCATTTCCCGCCGACCGCCGCTGCGCGGCCGTCTCGTGTGCCTATGTCCATCCAGAAACTCCGCAACATCGCGATCGTCGCCCACGTCGATCACGGCAAGACCACGCTGGTCGACCAGCTCCTGAAGCAGTCGGGCACCTTGTCGGAGCGTGCGGCCGTGCCCGACCGGGTGATGGACTCCAACGACATCGAGCGCGAGCGCGGCATCACGATCCTCTCCAAGAACACCGCGATCCGCTGGACCGATCCGGCCGGCGAGGAATGGCGCATCAACATCGTCGACACGCCCGGACACGCCGACTTCGGCGGCGAAGTCGAGCGCGTGCTGAGCATGGTCGATTCGGTGCTGATCCTGGTGGACGCGATGGACGGCCCGATGCCGCAGACGCGCTTCGTGACCCAGAAGGCATTCCAGATGGGCTTCAAGCCGATCGTGGTCGTCAACAAGGTCGACCGCCCCGGCGCGCGTCCGGACTGGGTGGTCAACCAGACCTTCGACCTGTTCGACCGGCTCGGCGCGAGCGAAGAGCAGCTCGACTTCACGGTGGTGTATGCCTCGGCGCTGCATGGCTACGCGGGGCTCGATCCCGACGTCCGTTCGGGCGACATGACGCCGCTGTTCGATGCCATCATCCGGCACGTGCAGGCGCCGCAGGTGGATCCCGACGGCCCCTTCCAGATGCGGGTGTCCTCGCTCGACTACTCGAGCTATGTCGGCGTGATCGGCGTCGGCCGCGTGCAGCGCGGGAAGGTCCGCACCAACATGCCCGTCGTGATCGTCGACCGCGAGGGCAAGCGGCGCAACGGCAAGGTCCTGCAGGTGCTCGGCTTCATGGGACTCGAACGCCGCGAAGTGCCGGAGGCTCAGGCCGGCGACATCATCGCGGTCTCGGGCATCGAGGACCTCGGCATTTCCGACACCATTTGCGATCCCGCGGGCGTCGAGGCACTGCCGGTGCTGACGGTGGACGAACCCACCATCTCGATGACCTTCCAGGTCAACAATTCGCCATTCGCCGGCAACAAGGACCTCTCGGGCGGCAAGTTCCTCACCTCGCGGCAGATCCGCGAACGGCTCGCGCGCGAGACGCTGCACAACGTCGCGCTGCGGGTCGAGGACACGGCCGACCCGGACAAGTTCAAGGTGTCGGGGCGCGGCGAGCTGCACCTCTCGATCCTGATCGAGACGATGCGCCGCGAAGGCTACGAACTCGCGGTGTCGCGTCCCGAAGTGATCGTGCGCGAGGTCGATGGCGTCCTGCAGGAACCCTGGGAACAACTGGTCGTCGACCTCGAGGAGCAGTACCAGGGCGGCGTGATGGAAAAGCTCGGCGCCCGGCGGGCGCAGATCCGGAACATGGAGCCGGACGGCAAGGGCCGGGTGCGCCTGGAATACCTGATCCCGGCGCGGGGGCTGATCGGTTTCCAGACCGAATTCCGCACCCTCACCGCCGGCACCGGCCTGATGTTCCACGTGTTCGACCACTACGGCCCGAAGTCCGAAGGCGCCATCGGCAAGCGTCCCTACGGGGTGATGATCTCGAATGGCACCGGACCGGCACCGGCGTACGCGCTGTATGGCCTCCAGGATCGCGGCCGCATGCTGATCGATGCGGGCGTGCAGATCTACGAGGGCCAGTTGGTCGGCATCCATGCCAAGGACAACGACCTCACGGTCAACGCCCTCCGGGCCAAGCAGCTCACCAATGTCCGCGCCGCGATGAAGGACGACGCGCTGACGCTAACGCCGCATGTGAAGCTTTCGCTCGAGCAGGCGCTGGAGTTCATCGACGACGACGAACTGGTGGAAGTGACCCCGAAGGAGATCCGCTTGCGCAAGAAGCACCTGACCGAAAACGACCGCAAGCGCGCGTCACGGCAGGCAGCGTAACCGTCGGGACTCGGGACTCGAGAGGCAGGACTCGGGAAAAGCGTAGCCGCCGCACGTTGGTTGTGCGCGGGTTCAGTCCTGGCACTGCCGCGGCAGGTACCGCGCGTCGATATCGGGGCTGCTGCAGCGCCATTGCAACATCGCTGCATTGCCCTGCGGCGAGATCACCACGTGGCCGCCGCGGATCAGGGAATCGGCCTGGTTGCCATAGGTCACGACCACCCGGCCCCCGCTCACGCGGACGCTGCGGACATAGCGCGCACGGATGGCTTCCGGCCGCGGCAGGCCGAGGTCGGCATTGCTGTCGGGCAACGCGCCCCGCTGGCCGATGTATTCGGCGACCAGCGCGCGGGCGCGTTCGGTCACCTTCAGGCCCTCCGACACCTCCGTGCGCACGGTGTAGTTCTGGTACGCCGGAATCGCGATCGCGGTGACGATGGCAGCGACGGGGACCAGGAAGAAGCACGCCGCAATCACGATCAGCGCGATCGCCCAGCCCGGCATCCCGGTGTGCGCCGGCTTCGCCGCGTGCATCGGTGCGGCGGATGCGGCGGCCGCGCCCGCATCGGTCGAAAGTCCGCTTCGCCATGCTGCGAGGCCTGCCTTGCGGACAACGCAGCAGCCGGCCATCAGATCGTGCAGCGCCTGCTTGCGCGCGGTCCAGCCGGCCAGCAGGAAGCCGATGCCGAGAATGAGCGCCGACACGAACTTGCCGAAGTAGCGGCCGGTGGCGCGGGCAAAACCTATTCGCCGTCCGTATTCGTCGGTGGCGACGAGGCCCAGCGCCAGCTTGCCGGGCGTTGCCTGCAGGCTCGACGATTCGAATGCCGCGAAATACAACCAGAAGATCACGATGCCTAGGGGCTGCAGTCCGAAGTCGAGCAGCCGCGCCTTCGCCGCCCCGTGGGCACCGCCCAGCATGGCCCAGGGCACCAGCAGCCAGGTGCCGAACGAGAACACCAGCAACCAGTGGAACGTGCCGATGACCAGCGTGTCGACCAGCCACGCCGCGACCCTGCGCCAGAACCCGGCGTGCAGGTCCGGAGCCTGGTAGTGGACGGGCAGTACCTGGATGCCGCCGGCGGAGGGGTCCATGGGTCGTGCATCGGGGAAGACGGCGATGATGGTCGCATGGCAACCGGCTTTCGTCATCTGCCGGAAGTCGCGAATGGCGACGGTGGTTGCGCGCAGGGGCCCGGCTGGCACACCGTCCACGCGTGCGCGTGTCACAATCCCGCGGTGCCAGCGCGCCCTCGCCCGATCCTGCCCGATGTCCTGGAGCCGGGTTTGCGCGTGGTGTTCTGCGGCACCGCGCCCGGCAAGCGATCGGCGATGGAGGGCGCCTACTACGCCCACCCCGGCAATTACTTCTGGCGCACCTTGTTCGAGGTCGGCCTGACGCCGGTTCGCCTGGCGCCTTCCGAGTATCGCCGGGTGCTCGACTTCGGCATCGGCCTCACCGACGTCGCCAAGCACCATTTCGGCGCGGATGCGGACCTGCCGATGGGCGCTTTCGACGCTGCAAGCCTGCGCCGCAAGCTCGGGCGCTACAAACCGCGCATCGTCGCCTTCACCAGCAAGAATGCGGCGCGGGCGGGACTGGCAGGCGGCTCGCGCCATCTCGCCGGCGGCGAGCAGGACCAACGGATCGGGCAATGCCGCGTGTTCGTGCTGTCCTCGCCCTCCGGGCAGGCACGCGGCTTCTGGAACATCGAGCCGTGGCGGGAACTGGCCCGGGCCGTCGCCGAACTGCAGGACGCTTCCGGCTGAGACCCAGGCTGGCGCGCGTCGAATCCAGCTAGCGGCTCTTGGGCACAGCCCGAAACGTGCCGTCGGTGACCTCCAGGGTTTCGCTCGACTGGAACTTCTGCGCCGTGAAATGAAACCGGCCTTCGATCGACGCCGGGTCGACCTTGTCGATGGTGTAGCCGCCCTTGACGGCATGCCACGAGCCATCGCCGATCATGAGATCCGCGGAACTGCCTTCGCCCAGCGGCCTTTCCCTGCCGAGATACGGATGCTCGCTATCGATGTAGAAGCCGAGTTGGACCTCGTCGCCGGTGCCGCGGATGAGGTGCTCGTTGGAGTCGTTGATCTCCATCATGCGGGTCGCCTTCCACGGTTTGCCGTCGATCACCGCCTGCAGGATGTAACCGCCGTCGGAGGTATCCACCATGGGCGGGCCGTAGGACTTCATCGCCTCCTGGATCGCGGCGGCAGTCTGCTGCGCCTGCTCCTGCGCCGGGCTTTGGCAGGCGGCCAAAACGCAGACAGCGAGCACGGAAATCCATCTTGTCTTGTTCATGGACGATGACCTTCGGTTTGGGATGGAAGTTGTGAACCCACTTCTCCGTACGCACTACGGCACGCAAAAACGACAGGCAGCACGGCTCAATGGTGCTGGTCTTCGTAGTCGTGGATGCGTTCAGGAATGGTGGGCTGCTTCGCCTTCGGCTGCGGCTGGCCGCCGACGATGATGATGGCCTTGCGGTTTGCGCTGGTCGCCGCGGGCTTCGTCAGGCGCACGTCGGCCGATTTGACCGCTGTGAAAGAGGCTGTGGGGTGGCCGATCACCGCGCGGCTCGCAGCATTTCCGTCGCGCGCGACCGTTGCGCCTTCGGCGGCACGCTGCAACGGCGTTTTCGTTTGCGTGTGACCCATGGCCTTCACGTAACGCTTGGGCGGCACGAAGGTCGGCGCCGGACCGCAGATCAGCCCCAACGCGTCGACCAGCGCGCCGGAATGGCCGTGCATGCCGATGCCGATTTCACCTGCGGGGCACTTTTGTTGCCCGAGTGTGAAGTTGGGGCACCTGCCGTTCCCGAAAAACACGGTCTTGCTGACGTTCCAGGTTGGAACGACGAGGTTCGGGCCGTGGGTACAACCCTGGACCGGCGCATGCACCATGTTGGAGGGATACTGACCAATCGACGCACTCGTCGAGGCCTGCCCGCAGTAGATGTCGATCGTGTCCAGACTGATGGTGTCGATGCCGTCATAACCCGCCACCACGCCCACGACCGCTGGCGTGCCCGGCGGACACAGCAACCGTCGCAAGCTGCCGCCACCGCCACCATGCCAGCCATTGCCGAAGCCGTTGGTGAGCGCAGGCGCGTTCGCGGCGGTCGGGCTGGAAGGGATGACGCACACCGCGCGGATCGCGTCGATGTCATCGCCGGCGCGCAGTTCGAATCCATTGAGAATCTGCCCTTGCGGACAACGCTCGCCGTATTGCGCCCCGCCCTTGCCGCCGACCTGTGGCAGCCAGGAATCGGCGCGCGCCGGCATGATGGCGCAAGGGATGACCAACGCCGCCGCGGCCAAGATCCTGATGACGATGTTCATGGCGTGCTCCTGTCGGACTCGGGCACGGTGGCCCTCACGTGCCCATACGGAAAAATGCTGCGGGGACGACATCCAGGTCGACAAGAAACCCTCATCTCGGCGAGGAGCGACGGGCGCCGATCGGTGCTGTGACACGCATCCGTCGCTGTGGCGGGATTCGCGAAGTCGTGATGGTCATGTTCATGACGTACTCCTGTCAGGCACGGGCACGGTGCCCTCACCTGTCCATACGCAATCCGGACCGCGAAGCGACAGCGGGGAGGCGATTTCAGCCATGGCGCGTCACCAGCCGAAATTGACGCCTGCGCCGACCGAGTTGTCGCCGTGGCCGGCGACCGCGGCGCCGAGCCGGAACGCAGCGCCACGTCCGAGCATCCGGCTGTAACCGATGCCGACCGCACTGTGGCCACGGAACGTGCCGACACCCACGCCCACCTGGTTGTCGCCGGGGATCCGCGCATCCGGCGCGGTCATCGCCAGCGCCGCGCCGAGCGCCGCGACCCGTCCGATCCGCTCGTCGAGTACGGCAACACGTTGGTCGAGCGTGTTCACGCGCAGGTCGAGCGCATCGATCCGCTGGTTCACGCTGTCGAAGTCGCCCCCCGCCAATTTCGCGATCCGGGCGTCGGTATAGGCGTTGGCGGCACCGAGCGTCTCGCTGTCGCCGGCATCTGCATAGGTTTCGGCCGAATCCAGCGCGTCCTGCGTCTGCGCATCGAGCTGGCCCTTGTTGACCGCGTCGGACGCGACTTCGCCATCCGCGACGTTGCGGACGAGGGTGCCGTGTTCGTCCGACAACAGGATCGTCGCGTGCGAGCTGTCGCTGTAGCTGACCTCGTCCGGACCGCCGCCCGCGGGACCAGCCGGGCCCTGCGGACCGGTTGCCCCGACGGGTCCCGCGGGGCCTGGCGGCCCAGGCGGACCCTGGGTGCCTCCGGTACCTACCTTGGAATAAAGGTCGGTCAGCTTGCCATCGACGGCATCGAACGCGCTGCCGACGTCGTCGTAACCCGTGCCCTGGATCACATACGTGGGCGCGCTGAACACACCGCCGGCGAAACTCGCCCCGCCGCCGAAAGACGCCGCGAACGGCATCAACTGCGAAATGTTGACGGCGTCGGTCGCCTGCACGCCGGCCGCCAGATTGACGAGCTGGCGTTCGTTGCCGACCACCCCCACAGACACGGTGTCGGCGCGGTCGGCGATCGACAGCGCGCCCAATGCAACGCTGTTGTCGGCCGTGGCAACGCTTTGGCTCCCCAGGGCGGTGCCATTGATGCCTTCCGCGCGACTCACATAACCGAATGCGGCCCCGCGTGCGCCTATCGCAGCGCTCGAGTGGCCCACCGCGATGCCGTTCTCGTCCAACGCACCACTGAAGCCACCGATCGCAATGGCCCCGTTGGCCTTTGCCTGGCTGAATCCGCCCAAGGCAATACCCTGCGAACCGGCAGCGCTGCTGGAGTACCCGAGCGCAAGGGCTCGTCCTCCGGCTGCGGAACTGAATTGACCGACGGCGGTACTTTCGAATCCCGTTGCCTGTGCCACCGAACCGATGGCAATCGCACCGAAATCACCCGCGGTGGTCAGTTCATTCGCATCGCGGACGTCATCGCCGTCAAGGTCGTACCAGCCGCCGATCGCGAGGCTCGATGCGCCCGAAGACACACTGCCCATGCCAGCGGCGATACTGATTTCTCCGCTCGCCACGCTGAACGCCCCGAGCGCCGTGCTGCTGATGCTCTCGGCGAAAGCGCCGTGGCCTAGAGCGGTGCTGTCCGCTCCGATGGCACCACTGTAAGCTCCGGCCGCGGTGCTGAAGTCGCCTTGGGCCTCGCTCGCAAAGCCGACGGCGACAGTCCTGGTCCCGGTGGCGTCACTGCTCAGGCCAAGCGCAACAGCGCTGTCGCCCAGCGCGATGGAGTAGCGTCCCACCGCGATGCTGGATGCGCCGCTCGCCGAACTCACCGTACCAAGCGCAATGCCGTCGCCGCCGAGGGCCTTGCTTCGATAACCAATGGCAATCGAGCCGAAGCCATCCGCTCTGCTGAAATAGCCGAGTGCCGTGGTGCCCGTGCCAAGGGCGGCGCTGCCATAGCCGATCGCGGTGCTGTCACTTCCGCCGGCGTAGGCATTGCCGCCCAGCGCGGTGCCGTAATCGCCGGGAGCCTTGCTGTACCACCCGAACGCGGCACTGTAGTCGCCGCCGGCCTGGGCGCCGGTGCCGCAGGCTACGGCATCGGTTCCGACCGCGGTCGCCCCCACCGGACCGCTGCAGGTTTCACCCGCGAGCACCGGCAGCGGCGCGGCCAGCGCGGCGAGCAATGCCAGCGAGATCAACGTGCGACGTCCCATGTGGCCGGCCGGTGCCGGTGCACCGCCGCGCTTGCGCGACGCGAGTTCCGATGCGACCACGAGGCCACCGAGCGCGCGATTCCAGACCAGACTGTAGATGCGGTTCATCGTTTCAGTTCCCCTTGTCGTCGCGGCGACTCAGCAGTCGCCGTCGGTGTCTCGCGGCTGCGTGATCGCGCCGTGTGGAATGACAATCGGCTTCGCCTTTGCCGCGCGCGGCAGCAACGCCTTCGGATTCGACGCACGGATCGCGGCGCCGCCGCGCGACATCTCGTGGCATGACCCCTTTGCATGCATGACGCTGCGTTGTCACCGGGCAGCGCGGTTCGCACTCGCTTGCGCAGGCCGCCCCGGCGCAGCCACGTCCATCAGCCGCCATCGTCGTGCGCCGGTTTCGATGGCGAACCCCCGGTCGGCAACTTGCCGTCGGCGGTGAGGATCAAGCGGCGGATGGCGTCAGCGGTTTCCTGCGAATCCAGATTCTCGTGATAGGCGCGACTGGCCTCGTAGCCGGCGCGGCGCACGGCGTCCACGGGGACGTCGGGCGAGGTTGGCGGCGACGATTTCGCGCTGTCCGCCTGCCGCTTGCCGAAGCCGCCATGCAGCTCACGATCGAACACTCCCTGCATCATGCGGTTCGCTGCGGTCCGCTTCTCCGTCTCCGTGGCGTCGGGGTGCGATGCGGCGAAACCAAACGCCTGCATTGCCACGCCCAGCGCATTGCGCATGGCATCGGACTGCATGGGCGAGCTCCCCGATTCGTGCCCTTTCGCTGCCGCGGGCCGCGAAGACGACCCGGAGCTGGACGCAGGCGGCGGCGCGCCCGTCGCGCAGATGGCGAACAATGCACCTGCGAGGGTGGCTGCAATGCGGATGGATGCAGATGGCATGGCACTTCTCCGTGGTGGTCGGGGCCACCTTTCCTGCGGCTCAACCCTCCATACGGGGAAAATCGCCCCGGGCGACATTCGCGGCCCATGCGCGGCCACGCGCTCGCACGCCTTACATCAACAAGCCGGCGAAGTGCTGCCACCACGCGGTGTGGGAAACCACCAGTGCCAGCGGCAACGCCAGGACCGCCGCGGCGCCGCCGAACACGAAGGCCGGATGCGCGCGGCGGTGCAGGCGGGCGTCGCGCACCGCGCAGGCCAGGATGATCGCGGCCATCACGCCGATCGCGAGGAACAGGCTGCCGGCCCGGAACACGTCCAGCGCCTGCGGGATGCGCGCGACGGCCGGCGGCAGCAGGCACAGCATCGCCAGCAGCATCAGGCGACGGTGCGCCTCCCGGTGTTTGCGCAGCGCCAGCCCGGCTCCTGCAAGGCCGGCGAACAGCACGGCGTTGAACAGGGGAACCGCGAGAAACTGCTGGGGCGTCACCTGCGGCACCGGCGTGTGCCCCGCACGCATCGCGTCGATCGCCATCGCCACGGCCAGTATCAGCACCAGCGGCGCCAATACCATGCCTGCCACGCCCACGCGCCGGTGCCAGCGGATGTTCCCCCGTGCGACCAGCCACACCTGCGCGACGAACAGCACGACCCACACGCTCATCACGACGCCGTGCACGATCGCGAGCGATGGAAGCGGCAGATCCATGAATAGCGGCCGCAGGTAGAACGTTTTCGCGAAGCCGGCCAGCACCAGCGCGACGGCAATGCCGGCGATCCACCCTACGAAACGCGGGTGCCTGCTGCGACTCGGCGCCGCCGCTCCCCTGTTGCAGGTTTCTGCGTAACCGGGCATCGCGTGCCTCCATCGCCCACCGCGGACCATCGACACGGCGCACCTGTCCGGGCGCCTGCCACCACTCCCGTTACCCATGCATACGGGAAAAATGGCGACGAACGACATGCGCGCGGTGTATTGCTGCCACGGGGGCCGCGGCATACCGGGGCGAATCCCGAGGCATGCAATGCCGGTTGATCGACCGTGCGCGCACCCGCTGTCCGGCGGGCACGGACTTCGGACCGTCGCTTCACGTTACGCGGCAATCTAGCCTTGCTGTCCCACCGCCACGGACGAATCGCTGGCCTGCGTCCTGGCCGCGGAGGTGGCGGCGCCGGGTTGCTGCAGCGCTTCCGCCAGGTCGTCCCTGACCCGCGCCACACGCGGATCGCCGGCGGCCAGTGCGGGTTCGAGCAATCCTGCCGCCCTGCGCAATGCCGCTGCCGCGGCACTCCCGCTGCCGGCAGCGAGCAAGGCTCGACCGAGTACCCGTTGCACTTCCGCGCGTTGCCAGTTGTTCCGCGGCCACCGTCGATCCGCGATGGCCTGCGCGAGGCGCGCCTGCGTCAATGCGGCATCGGCGTTGCCGACGTCGAGCAG
>DASSOQ010000094.1:0-25064 GCA_035700365.1 Rhodanobacteraceae bacterium | reverse complement strand
GGCGTCCTCCGCGATGACGATGCGCGCCGAGCGACCCTGATCCTGGAGGATCACGTGGGCGGGCTCACCGGAATCTTTAGGCTTTCCACTCGTGGCGGACTTGCACAACGATCCGGTATCCGCCGGCCCCAGGTCGTACATTAGGAACAAGGCACATTGCTGGGGGCGCGCTGTCGTTCACCGCAGGGGACGCCAGCAGTTTCATTCTATGGGTGCTTCGAGTGCATCTTCAAGCTTGCGTCGCAACATCGCGATCTGCTCGCCCGCGGTGCTGGAGAGCTGGTTCTGGCTGCGCTGCAACATCAGCAAGTCATGGGTGACGTCGAGCGCCGCCAGCACCGCGATGCGATCGTAGCCGGGGCTGCGCGCGGCATGCCGGATCTCGCGCATCTTGCGGTTCAGGTGCTCGACCGCCGCCAGCAGCCCTTCGCGCTCGTCGGGCTTGCAGCCGACCAGGAATTCACGGTCGAGCAGCTTGACGTTGACGGTGACGGATTCTTCGGCCATGGCGATCTGCTGTGTTCTCGTGGCTGGTGCTAGGGGGCGCTGCCGGGGGCGCCACCCGCGGCTGCGCGATTCGTCCGAATGCGCCGCTCACCCGGCGCTTTCGAGCGCCTTCAAGCGTTCGATCATCGCTTCGACGCGTGCGCGCGCCTGCTCGTTGCGGGTCATCAGGGCGGCACGCTCGCCGGCGAGCTGGTCGCGCCCGCGACGCAGGCTGGCGTTTTCCTCGGCGAGCCGGCGCATGCGCTCCAGCGCCCGATCGAGGGTGCGCGTCAGGGCGGCGAGTTCGTCTTCGACGGTGGGGGCTGGATTGTCCATGGCGGGACTATAAGGCAAAAGCGATTGGCGGGCATGTGCGGGCGATCAAACGACGTTTGCGACCGCATGCCGGTTCAGGAAGTCGAGGCATGCTTCGGCCGACAACGGCCGCGAGAACCAGTAACCCTGGATCTCGTCGCAGTGCTGGGCGCGCAGGAACGCGAGTTGTTCCAGGGTTTCCACGCCTTCGGCCACGACCTTGAGCTGCAGCGAATGCGCCATCGTGATGATGGTGGAGGTGATGGCCGCGTCGTCGGGATCGGTGGTGATGTCGCCCACGAACTCCTGGTCGATCTTCAGGGTGTCGATCGGCAGGCGCTTCAGGTAGGCGAGCGAGGAATAGCCCGTGCCGAAGTCGTCGATCGCGAGCCGCGTACCGATCGACT
This sequence comes from Rhodanobacteraceae bacterium, assembly GCA_035700365.1. Lineage (GTDB taxonomy): Bacteria > Pseudomonadota > Gammaproteobacteria > Xanthomonadales > Rhodanobacteraceae > 66-474. The sequence goes on along the minus strand of DASSOQ010000094.1, from coordinate 23,856 downwards.
TCAGCTCGCCGAGCAGGCGCACCGACTGCTCGGCGTTGGCCATGACCATGCTTTCGGTCAATTCCAGTTCCACCTGGTTGGGCGCGACGTCGTGTTCGGCCAAGAGGTCGCAGATGTGCGAGGTCAGGTCGGGGCGGTTGAGCTGCGCCGCGGAGAGGTTGATCGCCATCGTGAGGTTGCGATGGCCGTTCTCGCGGAAGCGGCGCAGGTCCGCGCAGGCGGTCCCGAACACGTAGGCGCTGATCTCGTGGATCTGGCCGGTCTCCTCGGCCAGCGGGATGAACACGCTGGGCGGGATCTCGCCGAGGTCCGGGTTGTGCCAGCGCAGCAGCGCCTCCATGCCGGTGATGTTTTCGCCGTGCAGCGACATCTTGGGCTGGTACACCAGGCGGAGCTCGCCGCGGTCCAGCGCGCGCCTCAAGGCATTGACCAGGGTGGCGTGGTCGCGGGCGCGCGCGTCCATGCCGGCGTGGTACACCGCCCAGGTGTTGCGGCCACTGGATTTGGCCTGGTACATCGCGGTGTCGGCGCACTTCAACAGGTCCGCGGGCGTCTGGCCGTGGTCGGGGTACATCGCGATGCCGATGGACGGCGAGATCACCGTTTCCTGGGTGCCCGAAACCTGCAGGGGCTTGGCGAAGGCATGGATCAGCCGCTGGGCCATTTCCTCGGCGCCGCCGACGTCCGCCAGGTCTTCCAGCACCACCGTGAACTCGTCGCCACCGAGCCGCGCGACCACGTCGTTCTCGCGCACGCACTGGCGCAGGCGCGCACCGGCGGCCTTGAGCGTGCGGTCCCCGGCGGTATGGCCGAGCGAATCGTTGACGTGCTTGAAGCGGTCGAGATCGAGGAACAGCAGCGCGACCTTGTGGCCGCTGCGCCTCGCGCTGATCAGGGCCGCGCCCAGCCGTTCGCCGAGCAGCGCACGGTTGGGCAGGCCGGTGAGGGTGTCGTAGTTCGCGAGGTAGCGAAGTTCCTGTTCCGCGCGCTTGCGGTCGGTGATGTCGGTGAGCACGCCGATCATGTGGGTGCGCTGGCCGGATGCGTCGCACACTTCGGTGAGTTCCACCCAGCACAGGAACTCCTCGCCGTCCTTGCGGCGCTGCCAGAGTTCGCCGCGCCAGTGGCCCGTCTCGGCCAGCATCTGGCGCAGGTGCGTATAGCTTTCCGGCGCGTGGCGGCTGCCGTTGAGGATCGATGCGTCGCGGCCGAGCACCTCGTGCTCGGCATAGCCGGTCATGCGGGTGAAGGCGGTGTTGACCGATACGAAGCGGAAGTCGAGGTCGGTCACGGTGACCGCCTCGCTCATGTTGCGGATGACCTCGGAGGCGATGCGGCGGTCGCGGTCGGCCGCGCGGATCGCGCTGATGTCGCGCTCGGTGCCGCACACCCGGAGCGGCTTGCCGCCGGCGTCGCGCTCCACCACCTTGCCGCGCGAAAGCACCCAGGTCCATTCGTCGTCGCGTCCGCGCACCCGGTGCTCGACTTCGAAGTGCTCGGTGTTGCCCGCGAGGTGCTCGGCCAGCGCGTGGTCGAGGCTGGCGAGGTCGTCCGGATGCACCATCGTGCGCCGCCATTCGTCGGCCGGCACCGCTTGTTCGTGGTGGCCGCCCGGTGCGCCCTCCGGACCCAGCCGCAGGATCGTGCCGCTTTCCAAGTTCCAGTCCCAGAACTCGTCGCCCGAGCCCCACAGCGCCTGGCGCAGGCGGCTTTCGCGCAGGCGCAACTGCCGGCGGTGCCGCTGCTGTTCCTGGTGGTGGCTGCGCCAGCCGAAGATCGCGATCAGGACGAGCAGCACGATCGCCGTCGCGTACACGATCCGCATCACCGTACTCCACCACCACGTCGCCGCCACGTGCACGGCGACCGCGGCGGTGCTGCCGGGCCGGCCGTCGCGGAGCACCGACTGCACCTCGAAGCGGTAATCGCCGGGCGCGAGGCTGGAATAGGCGACCGAATGGTCGTGGGTGGGGTCGCTCCACCTGGCGTCGCGGCCCAGCAGGCGGAACCGGTACCGGCTGTGCCCCGGCGAGCTGTAATCGAGCGCCGCGAAGGAGATGTACAAGCTGCGGTCCCTGGGGCCGATGTCGACGCGCGCGGACGAGGACGCCGGCACCGCCATGCGGTGGCTTGCGTCGTACAGGTCGGTGATGACGACCGGCGCATGCGTCGCGGAAGGCCGGACCTTGGCAGGATCGATGATGTCGAACCCGTGGCCCCCGAACAGCAGGCGGTCGCCGCGGGTGCGCAGGCACGCGCCCGAGTTGTACTCGCTGCCTTGCAGGCCGTCGGAGGCGCCGAAGTTGCGGATCGCGCCGGTCTTGGGCTCGAGCCGGCCGATGCCGAGGTTGGTGCTGAACCAGATGTCGCCGTTGGCGTCCTCCAGCATGCAATCGATGGTGCTGTCGGGCAGCCCTTCATTCAGCCCGTAGCGCTGGAAATGCGCGCCGCCGGCGTCGACGCCCTGGAGGCGGCTGATGCCGGACAGCGATCCGACCCACAACCGCCCGTCGCCGGCGACGATCAGGCTGGAGATGGTGCTGCCCGCCAGCGAGTCGTCCTGGCCGGGGATTTCACGGAAGGTCCGCAGCTTGCCGGTCGCGGGCTCGATCATCGACAGACCGCGGGTGGTACCGGCCCAGATGTTGCCGTGGCTGCCCTCGTCGATCACCAGGACCTGGTTCGAAGCGAGTCCGTGGGCAGCGTCGAAGCGCTGCACCGCCTGGCCGTCGTGGTAATGCACCAGCCCCTGGTCGTCCTGCGCGACCCACAGGTCGCCGGTGCGCCCGCGGTACAGCGCGCGCACCGGTGTGGTCGCGGGCTTGCCGTCGAGGACCACGTAGGCTGCCTTGCCGGTGGCCGGATCGAACCTGAGGAGCCCGGCGCTGGACGGAATCAGGAGCGTGCCGTCCGAATCCGGAATGACGCCGAAGCTGCGGATGGAGAGCGCCTGGCCTGTCGGCGAAGGGACGGCGGCGGGCGCATGCGGGACCGACGCCACGGCGTCGGCGAGCGCATCGCCGAATCCCGTGATGGTGTGGGTGGCCGGATCGTAGCGGATCAGCCCGGGTCCGCTCAGCGCCACCCAGTACCCGCCATCGGGATCAGCGTAGAACCCGCGGACGTAATGATGGGCGCGCGGATCTCCGCTCAAGTTGAGCACGGCCTGGATGGGATTTCCGTCCGGGTGCGTCCAGACCACCCCGGCCGAGAGCGTGCCGATCCACAGCAAGCCCGTGCGATCGACGAACAGGGTGTCGATCCGCGAGTCGGGGAGCCCTCCGGTGATCCCTACCGGCGCCGGCACCACTTTTTGTTCCGCGCCATCCGGCCCCAGGCGGAGCAGGCTGTGGTCGCTCAACGCCAGCCACACGCGCCCGGCCTGGTCGACCGCGATGTCGCGAACGCCGACCGCGCGGTCGCCGTCGCTGCGCCAGAGCCACACCAGTGCGCCGGATTTCCGGTCGACGCTTGCGAGTCCGTCGCGGTTGCCGAGCAGGAGCCGGTGGCTTGCCGCGTCGCAATGGAGGGCGTCGATCGGTTGCGGCGTGGTGGCCAGGATGCGGCCGTGTCCTGCCTTGGCGTCCAGCGTGATGATGGAGTTGCCCGCCGCGCCGAACACTGCACCGCCGGGGCAGCTCGTCAGCGCGTGCACGGGCTCGGCCATTCCTCGCGGTTCGGCCCAGGCGCGCTGCAGGTGCGGCCGCGGCGCGGCGACCAGGCGATCCACCCCGAGCCGGCTGCCGACCAGGACGTCGCCGTTCCCGAGCCCGAGCAGGCTGGTGACCGGCAGGTCGCCGCGTTCCACGCCTTTCGGGAGTGGCGCGACCGTGCCGCCGTCGGGATCGAGGAGCACCAGCCCGCCACTGGACGAACCGATCCACAGCTTGCCGTCCGGACCATCTGCAAGGGACGACACCGGATAGCCGCCGGGCAGGCTGTCGTCGCGGCCGGGATCATGGGTGTAGCGGGTGAGCTTGTAACCGTCGTAGCGGAACAGGCCGCCCTGGGTCGCGAACCACATGAAGCCGCGGTGGTCCTGGAACACCACCGAAACCGAGTTCTGGGCCAGCCCGTCGGCACTGTCGACCTGCTGGAAATAAAAGTTCCGCTGGTAGGCCTGCCAGGTCGGCTGCGGCGCCCGGGCCGCGGACGCGGCGCCCGCGAACCACAGCAGCACGCAGGCGAGCGCTGGCAGGATGTGCGAGCGCGCGGCTGGCGGTGTGGGCCCGGAGGGTCCGGTGGGAACGCGGCTCATGGTGTACGCACTTGGCCCCTGATGGTCGCAGCCATCCGTTGCACGACCACCGTTTCACGAGGGCCCAGGCAAGGCTGCGCGCCCAAGTTTACTCAAACCGCTGCGGCGCGTCGTGCGGCCGGGTGCCTTTTGTGCGGTCGGCCCGGATCGGCCCGGTGGGGCGAATGTCGGCTTGCACCGGGCCGCCCGGGCGCGAACGCGCCATATCCCCGAAAGCCTCAATAGAATGGCGGGCATGCCGGAGGTCAGCTACACGGAATTCGCCAGGGTGGTCGCACGGGCGAGGCTGGGCATCGAAGCCGCGGAACTGCACGGTTCGGTCGCGGGCTATGTGTGCGCGGGCGGGGCCGGCAACGGCCCCTCGTTGTTGCGCGCCCTGCAACTGGAGAACGCGGATGCGGGCGCGCTCGATCCGCTGCAGGCGCTGCTCGATGGGCTGGTTGCCGGCATGTCCCGCGACCTTCGCGCCGGCGAGGCGGTGGCGCCGTTGCTGCCCGGGGCGCCGCTGGCCGCGCGAGCCGATGGCATGGTGGACTGGTGCCGCGGATTCCTCGGGGGGCTGGGCTTGACCGGCGTGCTGGGTGGCTCGGCACTGGACCCCGGCACCCGCGAGCTGCTGGATGCCTTCGGGCAGATCGCGTCGATGCGGATCGAGTGCGATGAAGGCGACCAGGGTGCGCTCGACGACGTGCTGGAATTCATCCGCGGCGGCGTCTTGCACCTGCACGCGCGCCTGGCCCGGCCGGAGGGCCGATGATCCAGCCGGCGGAATTCGCCCGCAGGCGGCGTGAACTCATGCGCATGGCGGGCGAGGATGCGGCGCTGGTGGTGGCGGCCGCGCCCAGGCGGATCCGCAACGCGGACGCCGAGTGGCCTTACCGGCAGGACTCCGATTTCCATTACCTCACCGGCTTCCCGGAACCCGATGCGGTGCTGGCGCTGCTGCCGGGGCGCACGAATGGCGAGGTCGTGCTGTTCTGCCGCGAACGCGATCCCGGGCGCGAGCGCATCGACGGCGCGCGCATCGGCCCCGATGCGGCAGCCGAGCGGTTCGGGATGGACGATGCCTTCCCGGTCGAGGACATCGACGACATCCTGCCCGGCATGCTCGAGGGCCGTGCGCGCCTGTACTGCCATTTCGGGCGTGAAAACGAATTCGACGCGCACCTGTTGCGCTGGCTGCGCAGGCTGCGGGCGTCCCGCGGCGGCGGCGTGGTGCCGCGCGAGTTCGTCGCGCTCGGCCACCTGCTGCACGAATTGCGCCTGTACAAGTCGACCGCGGAACTTCGGCTGATGAAGCGGGCCGCGAGCATCGCGGCCGAAGCCCAGCGCGCGGCGGTCGCGGCGGCGCGGCCCGGTGCCGCCGAATACGAGGTCGAGGCGGCGCTGCTGCATGTGGTGCGCGCGCACGGCGCGGTGCCCTCGTACGCGCCGATCGTCGCCGGTGGCGCCAACGCCTGCGTGCTGCATTACACCGCCAACCGCGACCGGCTCGAGCGGGGCGACCTGCTGCTGGTCGACGCCGGCGCCGAGGTCGAGTGCTATGCCTCCGACATCACGCGCACCTGGCCGGTCGGCGGCCGCTTCTCGCGCGAACAGCGCGCGCTGTACGAGGTGGTGCTGGCCGCGCAACAGGCGGCGATCGAGCAGGTGCGCGAGGGGGTGGCATTCACCGCCGCCCACGACGCGGCGCGCCAAGTGGTGGTCGAGGGTTTGTGCCAATTGAAGCTGCTGTCCGGCCGCCCGCGGAGTGCATTGAAGTCCGGCAGCTACGAGCGCTTTTTCCCGCACAAGACCGGACACTGGATCGGCCTCGACGTCCACGACGTCGGCGACTACCGCGTGGACGAGCAGCCGAGGCTGCTCGAAGCCGGCATGGTCGTGACCGTCGAGCCCGGCATCTACATCCCGCCGGACGACACCACGGTTCCCCCCAAGTGGCGCGGCATCGGCATCCGCATCGAGGATGACGTCGCGATCGGCGCGCACGGCAGTGAAGTGCTGACCGCGGCGCTCCCGAAGGCCATCAGCGAGGTCCAGGCACTCGCGGGCTGATCCACCGCACCACGTTGACGCGTTGCCCGCCGTGCGCGGGGGCCGGATACACTCGGCCCACGACAACCGGAGGGAGGCATCCGCATGGCTGGCAACAACGGGTCCTGGGCGCGCACCGCGCCGTACCTGCTGAGCATCCTGCGCATCATCGCCGCATTCCTTTTCATGCAGCACGGGGCGGAAAAGCTGTTCGGTTATCCCGGCGGATCGTTCGAGCTGATCTCGTCGGCGAAGCTGTTCACGCTGGCGCCCGGGCTCGCGGGCATCATCGAATTCGGTGGCGGTTTCCTGCTCCTGATCGGACTGTTCTCGCGGCCGGTGGCGTTCATCATGTCGGGCGAAATGGCGTTCGCGTATTTCATGGCGCACTTCCCGCACAACCACGTGTTCCCCATCCTCAACGGCGGCGGCCTGGCGGTGCTGTTTTGCTTCACGTTCCTGTACCTGTCGGCGGCCGGGCCGGGGCCGTTGAGCCTTGACCGCGCGCTCAGGCGCGCGTGACGGGCTCGCCCGCCCACGACAGATGGAGGCACCACCATGCACCACAGCCGCTTGTGCAGCATCATCATCGATTGCCGGACCGACGACCTGGAATCGGCGGCGCGATTCTGGTCCCAGGCGCTGGGCCGGTCATTGCGCGAAGGGGTGAATCCCGGCGGAAGCAACTACATCGGCATGGCGACGCACGATGACGAGCCGGTGATCGAGGTGCAGAAGGTCGACCACGACAGCCGCGTGCACCTCGATATCGAAAGCGATGACATTGCCGCCGAAGTGCGGCGGCTGGAGGCGCTTGGCGCCAAGCGCGTCGCGTCAATCAAGAGCTGGGTCGTGATGGAAGCGCCGACCGGCCAGAGGTTCTGCGTGGTGCGACCGCAGCGTGGCGGGATCGGCCCGCACGCCAACGAATGGCCTGATCCGCTGGATTGATTGCGGCACGCACGATCCGGATGTGCGATCGCGCGCATGCGTGCGCCGTCGCAGCGCGCTTGACCGGCGTTCGTCCGCTTTTCACGTGGATTTCGCGCCCGGGCGTGATAATGGGCGCGCGCACGATGTCGACCATGGCCGGTAGCCACGCCGGCCATCGCGCCGGGCCGCGTCACGCGCGCACCGGACGAGTCGATGGACCACGTATTCCTTTCGCGCCTGCAATTCGGGTGGGTGATCTCATACCACATCCTGTTCCCGGCCTTCACGATCGGGGTCGCGAACTGGCTGGCGTTCCTCGAGGGCTGGTGGCTGAAAAGCCGCAACGACCACGTCCGCGACCTCTACTTCTTCTGGATGAAGATCTTCGCCGTCTCGTTCGGCGTCGGTGTCGTGACCGGCATTGTGATGAGCTTCCAGTTCGGCACCAACTGGTCCACCTTCTCGACAGTGGCGGGCCCCGTGATCGGACCGCTGCTGAATTACGAAGTGCTGACCGCGTTCTTCATGGAGGCGACCTTCCTCGGCGTGATGCTGTTCGGCTGGCAGCGCGTCTCGGACGGGATGCACTTCTTCGCCACCTGCATGGTCGCGCTGGGAACGCTGGTTTCGACCTTCTGGATCATCAGCGCCAACAGCTGGATGCAGACGCCCGCCGGCTACTCGTTTGTGGACGGCGTTTTCCATCCGGTGAACTGGCTGCAGGTGATCTTCAACCCGTCGTTTCCGTATCGCCTGGCGCACATGGTGATGGCCGCATTCCTCACCACCGCGTTCGTGATCGGCGGCATCTCCGCGTGGTACCTGTACCGCGGCAAATTCCCGGAAAAGGCGAGGATCTGCCTGAAGGCCGCGCTGGTGTTCGTGTCGATCGTCGCGCCGCTGCAGATCATCGCGGGCGATTTTTCCGGCCAGGAAGTCGCGCAATACCAGCCGGCCAAGCTGGCCGCGCTTGAAGGGCACTGGCAGACCGAATCCAACGTGCCGTGGGTGGTGTTCGCGGTGCCGAACGAGAACGAGCAGCGCAACGACTACGCGCTCGAGATCCCGCACGCGGGAAGCCTGATCATCACCCATTCGTGGAGCGGCTCGGTCAAGGGGCTGCGCGATTTCCCGCGCGACGAGCAGCCGCCGGTGGCGATTCCGTTCTTCGCGTTCCGGTTCATGGTGCTGATCGGCGTGCTGATGCTGCTGATCGGCTGGACGGGGCTGTGGCTCCTCAGGCGCGGCACCGTGTACACGTCGCGCTGGTACCTGCGCGCCTGGATGTTCATGGCGCCGTCGGGGTTCATCGCGCTGGTGCTCGGATGGTGGGTGGCCGAGGTCGGTCGCCAGCCGTGGATCGTGTACGGCCTGATGCGCACCGCGGACGCCGCCAGCCCGGTGCCCGCGGGCAGCGTGCTGGCGTCGCTGATCACCTACATCGTCGTGTACCTGTTGATCTTCGGTTTCGTCGGCTGGTACCTGGTGAAGATGCTGCGGGTGGGACCCGTGGCCGCGCCGCAACGCAAACGCACCACCGAAACCCCGGCGCGGCCATTGTCGCTGGGCGACGAGGAGACGGGGGAACGTCCGTGACGCTTGCCACCACCCTGCCGGTCGTCTGGTACTTCATCATCGGCTTCGCGGTGATGATGTACGTGCTGTTGGACGGGTTCGTGCTGGGCATCGGGATCCTCACGCCGTTCGCCGACGACGACACCCAGCGCGATCACATGATGAACACCGCCGCGCCGATCTGGGACGGCAACGAAACCTGGCTCGTGATGGGTGGCGCGGGATTGATGGCCGCTTTCCCGAAAGCCTACGCGGTCGTGCTGTCGTCGCTGTACCTGCCGGTGCTGTGCCTCCTGATCGCGCTGATCTTCCGCGGCGTCGCGTTCGAGTTCCGCTTCAAGGCGGCGCGCTCGCGCTGGGTGTGGGGCTTCGCATTCGCCGCCGGCTCGATCGTCGCGGCGTTCATGCAGGGCCTGATCCTCGGCGCGCTGGTGGAGGGCATGACGCTCGAAGGCGGCAAGTACGTGCACGATCCGGCATTCGCGTGGTTCAGCCCGTTCGCGATCCTGACCGGCGTCGCGGTGGTATTCGGTTACGCGCTGCTCGGCGCGAGCTGGCTGATCCTCAAGACCGCCGGCCGGATCCAGTCGATCGCGTTCCACCTGACCCGCATGCTGATGCTGGTGGTGATCGCCTTCATGCTGCTGGTGAGCGCGTGGCTGCCGTTCGTCGACCCGCGCTTCATGACCCGCTGGTTCACCTGGCCGAACTTCCTGTACCTCTCGCCGGTGCCGATCCTCACCGCGATCAATGCGGCCGCGCTGTGGATCGCGGTGATGCGCAACCGTGAAACCGCCCCGTTCGTGCTTTCGCTGTGCTTCTTCCTGCTGGGCTTCGCCGGACTGATCGTCGGCATCTGGCCGACCATCGTGCCGCCCACGCTGACGATCTGGGAAGCGGCGTCCCCGGTGAGCTCGCAGGGCTTCCTGCTGGTCGGCGCGCTGATCATGCTGCCGGCGGTGCTGGGCTACACCGCGTTCTCCTACAGCGTGTTCCGCGGCAAGGTGGTGACGGGCGAAGGCTACGGCTGAGCGTCGCCGCGTTCGCCGGGCCTGCGGCGGGGCGGAGCCGTGCGTTCCTTGTTATGGTTGGGGCTTTCCCTGCAATCCCGGCCTCGCCATGCAAGCATTCGAATCGTTCCTCGGCCAGCCATGGGTGCGCACCGCGCTGGGTTGCGTACTGCTGCTGCTGGTCGCGTGGCTGGCCGGGCGGCTGGTGCGCTACGCAATGGTCCGCGTGATGCGCCTCGCCAGCCGGCACACCACGTGGCGCTGGGACGACGCCATGGTCGAGCGACGCGTGTTCCTGCGCCTGTCGCAAGTGGTTCCGATGCTGATCGTCAATGCCGGCCTGCACGCGGTACCGGGCGTGCCGGAGACCGCGGAAAACGCCGTGGCCGCCATCACCACAGCGCTGATCGTCGTGTTCGTGGTGCTTGCGGTCAATGCGGCCCTGTCCGCCATGGAGGATCTCTACAACAAGACCCCGCGCGGACGCGAGCGCTCCATCAAGGGTTACGTGCAGCTCCTCAAGATCGTGCTGTTCGTGGTCGGGCTGATCCTGATCATCGCGGCGTTGTTCCAGCGCGATCCTTTGACGTTGCTGGCCGGCCTCGGCGCGGTGTCGGCGGTGCTGTTGCTGATCTTCAAGGACACGATCATGTCGGTGGTGGCGAGCGTGCAGATCGGCTCCTACGACATGCTGCGCGTAGGCGACTGGATCTCCATGCCCGAAGACAATGTCGACGGGGACGTCGTCGAGATCTCGCTGAACACGGTGAAGGTGGTCAACTGGGACAAGACCCTCAGCACCATCCCGACCTGGCACCTGATCTCCAAGTCGTACCGCAACTACCGCAACATGTACGAAACCGGGCGGCGCATACGGCGGGCGCTCAACATCGACATCACCAGCGTGCGCTACCACACGCCCGGGGAGATCGAGCACCTGCAGCGCTTCCGGTTGCTCGACGACTATTTCCAGCGGAAGAGCAGCGAATTGGCCGCGTGGAACGCCAACCTGGGCAGGGAAGGCGTGGATGCCATCAACCAGCGGCGCCTGACCAACCTCGGCAGCTTCCGCGCCTACATGCAGGCCTACATCGGAAGCCACCCGGGCATCAACCAGGACCTGTTCTGGGCGGTGCGCCAGCTCGATCCGGGCCCCGCCGGCATCCCGCTGCAGGTGTATGCCTACACGCGCAACACCAGCTTCGTGCCGCACGAAAACGTGCAGGGCGACATCTTCGACCACCTGATCACGGTGTTGCCCGAGTTCGGCTTGATGCTGTTCCAGCAACCGAGCGGGCGCGACATGCGCGCGGGGTTGGCCGCGCTGCACGATCGGCCGGGAGCCGGCGGAGACGGTGCGCCCGTCGGGCGCGGCGAGCGACTGGAACAGCTCGCACCACGGTGAGTGGTGGGCGTCGAAGCGGCCCGCTTCAGCCGACGAATACCCTGGCGTTCCGGAACAAACGCATCCAGGGCGAATCCTCGCCCCATTCGCGCGGGTGCCAGCTCATCTGCGCGGTGCGGAACACGCGCTCGGGATGCGGCATCAGGATGGTGACCCGGCCCCGCGCGGCGGTGAATCCCGCGTGCCCATCCGGCGAGCCGTTGGAGTTGCAGGGAAACGCCTCGGTCGGCTTGCCGCGGTTGTCGATGAAACGGACGCAGGCGCTGGCCTTGCCCGCCTTGTGGTCGTCGGCGAACACCGCCCGGCCTTCGCCGTGGGCCGTGACCACCGGGATCCGCGAACCGGCCATGCCGCGCAGGACGACGGACTCGGTATCCAGCACTTCCAGCGTCACGAAGCGCGCTTCGTACTGCTCCGACGCGTTGCGCGCGAAGGTCGGCCAGTGCTCGGCGCCCGGGATGATCTCCTTCAGGTGCGAGAGCATCTGGCAGCCGTTGCACATGCCGACCGCGAACTTCGACTCGTCGGCGAAGAACGCGGCGAACTGGTCGCGCAGGTCGCCGTGATAAAGGATCGACGCGGCCCAGCCGCGGCCGGCGCCGAGTACGTCGCCATACGAAAATCCGCCGCAGGCGGCGAATCCGCTGAAATCCGCGAGCTGGTGCCGGCCCGCGACGAGATCGCTCATGTGCACGTCCACGGCATCGAAGCCGGCGCGGGTGAACGCGGCCGCCATCTCCACCTGGCCGTTGACGCCCTGCTCGCGCAGGATCGCGACGCGTGGCCGCGTGCCCTTGGCGATGTAGGGCGCGGCGACATCCGCGGCCGGATCGAACGTGAGCCGCGCGTTGAGGCCGGGATCGTTGTCGTCGCAGCGCCAGGCGCGCTCGGCGTCGGCGCTCGCGGGATTGTCGCGCAGGCGTTGCATGGCGTGGCTGGTTTCGTGCCAGGCGCCGATCAGCTTCTGCCAGTTCCACTTGGCGATGGTCTCGTCGCCGCTGTGGAGCTTGATGCCGAGCTTCGCCTTCGGACGCGCGATCACCCGCGCCATGGCCTCGAGCCCGTTCGCCCCGACCAGCGCCGCGAAGGCGTCGTGCCGGTCCTTGCGCACCTGCACCACAGCGCCCAGCTCTTCGTTGAACAGCGCGAGCAACGCGTTGTCCGCCCAGCCGTCGAGGAAGATCTCCAGGCCGCAGTGGCCGGCGAATGCCATCTCCAGCAGGGTCACGATCACGCCGCCGTCGGAACGGTCGTGGTAGGCGAGCAGCAGGTCCTGCTCGCGTGCGGCGCGGACAAGCGCGAACAGCGCGCGCAGCCGCTCGGGATCCTCGAAGTCGGGCGGGACCCCGCCGCGGCGATCGTACGCCTGGGTCAACGCGGAACCGCCCAGCCGGTTGCGGCCGGCGCCGAGGTCGACCAGCCACAATTCGGTCTCGCCGGCATCCAGCCGCAGTTGCGGGGTCAGCGTGCCGCGGGTGTCGGCGATCCGCGCGAACGCGCTGACGATCAGCGACACCGGTGCGATCGTGCGCTGTTCGCGTCCGTCCTCGCGCCACAGCGTGCGCATCGACAACGAATCCTTGCCGACGGGAATCGAGATGCCGAGCGCGGGGCACAGCTGTGTCGAGACCGCCCGCACCGCGTCGTACAGGGCGGCGTCCTCTCCGGGGTGGCCGATCGCGGCCATCCAGTTGGCGGACAGCCGCACCTCTTCGAGCTTGTCGACGGGGGCGGCCATCAGGTTGGTGATCGCCTCGCCCAGTGCCATCCGCGCGGACGCAGCGCCGTCCAGCACCGCCACCGGCGAGCGCTCGCCCATCGCCATCGCTTCGCCCGCGTGGCCCTCGAAATCGGCCAGCGTCACCGCGCAGTCGGCGACCGGCACCTGCCAGGGACCCACGAGCTGGTCGCGGGAACACAAGCCGCCGACGCTGCGATCGCAGATGTGGATCAGGAAGGCCTTGCTGGCGACGGCCGGCATCCGGAGCACCCGCTCGATTGCGTCATCGAGGCCGATGTTGCTGAGGTCGGGGATGATCTCGAGGTGCGGCGTGATGCGCGTGGCATCGCGCTGCATCCGCGGCGGCTTGCCGAGCAGCATCGCGAGTTCGAGGTCGATCACGGTGAAGCGGGAACGGCCAAAGGGGACCGGGGAAGGAGCGTCGAGGGTTGTGGCCGCTTCCCTGTTCCCTGTTCCCTGTTCCCGCTTCTGGCTCGTCACCAGCAGCCGTTCTTCCTCCGTCGCATGCCCGACCACGGCAAACGGACACCGCTCGCGCCTGCAGATGGCTTCGAAGCCGGCGAGGTCGTCCGGCTTGACCCCGAGCACGTACCGCTCCTGCGACTCGTTGCACCAGATCTGCATCGGCGACAGTTGCGGATCGTCCGAAGGCACGGCGTCGAGGTCGATCTCGCCGCCGACGCCGGCATCGTGCAGCAATTCGGGGATCGCGTTGGACAGGCCGCCCGCGCCGACGTCATGGATCGCCACGATCGGGCTGGCGTCGCCTTGCGCGCAGCACGCGTCGATCACTTCCTGGCAGCGGCGCTGCATCTCGGGGTTGTCGCGCTGCACCGAGGCGAAGTCGAGCGCCTCGCTGGATGCGCCGGCCGCCATCGACGAAGCCGCGCCGCCGCCCAGGCCAATCAGCATCGCGGGACCGCCGAGCACGATCACCGCGTCGCCGGGGCCGAGCTTGTTCTTGTTCACCAGCATCGGACGAATGTTGGCGACGCCCCCCGCCAGCATGATCGGCTTGTCGTAGCCGTGGCGCATGCCCGGCTTGCCGGTTTCGAGTTCGAAGGTGCGGAAATACCCGGTGAGGCAGGGCCGCCCGAATTCGTTGTTGAAGCCGGCGGCGCCGAGCGGACCGTCGCGCATGATCTCGAACGCGCTGGCGACTCGCGGCGGCAGCGGACGCGCCTCCTCCCACGGCCGCGGCAGCTCCGGGATGCGCAGGTGCGAGACGGAAAAGCCGGTCAGCCCCGCCTTGGGTTTGCCGCCGCGCCCGACCGCGCCCTCGTCGCGGATCTCGCCGCCGGAGCCGGTGGCGGCGCCCGGCCATGGCGAAATCGCCGTGGGATGGTTGTGGGTTTCGACCTTGATCGCGTAGGGAATCGCCTCGCGGTGCGCACGCCAGACGCCGTCGGCATCCGCGAAGAAACGCGCGCCTTCGTTGCCCTCGATCACGGCGGCATTGTCGCTGTACGCCGAGAGCGTGTAGGCGGGCGAAGCCTGGTGGGTGTGGCGGATCAAGCCGAACAGGCTCGCGTCCTGCTTCTCGCCATCGATGGTGAATTCGGCGTTGAAGACCTTGTGCCGGCAATGTTCGGAATTGGCCTGCGCGAACATCACCAGTTCCGCGTCGGTCGGATCGCGACCCAGCTTCTCGTAGTGCGCCGCGAGGTATTCGATTTCATCGTCGCTGAGCGCCAGGCCGAGTTCGACGTCGGCCTCCCGCAGCGCAGCGCCAGCATCGTCGCCAAGCGCGAGCGTCTGCTGCGGACCCGCCGCCCCCGACGCGAAAACGCGTACCGCGTCGGCGAGCCGCGGCATCACCGACTGCGTCATCGGGTCATGCAGCGCGGCCCGTACCGCCGCGAACGCGGGATCGCCCGGCTCCGGCAAACGGTCGATCAGGAAGGCGGTGCCGCGCTCGACGCGCGCCACGCGGATGCCGACGTGGTGCAGGATGTCGGTAGCCTTGGTCGACCATGGCGAACGCGTCCCGAAGCGCGGAACCACCCATAGCGATGCGTCGGCCGGTGGCGCCTCCGTTGCGTCGAGGATCTCCGCAAGGCGCCTGTGCAGCGCCGGTGCCAGTGACGAGTCCGATTCGACGAAGAAGACATGGCGCGCGCCACGCACGCGCGTTCCCCTCGACAGGGCGTCGAGGCGGCGGTTGAGGCGGTCGAGCCGGAAATCCGACAGGGCGCAGCGCCCGTCGAGGACGATCATGACGATGGGGTCGCGGGGCGGGGAGAGCCGGATATTATAAGTGCGATCATCCGTGATCGCTGCACCATGCCAGGGCTATCCGAGGCGGGTGCCGGTCGCTGCGATCAGCGCGAGCGCGGTTCGGCGGGCGTGGGTTGCACGCGCTGCAGGCGTCGCAGCAATTCCTTGGGATCGACGTAGCCGCCGAGAACCACGCCGTTGTCCGCGATGATCGTCGGGGTTCCGTCGACGCCGAGGTCGATTCCGAGGTCGAAGTCGTGCGCGACCGGTGACTCGCAGGTCGCGCGCGGCGGCGCCTTGCCCTCGAACGCACGGGTGAGGGCGGTCCGCCGGTCGGCGGCGCACCAGACGTCCACGGCCTTCTGCGCCGAGGGCGTGCCGAGTCCGGTGCGCGGCCAGAACAGGTAATCGACCGCGATGCCGAGCTTGTTCATTTCGGCGATGTTGGCGTGGAATGCGCGGCAATACGGGCAGTCGACGTCGGTGAACACCGTCACCGTGTATTTCGGGTTCGCCGGCGCGAAGCGGATCATGCGTTCCGGGGACAGCCCGGCGATCGCGTCGCGCCGCAGCCGGTTCAGCGTCTGGCTGTTGAACGACTTGCGGCTCGCGACGTCGAAGGCCTCGCCCTGGATCACGTAGCGGCCATCGCCGGTCATGTACAGGACCTGGCCCTGCACCACGACCTGGTACAGACCCGCGATCGGCATCGGCTCGAGATTCTGCGGCTTGGCGCCCGGCGCCATCTCGGCCACGGTCGCGGCGATCTTCGCGCGCACCTCCGGGCTGATGGTGCTGGCCGGGGGCGCCGGTGCGGCGTGGGCCTCCGCCACGGCGGCGGTACGGTCCGAAGAGCAGGCGCACATCGCGACCAGGGACAGTGCGAGGGCGCAGAAGAGTTTCAGCATGGCGTGCTTGGAGGTGCTGCATCGCAGCGGGCGCGACGGCAGGATGCTAGCACGCGGCGCTCGAATCGAGCCGTGATCGGCGACGCAGTCGTGCTGTCCGCCAAGGGATCGTGCATGACACCGTGCGCGGCGTCGGTCTTCAGTCGAAGGTCAGCCACCAGCAGCCGTCGGATTCGGTGATGCCGAACGCCCGGGTGCCGCCGCCGGCGGTCGAGATTTCGAATCCGGTCGGCGCAAGCCCGATCGTCGGGCCACTTCCCCCGGCACGGAAGACGGAAGCCGCAGGTGCCGGGCCGGTGTCGGCGTATGGCGGTCCCGCGGCGCCGGCGATCGCGATCCCCGCCAGCGGTTGCTTCAGCCAGTCGGCCAGCGTCCGCAGCAGCGTCCGCGCGGAGTCCTGGTCGATGCCGCGCCAGACGATGACGCCGGCCAGGCGGTTCACGTCCTGGCTTGCGAAGGCGCCGGCGACGGCCTGGCGAAGTGCCTCCGGCGATGCGGGG
Source organism: Rhodanobacteraceae bacterium (assembly GCA_035700365.1). Classification (GTDB taxonomy): domain Bacteria; phylum Pseudomonadota; class Gammaproteobacteria; order Xanthomonadales; family Rhodanobacteraceae; genus 66-474. The sequence goes on along the minus strand of DASSOQ010000094.1, from coordinate 7,275 downwards.
CAGACGTCGCCGAAGCCGTGGCTGCCGGCGGTGGCGTCTGCGTCCGCGCCGTTCCCGGGGAGCTGCACCGCCGTTCCGCACGGCTGGCTGGAGAACTTGGGTTCGCCGTGGGCACCGACGCAGCGGTAGATCGGCGTTTGCGCCGGCGCCTGCCCCCACGCGAGGGATGCCCAGATGCCGAGCGCGGCGAGACACAACAGGCGGACGATCCACGGACCCATCGCGCCAGTCTAGCCCGCCGGGCGCGCTCAGGCCGCGAGGGGCTGGTGGAGGCGCTCCAGCACCGCGCGCGTGGCACGCGCACGATTCAGCGTATAGACGTGCAGGCCGGGTGCGCCGCCTTCCAGCAGCCGCCGGCACATCGCCGCCACCACGTCCGCGCCGAATTCGCGCACCGCGTCCGCATCGTCGCCGAACGCGACCATCCGCTTGCCGATCCAGCGCGGGATTTCCGCACCGCACATTTCGGAGAACCGCCGCAGTTGGGCGAAATTCGCGATCGGCATGACGCCGGGCACGATCGGGATCGTGACGCCTGCGCGGCGCGCGTCCTCGACGAATCGGAAGTAGCCATCGGCATTGAAGAAGTACTGGGTGATTGCCCCGTCGGCGCCGGCATCGACCTTGGCCTTGAAATGCCTGAGGTCGGCCGCCGCATGGTCCGATTGTGGATGGCACTCGGGATAGCAGGCAACTTCGATGTGGAACCAGCCGTCGTGTTCGCGGCGGATGAATTCGACCAGATCGGACGCGTAACGGAAGTCGCCGGGCGAGGCCATGCCGGACGGCAGGTCGCCGCGCAGCGCCACGATGCGCTTGCAACCGAGCTCGCGGTAGTCGGCGAGCAGCGCGCGGATTTCCTCGCGCGATCCGCCCATGCACGAGACGTGCGGCGCGACTTCCAGCGCGTGTGCTTCGCGCAGGTGCCGCACCGTGCGCGGCGTGTGGCTGAGCGTGGAACCACCGGCGCCGAAGGTCACGCTGACGAATTCCGGGTCCAATGCCTTCAGTTTCGGAAGCGCGCGCTCCATCTGCGCCCGCTGCTCCTCGGTCTTGGGCGGGAAGAATTCCAGCGAAATGGGGATCATCGGCAAGGTGGCACCCGTATATCTCTTTATCAAGATAGAGAGAAGAAGTGACGGATGCAACCGCGCCGGGACCGGGGCCGCGGACTTTGGGCGGTCAGCGCGAAGCGGCGTCGCTTGGTGCCGACGGAGGGTTGCGATCGACCGTCGCCAGCACCCATTCGACCACCTGCCCGGCGAGCGCATCGTCGGCCTTGCCGAACGCGGCGACGATCGCCGGGACCTGGGTGCCCGAGGGTTGTTCGGTGATCACGAAGCTGCGGCTGGCGAGCACGTTGCGCGAACCCGCGCGGCGAAGTTGCGCGTCGTAGCGGACCACCACCACCGGCGAGCCACTGCGGTACTCCGACTGGAACGCGCGGAGGTCGCCGCTCAAGGTGTAGTCGGAGGCGAACCGGTCGTCGTCGGTGGTGACCGAGCGCAGCCTGGCGGCCATGAAGGCATCGACCAGCCGGCCGCGGACCAGCAACGCCGGCGATTCGCTCCAGCGCGCGCCCTTGTAGACGCTGACCTGGCCGGGTTCGGGCATCACCACGATGCCCTGCTGGTCGAGCGTGCCGGCAAGGTTGGGCGTGTCGATGCGCAGGCTGAAATCCGCGGCGCCCTGCGGCTGCACGGTGGCGTTTTCCGGCGGCTGCCAGATCTGCACGACCTCGCGCTCGGGCAGGATCGAGCAGGCGCCCAGCACGCCGGCCACGCAAAGCGCCGTGACCATGGCGCGCATCGCGGAGCGGAATCCGTTCGAGGTATTCATGGACGGCGGCCTCATTGTTTCGGCGTGAATTCGGCGGGATGGTCGCGGCCCAGCAGGTAGGCCGCCGGATTCGCCTGCAACTGGTCGGTGACCTGCTGGATGTCGCGCAGCGTGGCGCGCAACTGCCGCAGGGTCGGCCCGATCTGATCGACCCCGCGCAGCCCCGACTGCAGCGAGTCCTTGTTTTCGGCGAGCAGGTCGTTGAGCGTCTTGGTGGTCTGCTGCAGCGAGGTCATCGCCGCTTGCGCGCGTTCCATCGTCTCGAGCCCGGGACCGTTGACCAGTTTGTTCGCGCCGGCGAGGGTCTGGTTGAGTTTCACCGACGCCTCGCTGGCCTCATGGATCAGTTGCCGCAGGTCGTCGCGTTCGGCGGCCAGGGTGCTGGTGGTCTGGTCGATGTTCCTGAGCGTGCTGGTGATCCGGTCGACGTTGTGTTGCGACACGATCTGGCCGAGGCGGTCGAGGATACCGTTGAGATTGGTCACCACGTCGCTGCCGGAGGCGAGCAGCTTGGTCAGCGCCGAGCTTTCCGACTTGATTTCCGGCACCGGATCCTGGGGGGTGGGCAACAGCAGCGGACTGTCGGGGGCGCCCCCCGTCAACTGCACGAACGCGACCCCGGTCAGCCCGACCAGGCCGAGCTTGGCGCGGGTGTCGGTCTTGATCGGGGTATCCGCGGCGACCTGGATCCGAGCCAGCACCTTGCGCGGATCCTTGGGATCGAGCTTCAACTGGCTGACCTGCCCGACCTGGATGCCGTTGTATTGCACGGTGCTGCCGGTCGACAGGCCCGTCACGGCTTCGGTGAAGACGATGTCGTAATAGTGGTGTTGCTTGCTGAGGCTGGATTTGCCCAGCCACAGCGCGAACAGCACTGCGACGACCACCACCACGAGGGTGAAGGTGCCGATCAGCACATGGTGGGCCCTGGTTTCCATCTCGCTACCTCATGCCAAGGGGTGGATCGCTTCCGCGGCGCGGCCGCGCGGCCCCTGGAAATAGTCACGGATCCAAGGGTCGTCGAAGCGTTCCACCTTGTCCAGCGAATCGGCCACGATCACTCGCTTGTGCGCGAGCACGGCCACGCGGTCGCAGATCGCGTGCAGCGAATCGAGATCATGGGTGATCATGAACACGGTCAGGCCCAGCGAGTCGTGGAGGGTGCGGATCAACTGGTCGAACGATGCCGCGGCGATCGGGTCCAGGCCCGAGGTCGGCTCGTCCAGGAACACGATGTCGGGATCGAGCGCCAGCGCGCGCGCCAGCGCCGCCCGTTTGCGCATGCCGCCGGAAAGCTCCGCCGGGTAACGCTGCCGCACTTCGGGCGCGAGGTCGGCCAACGCGATCTTGAGCGCCGCCACCCGCCGTGCATCGTGCACGCTGAGCGAGGTGTGCTCCATCAGCGGCACCCGGACGTTCTCGCTGACCGTGAGCGAGGTGAACAGCGCGCCGTTCTGGAACAGCACGCCGCAGCGGCGCTCGATCGCGACGCGGGGCCCGGGCGGCAACTCGTGCAGGTTTTCGCCGAACAGTCGAACGCTGCCGGCGTCGGGCCGGCGCAGCCCGAGCACCGTGCGCAGCAGCACCGATTTGCCGGACCCGGAGCCGCCGACGACACCCAGGATCTCGCCACGATACACGTCGAGGTCCAGGTTCTCGTGGACGACGTGTTCACCGAACTGGCTGCGCAGTCCGCGGACCTCGACCAGCGTTTCGCGGGCCGGCTCGGAGGCGGGCGCGCTCACCAACCCATTTCCATGTAGAAGAGTGCCGCGACCGCGTCCACCGCGATCACCAGGAAGATCGACTGGACCACGCTGGAGGTGGTGCGCTCGCCCACCGATTGCGCGCTGCCTTGCACCTTGAAGCCTTCGAGACAGCCGATCACCGCGATCAGGAACGCGAAGATCGGCGCCTTGGCCAGTCCCAGCCACAAGTAATAGAGCGGCGTATCCGCGCGGAACACCGACACGAACATCGCGGGCGTGATGTCGAGCGCGAACCAGCACACCAGCAGGCCCCCGATCACCCCGGCCAGCATCGCCAGGAAGGTCAGCATCGGGGTCACCAACATCAGCGCGACGACCCGCGGCAGCACCAGCAGCTCGATCGGATCCAGGCCCATCGTGCGCATCGCGTCGACTTCCTCGCCGACCTTCATCGAACCGATCTGCGCGGTGAACGCGCTGGCGGTGCGGCCGGCCAGGATGATCGCCGTCAGCAGCACCGCCAGTTCGCGAAGGAACGCGTATGACACGAGGTCGACCGTGAACACGCTGGCGCCGTAGCGCTGCAGCGCGGTGGCGCCCAGGAAGGCGATCACAGCACCGATCAGGAACGACAGCAGCGCCACGATCGGCACCGCGTGGAAGCCGGTCTGCTCCATGTGTGCGATCAGCGACGTCATCCGCCAGCGCTGCGGCCGCCAAGCGGTCCTGACCATGGTCTCCAGGGTCATGCCGACGAAGCCGAGCAGCTTGAACGCGAGCGTGCGGATGCGCACGACGCTGGCGCCCACGTCGGCAAGCATGTCGATGAATCCGAAGTTGGGCGGCTGCGGCGGCCGGTGCGCGTAGAGTTCGGCGACCGCGTCGCTGACGGTTCCCAGCAGCGCGCGCAACTCGCGCGGCACGTCCTTGTCGTGCGCGGCGAGCCAGTGCAGCGCCTTGGGGCCGAGCGCGACCGCGATCAGCCCGGCGCCCGCGGTGTCGAGGCGCCCGATGTCGTTGAAATCGACGTCCGGGACTTCCGGCAACTGCGGCTTCAGCGCATCGAGTTGCGCTTCGAGCCGCGAGAAATGCGCCAGTGTCCAGTCCCCGGTGAAGCGCAGCACGTTGTCACCGGTTTCCGGCAACGGCAGCCACTCCACCAGCCCGGCCGGGGTCGTCGGATGATCCATTCGCGCAATCTAGCAGCGTCGAGCCGCCAAAGTATTGCGCGCGCGCGATCAGTGGCTTTGCACACGATAATGGACCATCAGCCGGAGCGGCTGTTGTGAAAATTCAGGCCAGGGATGGCCGAGGTGATGCCCCATGACCAGAGGTGAATCAGATGACCGAGCCTGTCGATAACGCGGCGATCAGGGATGATCGCTCAAATAAAGCCAAGCACACCGTCCTCAACGCCAGCCACCGCGCCGCGGGCGCGAAAATGGTCGACTTCGGCGGCTGGGACATGCCGCTGCATTACGGCTCGCAGCTCGAGGAGCATCACGCGGTGCGCCGCGACGCCGGCATGTTCGACGTCTCGCACATGACGGTGGTCGATCTCTCCGGGGCGCGCTGCCGTGAATTCCTGCGGCACCTGCTGGCCAACGACATCGGCAAGCTGAAGAAGCCGGGCAAGGCCCTCTATTCATGCATGCTCAATGAGCGCGGCGGGGTGATCGACGACCTCATCACCTATTTCCTGGCGGAAGACTTCTTCCGGGTGGTGGTGAATGCCGCGACCCGCGACAAGGACCTCGCGTGGATCGAGCGGCAGGCCGCGCCGTTCGGTATCGACGTGAACGAGCGCGCCGACCTCGCGATGATCGCGGTGCAGGGACCCCACGCGCGCGCGAAGGTGCTGGCGCTGCTCGACTCGAGCGACCGCGACCGCGTGGAAAAGCTCGGCCGCTTCGCTGCCGCCGAAGCGCGCGGGCCCGACGCCATGCCGCTGTTCGTGGCGCGCACCGGTTACACGGGCGAAGATGGATTCGAGATCATCGTGCCGGAGCAGCACGCGGTCCGGTTGTGGGATGCACTGGCCGCGGCGGGCGTGCAGCCCGCTGGCCTCGGTGCGCGCGACACGCTGCGGCTCGAGGCCGGCATGAACCTCTACGGGCAGGACATGGACGAGGACGCCACGCCGTGGGAAGCGGGCCTGGCATGGACGGTGTCGCTGGACGAAGGCCGCGATTTCATCGGCCGCGCGGCGCTCGAAGAACAGCAGGCGGCCGGCGTGCCGCGCGAACTGGTCGGCGTGGTGCTGGACGAGAAAGGCGTCCTGCGCCACGGCCAGCGGGTCGTGGCGGGAGCCGGCGAAGGCGAGATCCTCTCGGGCATCTTTTCCCCGACGCTGGGCAAGGCGATCGGGTTCGCGCGGGTACCCGCCGGTGCGCGGGAGGGATTGCGCGTCGACATCCGCGGCCGCGAGTTGCCGGTACGCGTGGTGAAATACCCGTTCGTGCGGAACGGCAAACCCGGCGAGGGCGTGTAGGAGCAGCCATGGCCGCGACCGGACTGCCACGTGGCCGCAACGTTGATTGCGGGCATCGCCCGCTCCTACATTTGGGCAGGTAGTCGCTAGAATCTTCCGCTTTCCGGACAGCCAAGGACAAGGAACATGAGCGAGATCCCCGGTGACCTGAAATTCCAGAAGTCGCACGAATGGGCGCGGGTCGAGGACAACGGCCAGGTTCGGGTCGGCATTTCCGACCATGCCCAGGGATTGCTGGGCGACCTGGTCTACGTGGAATTGCCGAAGGTCGGCGACGAAGTCGAGGCCGGCGCGGGTTGCGCGGTGGTCGAATCGGTGAAGGCGGCGTCCGACATCTACTCACCAGTGAGCGGCGAAATCGTCACGGTCAACGAGACGCTGGCCGACAAGCCGGAAACGATCAACGAGGATGCGTACGGGGACGGCTGGCTGTTCGTGGTCAAGGCCAGCAACACGGATGAACTCGACGCCCTTCTCGGTCCCGACGACTACGCGGAACTGATCGAGAACGACGAAGAGTGATTGCGTCGCGCGATCGTTGCGGAGCGACGATCGGCGCGACCGGGTGACCGGTGCCCAACGATTCCCGGTCCCGCCTGACGTCCCTTCAAGTCATGCTCCGGCGGCGAACCGCCGCCCACCGCGCCCATTCCTGCAAGCCGGTTTGTCGGGTGTTCAGGCGCCAATGAGCTTCGGAATGCACGGGCGTGCGCAATACCCGCGATGCGCATCCGTTCGGTCGGCGAGCGTGCGACACCCGCATGCCGCGTGCGTGCCATAGCAAGCAACGGTGCGGCTTCCAGCGCCTGCGCGCGCGGCGTTGCGGCTTCGCTGCTGGACGTCTAAACGTCTGTCGTGAATGTGCACGTGCGCGCCACGGGCGCGGGTGCGGTGCCGGTGTGCGCCGGGCGGGCGCACGCAAGGGCTTCATTCGACGCAAAAAATCGATTGACACCACGATTGCATGAGGCTAGCTTTCCGCACGACGACATGTCGCAAGACGGAAACATGCCGACTGCCAAGTACATCAAGCCGTACATTGAACACGGTCGCAAATCCGAGAAGGTTCGGAAAATCACCGTATCGATTCCGACTCATGTACTCCGGCTGCTTTCCGACGAGCGTACACGTCGTCAAGTGTCCAACCTGCGGCACGCCACGAACAGCGATCTTTTGTGCGAGGCGTTTCTGCATGCGTTCACTGGGCAACCACTGCCAACTGATGAGGAGCTGAGA
>DASSOQ010000093.1:0-10302 GCA_035700365.1 Rhodanobacteraceae bacterium | reverse complement strand
GCAATCCGTGCGCCAGCACGTCCCGAAAGTTGGCTTCCATGTCTTCCCGCGCCTGCGCCAGCCCCGGAGGAACCAGGGTCGCCAGCCGATGCGCGAGTTGGTCTATGGAGTGCACGTCAATCATGTCGTCGCCTCGATGCGCCCGCAGCTTACGGCGCCGGCAGCGGCGCGAACATCGGCGGACGTCTTGTGGTGGTGTAGGGATTTTCCTACAGGCATTCTAGTGCGATCGTCCTTGATCGCTGCCATTGACCTCGGGATCGCGTCGGTGGTTCGCGCGTAACAGGCACCAGAACGGCCATCCATGGCCTGACTTTCCGCGAAAGCCGCGCGATCGTCCGTGATCGCGGTATCACTGACGCAGGGGAATTCCTGCTGGGCCTGATATTGGGGGGCGCCGGACGGCCGTTCATGCCCTGACTTGTGGCGACAGCCGCTTCCGAGGGGATGATTCTGAAGCCTGGGTCTCGGGTAAGCTTGGCGGCATGAAACTGATCACCGCGATCATCAAGCCGTTCAAGCTCGACGACGTGCGCGAGGCGTTGTCCGAAGTCGGCGTCAACGGTATCACCGTCACCGAGGTCAAGGGTTTCGGGCGCCAGAAAGGCCACACCGAGCTCTACCGCGGGGCCGAATACGTGGTGGATTTCCTGCCCAAGGTGAAGCTCGAGATCGCGCTGCCCGACAACCTCGTCGAACGGGCGGTGGAAGCCATCAGCCATGCCGCGCGCACCGGCAAGATCGGCGACGGCAAGATCTTCATCTCGACGCTGGACCAGGTGATGCGTATACGAACCGGCGAGCTCGACGCGGACGCGCTGTAGGTGCAATCGTCCGTGATCGCGGCTTCGATGTGGCGAATCGCAGCGGACAGCGCCTCGGCTGCGGCCGGACCATGCTGACGCAACGGCCGCCTGCGCGTCCTACCTCTGGCAGCGCGGGCACCAGTACGTCATGCGCTGCCCGACCACCGCCGAGCGGATCGGCGTGCCGCACACCCTGCACGGTTCGCCCGCGCGACCGTACACCGCCAGTTCCTGCTCGAAGTAGCCGGGAGCGCCGTCAGGGGCCAGGAAATCGCGCAGCGTGGTGCCGCCGCGGGTGATCGCGTACTCGAGCACGCGGCGGATTTCCGCGGCGATCCGCGCGTAACGGGCGCGCGACACCGCGCCGGCGGCGCGCTTCGGGTGCACGCCGGCCGCGAACAAGGCTTCGCTGGCGTAGATGTTGCCGACCCCGACCACGATCGACTGGTCCATCAGGAAGGTCTTTACCGCCGCGGTGCGTCCCCGCGATAAGCTCCACAACCGGTCGCCGTCGAACGCTTCGCCGAGGGGTTCGGGGCCCAGCCCCTGCAGCAGCGGATGCACTTCGCCGGGCTGTTGCCACAGCAAGCAACCGAACCGGCGGGGGTCGTTGAAGCGCAGGGCCTTCCCGGAATCGAGGACGATGTCGTAGTGGTCGTGGGTGCGCGGCGGCAGCGCCGGATCGGTGATGCGCAGCGCACCCGACATCCCGAGGTGCAGCAACGCCGAACCTGCTGCGGTGTGCAACAGCAGGTATTTCGCGCGACGTTCGACGGCGTCGATCCGCTGTCCCGGAAGCTTCGATGTGAGCGCGCGCGGGATCGGCCAGCGCAGGTCGGACCGTCGCAGCAGCACGCGCTCCACCACGCGTCCGGTCACGAACGGCTCGATGCCGCGGCGGGTGGTTTCGACTTCGGGAAGTTCGGGCATGGATGCAAGGCCATGGGGGTTGGATTGACGCCGAGCGTGTTCGGCGGAAGCCAACGGGAAGCTATGGCGTCGATTCACCGGCGCGCCGGGTAAGCATCGCTTCCGGCGAGTATTGCCGCGGTACCAGGGCCACCTTGTCGCCGACCCGCACGTAGCGCAGGTCGTCGAGGGCGGTGAGGCCGCCGTATTCGAGTTCAACGCCGTCGAGCGTCAAGGTGGCCGAGGGGTGTTCCAGCCCGGTCGCGGATCGGGTGACGTCCGCAAGTGCAAGCCAGCGTGCCACGGGCGTTGCAGCCAGCCTGGCCAGTCGCTCGACGCGCGCATCATCGGCGCGCGCGGCGGAGGGCTGCACCCGCCACCAGCCGCCGTGGCGCTTCTCGAAAGCCTGCGCCGCGATCGGCGGGATGTCGAGGCCGATGTGCGTGACGCTGGCCGGATCGATGCCGGTGAGTGCGGGCGGATCGCGAACGTAATCGCGACGGCCGACCCAAAGCACCGCCGCGACCAGCACCACCGCGACCAGCGCGAGGACCGAGAGGTTGCGCGTGGCGCGGGTCATCGCCGGCGGCGGCGCCAGGTGATCGCGATGCCGATCAGGACCAGCACGACCGGCAGGCCCACCAGATAGCCGTACGTCAGCACCCCGAGCTCCGCATGCGTGGGCTTGAGCGAGGTGTCGGGGGCGGCGGGCGGCAGGCTCGCCAGGGCGTCGTCGCCGAGCAGCCAGTCGATGACGCGCTCGCCGAGGGCGAGGTTGCCGGCCTCGGCCAGATAGGCGTTCGAAAGGAAATCCCCGTCGCCGATCACCACCACCCGTTGCTCGGTCTTCACTGGACTGGGCGAGAGCCGGCTGAGCGCATAGCCGAAGCTGAGCGGGCCCTTGAGCGCGTCGGCCACGGGATCGAGGACCCCCGTCGCCGGATCATCCGGCAGGCTCCGGTTCCAGCTCCGCACGCTCGACTGCAGGATCGGCTGCGCCTTCCAGTCGCCATCGGCCATCGACGCCAGCACCGCGACGCGCGGGAACAGCGTATTCACCCGAAAACCGTCGGTGATCGCCTGCGCCGGATAGCGGGTCGCGACGATGGCGCGCGGATCGCGCACGCCGACCACGGCGCCTTGCGGATCGACGAGCGTTCCGGGCAGGCGGCGGATGCCGAGCGTCTGCGCGAGGGGCGCAAGTCCCAGATCGTCCCCGCCCGGCTCGGTCAGCCAGAGGAGATTCCCGCCGGCCGCGACATAGTCTTCCAGCTTCTTCACCGCGCCCCGCAGCAGCGCCGCCTGCGGGCTCGCCAGCACCACGAGGTCGGCATTGCGGGGCACCTCGGCCGCCTCGGCCAGGTTCAACGGCAGCGCGCGCACGCCGCGGTCGGCGATCCGTGCCACGAATTCGCCGAGGTCGGCGGCGTTCTTCCCGGTGGCGTCGCGTTCGCCGTCGCCGGTGACGAACGCCACCAGCCGGGTGCCGCCGCGCGCGAGCCGCGCCAGTGCGTCGGCGAAGTCCTGCTCGCCGAGCTGCGTGACATGCTGCGTGTGATCGTGCCAATGGAGCACGAGCTCGCCGTCGCCCTGGATGCCGGCGTCCTCGGTCGCGATCGGATCGAGGTCCGGATCGACGAACTTCAGTGCGAGGTCCGGCTTGAACCGGTGGTAACGTTCCACCAGCAAGCGCGTCTTGGCGCGCAGCGCTCCCGGCCGCGCGTAGGCCACCACGGTGACTGGCCCGTCGAGCTGCGCGAGCAGCGCACGGCTCTGCGCGGGGATCGTCGCGCGGGCGCCGGCGCTCCAGTCGGCGGTGGCGCCGAAGTGCGTCGACAGCGCTGCGATGCACGCCGCGATCACCACGCACAGCAGCGCGTGGAGCCAGGCCAGCGAGGCGCCCCGCATCAGCCGCGCTCCCGTTCCGCGCCGACGCGGCGTATCGCGAGCGCCAACGCCAGCGCCGTGACCAGCAGGAAGTAAACGATGTCCTCGCTGCGCATCAAGCCGCGCAGCGCCGGTGCGAGGTGGGTGTGCAGCGCGAGGTGGCCGAGCCAGCCGCCACCGCCGCCCGCGAGTCGCACGCCGGCATCGATCAGCGACAGCCCCTCGCCGATCAGCAACGCGGCCGCCGCGGCCAGTGCGGGACCGGGCGCGAACGCTGAAGCCGCGATGCCGATCGCCGTCAGCGCCGCCACGCACAGCGCCGTCGCGACCAGGACCGCGGCGAACTGCCCCCAGTCGATGTGCGTCGCGCCGCTGAGCACCAGCGGCATGCTCGCGACCACGACCAGCAGCAGCCACAGGAACGCCAGCCGCGCGAGGAACTTGCCGGCCACGATCTGCAAGCCGGACGCGCCCGCCGCCCCGAGCAGCGCGAGCCGCTGATCGCCGCGCTCGCCGGCGAGCGCCTGCATCGTGACCAGCGGCGCGATCACGAGGCACAGTTGCAGGAAGTTGAGGAAGTACGGCCCGATCACGCCATCGGTGAAGCCGATCGCTGCGGTCGCGCCGGGGACCGTCGGCTGCGCGTGCAGGAAAGCGGAGAGTCCGAGCAGGAACTGCCACGCCATCATCGCGACGACGATGCCGGCGAGCACCCACGGGAACGGCTGCACCGCGAGGCGCTTCAGGTCCAGGCGTGCGATCGCGGGCGCGGTCATGCGGCGGCACTTGCCGGCGAAACGGCGATCGCGCGGAACTGCGCATCGAGCCATCCCGGCTCGCCGCCGAGCCGCGCGTCGTGCCGCACCGAACCCTCGTGCAGCACCACCACGCGATTGCACATCGCCTCGACTTCCGCGAGATCGTGGCTGGAAAGGATGATGCCGCGACCTGGCGAAAGGCTGCCGATGGCCTCGCGCAACTGCGCCGCCTGCACCGGATCCAGGCCGTTGCCGGGTTCGTCCAGGAGCAGCAGGTCCGGTTCGTGCAGCAGCGCCTGCGCCAATCCCGCGCGCCGCTTCTGCCCCAGGGAAAGCTGTCCGCACAGCCGCCTGGCCAAACCGGTGAGCTCGAACCGCGCGAGCTCGCGTTCGATCGCCGTTCGGCGTGCGGTGCGCGGCATGCCTCGAAGCCGGCCGGAGGCATCCAGCGCTTCGGTGAGGTTCAGCTCCGGCCACAGCGGCACGCTTTCGGGTACCCATCCGATGCGGCCGCGAAGCGCGCGGACGTCTTCCGCGACGTCGCGCCCGCCGATCCGCACCGTGCCGGCGTCGGGCGCGAGAACGCCGGCGATGACCGCGAGCGTCGTCGACTTGCCGGCGCCGTTCACGCCCAGCAGCCCCAGCACGTCCCCGCGCCCCAGGGTGAACGACACGTCGCGCAGGACGCTGCGGCCACCCAGCCGGCGGCCGATGCGGTCGAGCTGCAGCAACGCCCCCTCTTCGGCCATTTCGTTAGATCGGCGTAAAAAGCATTGAAAGAATTGTCACCGCCATCACATACTTCTAGCAAGCCGGTAGCGAGGAGCAGGGTTCTCCCCTAGACTCCTTGATGCGGGTTTGTTCGACCCCCGTGCCCCTCCTTCGCGTGACCGAGATGCTCGATACCCTCCTTCATTTTGCCTCGAACGGCCTGGCGAATGCCGGCTGGCTCACCATGCTCCTGTATGTGCTGGTCACCACCCAGCTCACGATCTTTGCCGTCACCCTGTACCTGCACCGCAGCCAGGCGCACCGCGGCGTGGACTTCCACCCGGCGGTGGCGCACTTCCTGCGGTTCTGGAACTGGCTCAGCACCGGCATGGTCACGCGCGAATGGATCGCGGTGCACCGCAAGCACCACGCCCATTGCGAGACCGAGCAGGATCCGCACAGCCCGCAGGTCGCCGGCATCCGCAAGGTGTTCTTCGAAGGTTCCGAGCTGTACCGTGCCGCGGCAGCCAACGAGGCCGACCTCGAGAAGTACGGTCGTGGCGCCCCCGACGACTGGATGGAGCGGCACGTCTACACGGCACACCCGTATCTCGGCATCGTCCTCCTCGCAACCGTCGACGTCGCGCTGTTCGGCGTGCTCGGCGCGGCGATCTGGGCGGTGCAGGCGGCGTGGATCCCGTTCTGGGCCGCGGGTGTCGTCAACGGCCTCGGCCACTGGTGGGGCTATCGCAATTTCGAAACGGCCGACAAGGCCACCAACCTCACGCCTTGGGCGGTGTGGTGTGGCGGCGAGGAACTCCACAACAACCACCACGCCTTCCCGAGTTCGGCGAAGTTCGCGCTGCGCCGGTTCGAGGTGGACATCGGGTGGCTGGTGATCCGCGGCCTCGAGAAGGTGCGCCTCGCGAAGGTCCTGCGCGTCGCGCCGGCGCTGGATGAGCGCCCCAATGTTTCGCTGCCGGACATGGTGACCTTGAAAGCGCTGCTCACGCATCGCTTCGAAGCCATGACCGAGTACTACCGGATGGTGATCAAGCCGACCGTGCGCGAGCAGTCCAGCGCCGAAGGTACGCGCCGGCTGGGTGCGATGCCGCGGCGGCGGTTGCGTCGCGCCCTCGCCAACGGCGGTCGCTGGCTCGACAAGACCGGCAAGGCGCGCCTGGCGGCGGTGGTCGAGAACCGCCCGCGCCTGAAGCAGATCGCCGAATACCGCGCGCGGCTCGCCGCATTGATGGAGCAGCGCGGCAAGCCGGAGTCGACACTGGCGGCACTGCAGCAATGGTGCCGTGAGGCCGAAGCCAGCGGCAACCGCAAGCTGATCGAATTCGCGGCTCGCCTCAAACGCTATTCGGTCGCCCGGGCGTAATTGGTGCGATCATCCCGATCGCTGCGCCACCGAGCCCGAGCTCGCTGATACGGCGTCGCTCCCGGGGAGGCCACCGAGGCCTTCCCAGGCCCCCATCAGGAGCACCTCGGGGGCAGGTTCTGGCTTTTCAAAACAGCCGCTTCGAACGCTCGTCAGCGTATGCAAGACCCGCCGCAAGGCGGGTTTTTGCCGCGCGGCGGTCTGGATGACACAATCGGCGTCGATGGCAATGCCGTGGCATCCAGCGGTACGCGCGGACTGGCTCGTGCTGCGACGCACCGGCTGGTCGACCGTTGCGCGAGTCGTGGGTGTGCCGGCGTTGCTGCTGACGTGTTGCGTGGCACTTGCTTGCGGGGACTTCTATGCCGGCTACGGCTGGTGCCTGGCGGCGGGCGCCTTGCTCGCGCTGGGCGGCAGTCATGCCATCGCACACCAACGGTTGCTGGACGCCCTGGAGCGATGGTGGTTCGGTTGGTGTGGTGCGCTGCCGGTCGCGCGTGGTGCGACGCAGTGGACGTTGTTGCTCATCATGGCGGCGGCGTCGTTGGCGTCGCTCGCGTTCGTCACGGTGCTGCTGTCTGGCGTGTCCGTGCCCGCCCCGCATCGCGGCGATCTGCCTTACGCGCTCGCAGGAGTCGACCTTGCAATCGTCGTCGGCGTCCTGAGTGCGGCGGCGCGCGTGTTCCGTCGCGGCGAAGTCGCGCGGGCGCACCAGGCGGACGGTATTCGTGAACCCCTGTTCGCGCTGCCATGGCTGAACGATCCGCGCCTGCCGCATCTGCTCGACTGGCAGCGTCGGGCGGCACTGGTGCGATGGCGACGCGGGGCCGGCGCGGCGATGGCGGCCTTGGCGTTGTTCGCAATTCCGGATGGTGCCTCGGTGGTCAGCGGATCAGGTCTCGTCGTGCTGCTGGTCTCATTGGCATGGCTCGACGTGGTCCTGCGCGCGTGCGCCAAGGCGACGGCGGAAGCGGCACGGCTTCTGCAGCCCACGCCCTCGGGGAGTGATCGCCTGCGATCCGCCTCGCTACGCTATCCACTCCTTGCCGCGGGTTGCACATTTGTCCTGGCGGTGGTGGGCGCGATCCTGACCAGCCGTGGCTTTGCAATGGCAGGGCTGTGGGGCGCCGCCTGTGCCATTGCCGCGAGCGCATGGCCGCTGGGACGCGTAATGGCGGCTCGACATGCAAAGCCATCGACATGACCGAATCGCTTCGGGCAGCGGATCTGCACGTCGCCTACGGCGTGGAGCGCGTGCTCAAGGGCATCGATCTGCGACTCGACGACGGCGAGTTCGCCGCCCTGATCGGCCCCAACGGTTCGGGCAAGACCACACTGCTGCACGCGCTCGCAGGCGTGGTGGCGCTATCGGCGGGCAGTGTTCGCATCGGCGGCCATGATCTGGCGCAAGCGCCGCAACGCGCGAAAGCGGCGTTGGGATTGGCGGTCGATCCGCCGCAACTGCCGGCGTTGCTGACCGGCCGCGAATGCCTTGCCTTGTTCGCGGCGGCACGCGGAATGCGCGAGGTTCCCGAGAGCACGCTTTCATTGGCGGACACGCTGGCCTTGGCGCCGGTACTGGACCGGCGGGTCGCGAACTATTCGCTGGGGATGCGGCAGAAGCTCGGGATCCTGCTCGGCCTGTTGGGCGAGCCGGCGCTGTTGTTGCTCGACGAACCGTTCAACGGGCTCGATCCGCGCAGTGCGCTGGCATTCAAGCGACACCTTGCGGGGTTGGTAGGGCGGGGCGATACCAGCGTGCTGCTCGCGACGCATTCGCTCGATACCGCCGAGCGTCACGCGACGCGGGTCATCCTGCTGATGGATGGTCGCGTGCGACAGACCTGGAATGCCGCCGAACTTCGCGCGATGCGGAAAAACCCGGGGCACTCGCTTGAACAGGCGATGGCGGCGGCCTGCGGGCCATGATGCGGCCGAGCGCGGTTCCGCGCCGCGGAATGGTACCCCGGGGAAAAGCCATGGGAGTACGATCGGCCGGTATGACCCATTGCCTGCCCGCGATGACAAAGCGGCGCTCCAGCGTAGCGGCGCTGACGCTGTGCCTCTGCGCGAGCGCGCTGCCTGCGTCGGCACAGACCGCCACCAAGCTCCCCGGCATCACCGTGACCGGAACGCCGTACATCGAGCACCATGGCGGCTATGTGGTCTCGGGCAACTTCGAGGTCGACCCGCGCATGCCCTACGTGGTGTTTCCGGCCCGCGCACTGGTCAAGGACGACATCCTGAGCGTGCACCCCGTCCACTTGAATGACGACGACTACCTGGTGCTCCAGGAATGCGCGGCGGCCGATTGCAGTCGCGCGCACCTCGTGCGCGTCTGGGATGGGAATGGTGCGCTCACGCCGGTGGGCAACAGCGATTATCGGATCTGGATCGCACATGAAAACAAGTACTTCATCTGGCTGATGCGGTTGCCGGAACTGCCGTTCTCGAGCTTCACCCAGTTCTCGCTGATCAGTCCACCGCTCACCCTCGTTCCCGCTGGCGAGGCCGCGGCCGAACACCGGGTCGAATTGCAGGACCCGAAGAGCAGCCATCCTGTCGCCGCGAAGTCGTACCGGCACGAGGGCGCGACCTTCGTCGTCACCTTCGTGGACGGCAGCGTCGTCCGAATCCGGCGCATGCACGCGGCGCAGTGAAGCGCGGCCAAGGCGCCCTGCGCGATCCCCCGGGGCGGCGGGGCCCGCGTCGTTTGCGGCGACGGTTGCAACTCCAGGCGGTCCACCTGGCTCAGCGGTCGAAGGCTTGTCCTGCGTCGCAGAAGCTGACACTCAGGCACGGCAAGCCGTCCGCGGCGGACA
Source organism: Rhodanobacteraceae bacterium (assembly GCA_035700365.1). Taxonomy (GTDB): domain Bacteria; phylum Pseudomonadota; class Gammaproteobacteria; order Xanthomonadales; family Rhodanobacteraceae; genus 66-474. Next base: position 1,022 of record DASSOQ010000093.1, on the reverse strand, counting down.
ACGCACGCGGCCCATCCCAGTGGCAAACGTATCGCGGGCGGACCGGCGCCATGCCGGCAAACCCGCGGAATGACGCAATGGCAAGGGCGTTCGCACAAAGCGCGAACGCGCCAATAAAGAAAACCCGCCTTGCGGCGGGTTTGCATCTTCGAAGCTGGATCCCGGGTTCCGCGCTGCGCGCGGCCCCGGGATGACGTTCTGACACAGGCGTGCGCTTCGCGCACGCGTCAGAACATCACTTGATCTTGCCTTCCTTGTAGATCACGTGCTTGCGGACGACGGGGTCATACTTCTTGACCGACATCTTGTCCGGCGTGTTCTTCTTGTTCTTGTCGGTGGTGTAGAAGTGGCCGGTGCCGGCCGAGGAAATCAGGCGGATCTTGTCGCGCTTGGTAGCCATGGAAGAGTCCTCTTACACGCGCTCGCCGCGTGCACGCAGGTCCGCGAGCACGGCGTCGATGCCGTTCTTGTCGATGGTGCGCAGGGCCTTGCCGGACACGCGCAGTTTCACCCAGCGGTTTTCGCTTGCGACCCAGAACCGGCGTTCGTGCAGGTTGGGCAGCCAGCGGCGGCGGGTCTTGTTGTTGGCGTGCGAGACGTTGTTGCCGGTCGTCGCAGCTTTACCGGTGACCTGGCATACGCGTGCCATTGCATTCTCCTCATGGTGATCCGCGTGGCCCGCGGATGTTCGGCCCGGCGATGCAGTCTTCGCGTGATTGCCGGAATCGCCGCATCGGTCCCGATCGCGCTGCGGGACGCCCGGATGCCCGGGCCGGCTGGAAGGTAGCCGCGTAATGTAGCAGATGGTCGTCCGGCGGGCAATTGCCGAGCGTGCATCGATGCCGTGGGTGTGGGACAATTCCCAATCTTTGACTTCCTCCGCGGAGCTTTACGAACATGGCAGAAGAGACCCCGGCCCAGAGCAACGGCCAAGCCGCCCCCCAGATGCAGATGGCGCTGCAGAAGATCTACGCGCGCGACGTCTCGTTCGAAGTTCCGAATGCGCCCAAGGTGTTCCAGGA
>DASSOQ010000092.1:0-6206 GCA_035700365.1 Rhodanobacteraceae bacterium | reverse complement strand
CGATGGCCGCTCCCCCGTCCCCGGCCCCCGGTCCCGAACCGCAATACGATCTCGTCACCACCCAGCCGCAACTCGACGAATGGCTGGCCAAACTCGCGGGCGCAGACCTGATCGCCTTCGATACCGAGACCACTTCGCTCGATCCGATGCGGGCCGAGCTCGTGGGCCTGTCGTTCGCGGTGGAGGCCGGCCGCGCCTGCTACATCCCGATCGGCCACGACTGCACCGGGGTGCCGCAGCAGCTCGCCATCGGGGAGCTGCTCGCCGCGCTGAAACCGATCCTCGAGGATCCGAGGCGGGCCAAGCTTGGCCAACACGCGAAGTACGACAGCAACGTGCTGTCGCACTACGGCATCGTGGTGCGCGGGATCGCCTTCGACACCATGCTGGAATCCTACGTGCTGAACGCGACCGCGAGCCGCCACGACATGGACACGCTCGCCAAGCGCTGGCTCGCCTACGACACCGTCCATTACGAGGACGTTTGCGGCAAGGGCGCCAGGCAGATCCCGTTTTCGCAGGTCGACCTCGACACCGCCTGCCGCTACGCCGCCGAGGACGCCGACATCACCTTGCGGCTGCACCAGGCGCTGTGGCCGCAACTCCAGGCCGAGCCCGGCTTGCAGAAGGTATTCACCGACATCGAGATGCCGCTGGTCCCGGTGCTCGCGCGGATGGAGCAGCGCGGCGTGCTGATCGACGTCGCCGAACTGCGCCGGCAAAGCGCGGAGCTCGGTGAGCGGATGCACGAGCTGCAACGCGACATGCAGCGGATCGCCGGGCGCGAGTTCAACGTCGATTCGCCCAAGCAACTGCAGGCGCTGCTGTTCGAGGAGCTGGGCCTGCCGGTGCTGGTGAAGACGCCGACCGGGCAGCCCTCCACCAACGAGACGGCGCTCGAGGCCATCGCGCTGCGCCACGAGCTGCCGCGCATGATCCTCGATTACCGGCAACTGTCGAAGCTGCGCTCGACCTACACCGACAAGCTGCCGGACATGGTCAACGCGCGCACCGGCCGGGTGCACACCTGCTACCACCAGGCCGCGGTCGCCACCGGGCGCCTCTCGTCCACCGACCCGAACCTCCAGAACATCCCGATCCGCAGCGACGAAGGCCGCCGGATCCGCACCGCGTTCATCGCGCCGGCGGGCTGGCGGGTCCTCGCGGCCGACTATTCGCAGATCGAGCTGCGCATCATGGCGCACCTGTCGGGCGACCCCGGCCTCACCCGCGCATTCCAGGTGGGGGAGGACGTCCATCGCGCGACCGCCGCGGAGGTTTTCGCAGTGGCAACGGACGCCGTCACGGCCGACCAGCGCCGGGTAGCCAAGATGATCAACTTCGGCCTGATGTACGGCATGAGCGCGCATGGGCTGGCGCAACGCCTCGGCATCCCGCGCGGCGAGGCCCAGGACTACGTGCAACGCTACTTCGAACGTTATCCCGGCGTAAAGGCGTACATGGACGGCACCCGCGAGCAGGCGCGCCGCGACGGCTATGTGCAAACCCTGTTCGGACGCCGTTTGTACCTGGACGCGCTGCGTTCGCGGAACGCGGCGCAACGCGCCGGCGCCGAACGCGCCGCCATCAACGCACCGATGCAAGGCACCGCCGCCGACATCATCAAGCGCGCGATGGTCGCGATCGACGGCTGGTTGAACTCTCGTGACGACGCCGCGCACATGCTGATGCAGGTCCACGACGAGCTGGTGTTCGAGGTCCGCGGCGATGCCGTGGATGCGGTGCGAGACGGCGTTCGCGAGCGCATGCAGGGCGCCGCGGAACTCGTGGTGCCGCTGGAAGTCGATATCGGCGTCGGGGCGAACTGGGGCGAAGCGCACTGATTTGTGCGTTCATCCATGGGCGCCGCTTGATTCAGCCTCACCGACCTGCAATGGCACAGCATCGAAACACACCAAACGGCCATTCATGGCATGGCTTTTCGCAACAGCCGCTCCCAACGGTGCCGGGCTTGCCGCCGGAATCACGGGCCGCTTCCGATGGACGTTGATTCCGCTCGGTTTTCGTAACGGCCTTCCAGGTTTGGCCGTCCAAATGTAGGCCGGAAGTCATGCGGGCTCCGCGAATGAACGCATTATGAATCGTCCCGAAAAAAGATTTTGAACTTCCGGCGGAGGACCCCATCTAATGCCTCGGACGCACGCAACGGCGTCCCGGTTCACTCACCTCCCTGAGCGAACCCCCGAAGTCGAATCCCTCCCCAGGTTCGGCTTCGCCCGGCCCCGAGAGCTCCCCCCTGGCTCTCGGGGCATTTTATTTTGAGGCGGCGGTGCCCGGCGTCCTCGCTGTACGCGCGATGTACTGGCGTTGGCCTCCGGCATGGACCATGCGGAAGTTCGTGTAGCATCGGGCGTCCTTCAATCCGCAAAGGGAGCCGCCATGCGTGCCGGACTGATCATCGTGGGAATCGTGCTGCTGGGGTTGGGCGTGTGGGTAGCCATCGGGAACCTGCACTACAACGACACCGACACCAAAGCGCAGCTGGGACCGGTAAAGGTCGAGGCCACCTCGCAGAAGCCGGTGCCCGCGCCGATCGGCTACGCCGGCATCGTGGTCGGCGGGATCCTGATCGCGGCGGGGGCCTTGAAGAAGACGCGCTGACGGATCGCCCCTGCGCCCCGAGCGCATGACCAGACGCGGCGGCAAGGCCACGCACGTCGCCGGCTACAATGGCGGCGATGGATGTTTCGTACCTGCTGGACTCGCTCAACGCCGCGCAACGTGAAGCCGTCGCCGCCCCGCCCGGGCACTATCTCGTCCTGGCGGGCGCGGGTTCGGGCAAGACCCGGGTCCTGACCCGCCGCATCGGCTGGCTGATCGAGGCCGAAGCCGCGCCGCCGTGGGCGATCCTCGCGGTCACCTTCACCAACAAGGCCGCCGGCGAGATGCGCGGCCGGCTCGGCAACCTGCTGCCCGGCGGCACCCGCGGCCTCACGGTCGGCACCTTCCATGGCATCGCGCACCGGCTGCTCCGCCAGCATTGGCGGGAGGCCGGCCTGCCGGAGACCTTCCAGATCCTCGATGCCGACGACCAGCAGCGGCTGGTCAAGCGGGTGGTCGCGGGACTCGGCATCGACGAGGCGCGCTATCCGCCGCGGCAGGCCTGCTGGCAGATCAACGCCTGGAAGGATGAAGGCAGACGGCCCGAAGGCATCGAACCCGGCGACCATCCGGTCGCGCGTACCTACCTGAAAGTCTATGAAGCCTACGAGCAGGCGTGCCGGCGCGCGGGCCTGGTCGATTTCGCCGAGTTGCTGCTGCGCGCCCACGAAACCTTCCGCGACAACGACGCCCTGCGTGCGCACTACCAGCAGCGCTGGCGGCACCTCCTGATCGACGAGTTCCAGGACACCAACGCGCTGCAGTACGCGTGGATCCGTCTGCTGGCGGGCAAGACCGGCAAGGTCTTCGCGGTCGGCGACGACGACCAGTCGATCTACGGCTGGCGCGGCGCGAAGGTCGAGAACATGCGCACGTTCCTGCGCGACTTCCCCGACGCCAAGACCCTGCGCCTCGAGCAGAACTACCGCTCCACCGCGACCATCCTCGAGGCCGCCAACGCGGTGATCGCGCAGAACCCCTCGCGGCTCGGCAAGCAGTTGTGGACCGACACCGGCAAGGGCGAGTCGATCGCCCTGTACGCCGCCTACAACGAGCAGGACGAGGCGCGCTTCGTGATCGAGCGCATCCGCGAGCACATCGAAGGCGGCGGCGAGGCTTCCGACATCGCGGTGCTGTACCGTTCGAACGCGCAATCGCGCAACTTCGAGGAACAACTGCACCAGCACGACATCCCGTACCGTGTGTATGGCGGCCAGCGCTATTTCGAGCGGGCCGAGGTCAAGGACGCGCTGGCCTACCTGCGCCTCGCCGCCAACCACGGCGACGATGCCTCGTTCGAGCGCGCGCTGGCCACCCCGCCCCACGGCGTCGGCGAGCGCAGCCTGGAGATCCTGCGCCGGCGCGCCCGCGCCGACGACAGCTCGCTGTGGGACGCGGCGCTGGCGGAACTCGCCGGCGGCGGATTGAACAGCCGCGCGAAGAACGCGTTGCGGGCATTCATGACGCTGGTCGACGGATTGGCCCACACGACTGCGGGAGCAGGGAACAGGGAACAGGAAGCCGAAGCGGGCGCCCCCGATATTCCCCGTTCGCCGTTCCCCGTTGCCCTTCTTACGCTGGCGGAACACGTCGAATACGCGATCACGCATTCCGGCCTGCGCGACTATTACGAGCGCGACAGCCGCGGCAACGCCGAAGCGCGCGTCGAAAACCTCGACGAGCTGGTCAACGTCGCCAGCCGTTTCGAGCGCACGCCGGAGGACATCGACGCCGGGTTATCGGAACTCGCGGCGTTCCTTGCGCACGCGGCACTGGAAGCGGGCGAAGGCCAGGGTGCCGCAGGCGAGGACTGCGTGCAGTTGATGACCTTGCACTCCGCCAAGGGTCTCGAATTCCCGATCGTGTTCCTGGTGGGCCTGGAGGACGGCCTGTTCCCCACCCAGCGTTCGGTCGAGGATCCTTCGCGGCTCGAGGAGGAACGCCGGCTCGCCTACGTCGGAATCACCCGCGCGCGCCGTCGGCTGGTGCTTTGCTATGCCGAATCGCGCCGCCAGTACGGCAGCGAAACGCTGTCGCGACCGTCGCGCTTCCTCGATGAACTGCCCGCGCACCTCCTGAACGAGGTGCGTCCCCGCGCGAAGATAACGCGGCCGGTGTACACGACGCGCGCTTCCCGCGGTCATGCCGACCTGGACGCGGGCCCGGCGATCAGGCTCGGCCAACGAGTGCGCCACGCGAGCTTCGGCGAAGGCGTGGTGGTCAGCGCGGAAGGCTCCGGCGCGCACACCCGGATCCAGGTGAACTTCGCCGACGCCGGGCCCAAATGGCTGGTCGCCGCCTACGCGAACCTGACGGCGCTGTGACGGGTTGTCGCCGGCTCCGTCGCTGCGCTTCTTGAGCTGGCCTACGGAGACAGGTAGGCCGGCTCAAGCCCGAAGGGCGGAGCCGGCGTGGCCCAGTCTTGGGATCATACCGGCGCGCATGCGGCATTCATTCCTGCTCGGGGTGCAGGTGCGCCGGCTGCCACGCAGCCAGGGCACGCTGGGCGCGGTCGCGACCCAGGTCGATCAGTTCGGAGGCTCGGTAGAACTCGTACACCGCGCTGGCGTTGCGCGGCACCTCGATCACGAGGTCCGGGCGATCCGCGGCGAGCCGGAAGCTTGTGAGGTTTTCCTGCATCAGGTCCAGCGCCTGGGTGAGCGTGGCGGTCCAGCCGGGCTCGCTGCCGGTTTCCGCGTGCGAAGCGATGGTGCGCTTCACGTAGGCCGCGATCTTGCTGCGCAGCCCGCGGCGCGGCTTCGGCGCGGGCGCCTGAGCCGCCGGGAGGGATTCGGGCCGACCGTTGACGTTGATCGCCACGGTGTAGTCGCTGGGCGACTGCAGCAACGGCGTCAGCGGCAGCGGGTTCATCAGGCCGCCGTCCACCAGGCGATGGCCGTGCAGCGGGTGCGGGCGGAAGATCGTCGGGATCGCGATGGACGCGCGGATGGCGTCGAACAGCGAACCGCGGGTAAGCCAGACCTCGCGCTCGCGATCGAGGTCGGTCGCGACGGCGGTGAACGCCATGGGGAGTTCCTCGATGTCCGTGTCGCCGATCAGTTCGCGCAACACACCGATGATGCGTTCGCCCTTGATCAGCCCCGCGCCCGACAGCGTCCAGTCGACCAGCTTGAGCACGTCCATCTTCTGCAGCGCGATCACCCAGTCGCGGTACACCTCGAGCTTGCCGGCGGCGTAAATCCCGCCGATCAGCGCGCCCATCGAACTTCCGGACACCCCGACGATTCGATAGCCGGCCGCTTCGACTGCCTCGATCGCGCCGATGTGCGCGAGGCCACGCGCGCCGCCGGTGCCCAGCGCCAGCGCAACGGTGGGCTTGGCGCGCACCGGCACCGTGAGCGCGTGGCGGTCGTTCACGGCGCCGCTTGCTCGTAGCCGTCGAGCGCGAGCTTGTGCATGATCCGGATTTCCTCGCGCAGCGACTGCGGCGCCACCACTTCGGCGTCGGGACCGTAGCGCAGGATGTCCATCACCAGTTCGCGCGATTGCGCGTAGGGCACCCGCAGTTCGTAGCGGCCGTCGTCCAGCCACCGGCCCTCCTGCAACGAATGCCAGTGTTCGTC
>DASSOQ010000091.1:0-24650 GCA_035700365.1 Rhodanobacteraceae bacterium | reverse complement strand
TCGTCGTGGACCTTGGCAACCGCGCGACACACCATGTCCTTGCGCGGGATGTGTTCGTCGCTGTGGAACACGTTCTCGGCGGTGTCATCGCCGTACACATGGCTGCTGACGAAGTCGATGGGCACGCCCTGCTCGTGCACGTGCGCGAGGAACCGGGGAATCCAGGCGGCCTGTGCCGTCGCGGGACCGCCCACGCGCAAACGCCCGCTCACCGACTTCAGCGCGCGGGCGGTGTGGTCGTACAGCGTGAAATAGGTCGACTGCTTGGGCTCGCCTTTCCAGAAATCGATGTTGGGCTCGTTCCACACCTCGAAGTACCAACTCGCGACCTCGTCGATGCCGTAGCGATCGATCAGGTGTTTCGCGAACGCCCGGATCATCGCATCCCATTCGGCATAGCTCTTGGGCGGCGCCACGTTCGGGTGGTACCAGAAGCTGTGGAGCTTGGAGGGATCCGAGCTCAAGTCCGGCGGCATGAAGCCCAGTTCGATGAAGGGCTTCACCCCGTGCGCGAGCAGCCCGTCGTAGATCTGGTCGATGTAGGAAAAGTTGTAGCTGATCTTGCCGTCCTGGCCCCGCTGCACGAGGCCGACGTCGCGATCGAAGATGCCGTGGAAGCGCACGTAGGTGAAGCCGGTGGCCTGGTGCACTGCGTCGAGGTCCTTGCGGTAGTCGTCGCGCAACGACAGCACCGCACGTCCGGATCCGAACATCTGTTCCCAGAAATGCGGGAACGGCGTGCCGGCAGCCCCTGCATCCACCTTCACCTGGACGGTTTGCGGCGCCGGTGCGGCCGCCGCCGCGAGGCCCTGCGCGGCGAGCAGCGCAAACGCGCCGATACCCAGTGCGAAACGTCGAACACCCTTGGCGATTTTCATGGCGGATCCCTGCTGGCTTGGCCGATGGAAGCGTTTACATCGTCGTCGAGTCTCGCGCAACCCGATGCGTGCGTCCAGTACGGGCGCCATGCCTGCCGGTCGCGTTGTGCCCTTCGACAAACCCCGCACAGGCTGCGCGAGCGCAGCGAGCGGAATCGAAGCGCAAGCTGCTTTTCGACTCCGACCCGCCTCGCCCGTGGCATGCCCCGACCTGCCCGGTGGGCGAGCGGGAAGCCGCCGGATCACGATCCTAGGCCGTCACGGCACGGTCTTGCCGCGCAACGTCACCTCGCGTTCGACTCCGGCGTCGAGCTTCACGATCGTTACCGCGCCGTACTGGTCGCGTGCACTCGTCCAGCCCTGCCCCTTGGCGCCCGCGAGCGCCTTCGCGTCCGCGTAATGGCGGAGTTCCGTGCCGCCGGCTCGCACCGAAGCCGCAGCGGTTCCATGCACCCGCACCAGGTAATCGCGCAACGCGGGCCGGTAGCTCCCCGTCGGCGCATCGGCACGGAACGTGACTTCCTGCCCGTCGCGACCTGCGTTCAGTCGTTGCAGGAAGTACACGCCCTTTTCGTACGCATACGTCTCGCCATCGTCGTCGTAGTAGTCGAAGTGCGTCGTCTGGTCAGCCGGGAACACTTCGACCGTCACGGTCTTCACGGGATGCTGCCCGACGTACTCCATCACGGGCTGGGTCGGAATGATCGCGCCGGCGCGGATGAACAGCGGAATGTCCCGCCAGGTCTTCGCATCGACCGGGTAGCGGATGGTCCGCCCGCCCGGGTACACCCTGCCGGTGAACCAGTCGGTCCAGGTGCCCGCCGGCAGGTAGATGGATTTGGACGTCTGGCCTTCCTCGACCACCGGCGCGACCAGCAGCCACTGGCCGAACAGCCAGGCATCGACATCGTTGCGCACCTTCGGATCGCCAGGCCAGTCGAAGGTCAGCGGCCGCACCAGCCCGACGCCGCTCGCGTGCGCCGCATGCTGGTAGGCGTAGATGTAGGGGATCAGCGAATAGCGCAGCCGGATGGCGCGGGTCGCCGCGGCTTCGGCAATCGGGCCGTAACGCCACGGCTGGCGCTTCTCGCCCATGGTGCCGTGAACGCGGAAGATCGGGGTGAACGCGCCGAACTCGACCCAGCGCGCATAGTTCTCGTCGGAGGGATGGCCGTTGAAGCCGCCGCCATCCATGCCCCATTCGGTCACCCCGACTTCGATCGCGCTCAGCATGCGGGTGCGCTGGGCGGCCATGCTCGCGAAACCGGTGTCGATGTCGCCCGACCACAGGCCGTAGGCGTAGCGCTGCGCGCCCAGCCAGAAGTTGCGGTTGATCGACCACACCCGCTGGTCGCTGATCGCACGCTGCGCGTCGTAGAGCGAACGCTCCATGTTCAGGAACTCGGTGTCTGAACCGACCTCGTCGGCTTCGTCGTTCCACCAGCCGACGATGCCCTTGTCGAAGGCGTACTTCATGGCCGCCTCGCCGAACCAGCTGCGCGTTTCCGGCTTGTCGAAGTCGAGGCGCTTCACCAGCTTGTGTGAAAAATAATCCTTGAACGGCTTCTCGCCGGCGATCCACAGCTTGTGCGCCGTCGCGTAGCGGCCCTCGACGGTATTCACGTGGATGCGCGGCTTCATGATCCCGGTGAGGCGGATGCCCTGGCCGTCGAGCCTCTTCGCGAGCTTGCCGCTCGGACCATCGGGGAACTTGTCGGGATTCCAGCGGAACTCGCCGTAGTTGTTCTCGCCCCAGGCCTTCCAGTCGAAGTCCAGGGTGAAGTTGTCGATCGGGATGTGCTTGGCGCGATAGGTCTTGACGATGTCGAGCAGTTCCTCCTGGTCGATGCCCCACTGGCTGTTGGTGAAGCCCATCGCCCACTTGGGAAACAGCGGCGGGGGGCCGCTGATCTTCGACACCGCACCGAGCAGTTCGGCAGGCGTGCCCGCGAGGACGTAGTAATCGGCATCCGGGCGTCCGTAGTCGTCGACCGTGATGCTGCCGCCGGCAAGCTCGAAGACCGCGCCATCACAGTCCACCAGCAGGCCATAGCCTGCGGTGCTCCATGCGAATGGCGCGCCCGCGTGGCCCTGCTTGCCGGCCTCGGCGACTTGCCTGCCGGTTCGCAGCAGGCCGGGAGCAACACTCTCGTCGATCGTGTAGCCGCCGACGCCGTACAGCGGATCGGCCGCGTCATGCTGCAGCACGATGCTGCCGTCGGCCAACGCGGCCAGGTCGGTCTGTTGCAGCAGCGGGCGGCCTTCGGCGTCGGCGATGCTCAAGGTTTGCGTCGCGCCATTCCAGCTCACGGTCATCCGATCGGAACGCAGCGTGGCCTTGTCGCGCTTGCGCGAAACCTGGGGCGCGAATGCCGACGCCGGCTTCCGCCCGGGATCGATCACGATGCCGGGCGGCGTGCTCCGCCCGTCCGGCACGTAGTGCACGTGCAGCACGCCGGGCGCCGTCAGTTGCACCGAAACGGTCGCGTCACCCAGCGCGAGTTCGAATCCCTGGGCGTTGACGCTGCGCAGTTTCGCGACGGCGCTGCCTGTCGGAGCGCGGGCCGCCACGGCGAGACCGGGGCCGGCCAGCATCATGAACGCCAACAGGCGCAACAAATCCTTCATTCGCATTCCCCCGGGAAATCGTTGGTTCATTGCAACACCGCGCTGCCGTAGGGCGGCAGCCGCAGCCGGCCACCGGTCAGGGTGGTATCCGCGCGGCTGTGCCGCAGCAGTGTGCGGAAGCGCCGTCCCTGCAGGTCGAGCGATTGCGGCTCGCCCGACAGGTTGTGCAGCACCAGAACGTCGCCGCGCGGATCCTCGAGTTCCCACGCCGCCACCCCGAGATTGGAGTCGCGCCAGTTGCGCGCGACCCCGTCGCGCAGGGCGGGAATGTCGCGCCGCCAGCCGATCAGCATCCGGTACCAGTTGAGCAGCGAGCCGGAATCGGCCTGTTCGGCTTCGACGGAGATCGCGGGTCCATCGCCGGCGGTCCAGCCCTCCCACGTCGGCTCGCCCGGACCTCGGCCCGCGCGATACCAGCGCATCGGTTCGCGCAGGTGCGGATCGGGCTTTTCGCCACGCATCCCGAGTTCCTCGCCGTAGTAGACGAACGGATGACCCGGCAGCGTCAGCAGCATCGCCGCCGCGGTCCGCATGTGGTCCGGATTGCCGTCGAGCTGGCTCATCACCCGTTCCTGGTCGTGGTTCGACAGGAAAGGTGCGTCGTCGAAGCGGCCGTGCGCGGCAGCGCGATAGGCCTTGCCGACGCGTTCGAGCGTGGCGCCGATGTCGCGGTCGCGTTCCTGCCGCGCGCTTTCGATGAGGCGCTCGGCGAGCGGGAAATTGAAGACCGCGTCCAGCACGCCCATCCACGGCACCAGCTCCGACACATGGTGGCGCGCGACCTCGCCCACCAGCCACGCATCCGGATTCGCGGGGTCGATGCCACGATGGAATTCGCGCCACCACTCGAGGTTCTTGCGCAGCACCGAAGTGCTGTCCCAGTCGGTTTCGAGATCGTCGTAGACGTGCTGCGCGGCGTCGAGCCGGAACCCATCGACGCCTTTCTCCAGCCAGAACTTGCCGATCCCGATCATTTCCTTCCGGACGTCGGGATTGCCGAAATCCAGATCGGGCATTTCATCGACGAAGATGCCGAGGTAGCTCTGGCCGTCGGGCAGCGTGTGCCATGCCTGCCCCCCGGTGGCGCTGATCGCCTTGAGGTCGGTCCCCGGCGTCGCCCACGTGTACCAGTCGTGATAGCGGCTGTGCGGATCGCGTGCCGCCTCGAACCACGGCGACCGGTTGCTGGAATGGTTGGCGACCAGGTCCATGATCACCTTGATGCCGCGCCGGTGGGCTTCGCGCAGCAGCCGCTCGAAGTCGGCCATCGTCCCGTATTGCGGATTGATCGCGCGGTAATCGGTGACGTCGTAGCCGTGGTAGCTCGGCGAGGGGTTGATCGGCATCAGCCAGATGCCACTGACCCCGAGTTTTTCCAGGTAATCCAGCTTGGCCGTCACGCCATTCAAGTCGCCGATGCCGTCGCCGTCGGTGTCGTACCAACTGCGCACGAAGATTTCGTAGTAGACCTTCGAGGGCGCCTGCACCGCTGCGGCATGCGCCGGGGCGGCCGCGGGCGCCGGAGACGCCAGCGCGCCGCCGGCCGCAAGGAACAGGACGGACAGGAACAGCCGGAAGCGGTCCGCAAAACGACTCATGACACGCCCTCGACCGCCCGCGACGGGGCCTTGCCGACCGCAGGGGCCGCGCAGGTACGTGCCACGAAATCATCGTGCGATGGCAGGCCCGCCGCCGCGCGTTGCACGAGGGTGCGGACGTCGGAGAGGAAGCCGTCGAGCTTCGATGTTTCCAGTTCGTCCGCGAGCGGATGGTATGCCCCGGGCTCGATCCGCTGGCCCAGCAGCACCTGCAGCCAGCCGACCTCCGTGAACAGTTCGTCGGCGTCGCGGAAGATCAGGCCGGTGCGGCGGAACAGTTCGATGCGGCGGGCGAGTGCCGGCGGCACCTCCATCGCCCCGCAGTGCCGCCAGAACGGCGTGTCGTCGCGCTCGGTCGCCTTGTAGTGCAGGATCAGGAAGTCGCGGACGCGTTCGTATTCGAAGCGCGTCTGGCGGTTGTACTGCTCGACCAGCACCGGATCGCAATGACGGTCCGGGAACATCCCGAGGAAGCGCGCGACGCCCGACTGCACCAGGTGGATGCTGGTCGATTCCAGCGGTTCCATGAAGCCGGCCGCGAGACCCAGCGCGAGGCAGTTGCGGTTCCACTGGATCCTGCGCATGCCGGTGGTGAAGCGCAGCGGCCGGGGGTCTTCCAGCGGCTCGCTCTCGAGGTTCGCCAGCAATTGCGCGGCGGCTTCGTCATCACTGATCAGGCTGCTGCAATAGACGTGGCCGTTGCCGGCGCGGTGCTGCAACGCGATCCGCCATTGCCAACCGGCGCTGCGCGCGGTCGCCTGGGTGTACGGCCGCATCGGCGCAGTGCGCGCGCTGGCGACCGCGAGCGCGCGATCGCAGGGTAGCCAGTGTTGCCAATTCTCGTAGCCGGTCTTCAACGCGCCTTCGATCAGCAGGCCGCGAAAACCCGAACAATCGATGAAGAAATCGCCCTCGACGGTTTCGCCGCCTTCCAGCGTCAGCGATTCAATGAAGCCATCCTCGCCGCGCAGGTTCACACCGACGACCTTGCCTTCGATACGGCGTACGGCGCCCTCGGGAATCCGTTCGCGGAGGTAGCGCGCATAGCGCGCTGCATCGAACTGGTAGGCGTAGCGGATCCCGCCCAGCGGGCTGTTCGGCACCTTGTCGAGCCTGGCGAAGCGATCGGCCGAAGCTGCGACCGCATTCAGCGAATATGCCCGCAGCGGATGGGTGTCGCCGCGCGCGCGGCTGCGCAGCCAGTAATGATGGAACGGCAGCAGCCCCAGCGGCAAGCCGACGTCGCCGAATCCATGCAGGTACGAATCGCCCAGCCGGCCCCAGTCGTTGAGCTGCACGCCCAGCTTGTACGTGCCATGGGTGTAGCGCAGCAGGTCGTTCTCTTCGATGCCGAGGAACGCGTTGATGTGCAGGATTTGCGGGATCGTCGCCTCGCCCACGCCGATCGTGCCGATCCCGGCCGATTCGATCAGCCGGATCTCCCGCGAAGGCCCGAGAGCCTGCGCGAGCAGCGCAGCCGCCATCCAGCCGGCGGTACCGCCACCCACGATCACCACCCGCCGGATCGCATCGTTCATGCTGGAAGGGTACCCGGTGATCATCCTTGTCGAATCATGCCAGCCGGCAGCCGGCGTCATGGACGCCGGCCCCGCGCCTTTCTCCTCCCCCTTCAAGGGCGAGGCCGGGCGGGGGATGGGTTGAATCCTGGCGCCGATGACCAACCATCTCCCACCAGCGCTGTGCGCTCGGCCGACGGCCGCCTCCGCCTGGACGAAGCGCCGGCACCGCCGGCCGCCCTGTTCCGGAAGATTTGCCCACCGCTGTCAGAACTTGTACGACACGCCGACCTCGTAGCGGCGGCCGTACAGCTCCCAGGTCTGGACCTGGCGAGGGTCGTTGTTCTGGTAGGTCACGAACTTCTCGTCGCTGAGGTTGGAGCCTTGCAGGATGAAGGTCAGGCCCGCGAGGCTGCCGCTCGGGATGCTGTAGCTCACTTGCGCGGAATAGGTGCTGCCGCCCTGGATGGTCTGGAGGATGCGGGTGGCGCTGATGCCCTGCACCTCGCCCAGGAAGCTGCTGCGGTAGGTCTGGCTGACGCGCGCCTGGAAGCCGCCGTACTGGTAGTAGAGCGTCGCGTTCGCGACCCACTTGGACAGGCCGGGCACCGTGATCGGATTGGGGTTCTCACCGTAAATCAGCGAACTCTTGGTGTAGTCGCCGCTCACGATCACCCCGAAGCCATCGAGGTAGCGCGTGAGGTGCCCCAGCGGCAGGTTGAGGGTGCCCTGCACGCCCTTGACGTAGCCGTGGCCGTCATTGATGGGACCTGAAACGACGCCCAGGGGCGTTCCAAGTTGTTGCTGCTGGGCCGGGCTCAGGTAGGCCGGGACGAACGCCGAAAAATCGTACAGGTAGCCGGCGTTCGGATCGATGTAGTCGCTGAGATCCAGGTAATAGGCCGACAGTGCGACGTACCCCGCGCTTCCGCGTCCCGCGTTGCACAGCGGCGACTGCATGGCGTCGCTGGACGTGCACTGGTATCCGGAGGCTTCGCCGCTGAAGTAGTGCTCGTAGCTGACGTTGTAGTTGTTCGCCTGGGTCGGAAGCAGCTTGGCATTGCCGCCGGACGCGCTGAAATAGCTCTGGTTGGGGTCGGTCGACGACAGATGCGTGATGTCGCCGCTGATGCCGATGCTGGCACTCATCTGGTCCATGCGCGGCCGCGCGATGGTCTTGGCCGCGCTGAAGCGCAGGTCGTCGTTGCTGGTCAAGCCGAACACCAGGTTCAGGCTCGGCAACCAGCGGGTGTAGTCCGTGCCGCCGGAAATCGGCAGCAGCACGACGTTGGAGCCGTTGGTACCGCCTTCGCTGGCCGAAGCGTACTGGCCATTCGAGGTCTGGTCGGTGTGCGCCACCTGCACGCCGACGTTGCCGCGCAGCGACACGTCGCCGAGGTAGGTGTCGAGGTTGAACTGCACGTACGACGTCACGTCGCGTTCGCGCACCGCCCAGTTCGGCGGCGTCGCGATCGACGACAACGCGGTCGGGAACAATTCGTAGGTGCCATTGGCGATCAACTGCAGCGGATCGTAGAGCGCCTGGGAGCCGATGCCCATCCAGCCGAGCGGATCTCCGATCGTGACATTCGCCGGCATCGGCGCGGTCTGGGCGCCGTCCGGGAAGACCAGGAAGTCCTGGTCGATGTTGTAGTTCTTGTTGCGCGTCCCGCGGTCGACGCCGACTTCCATGCTCGAGAAAGGCCCGTTCATGAAGTTGCGTGTCACCGCCACGCGCAGATTGGCCAGGTAGTCGTTGGTATGCGGTGCATTGATGAAGCCGCCCTGCACCACCGGCGGCGTGGCCCCCGAGCCCCATCCCTGGGGATCGGTCAGGACCAGCCCCTGGCTGTAATCCTGCGCGGTGGTGAGGTACAGCAAGCCGTTGGCGAGCTCGCTGAAATCGATGGTGTCGGTGGGACCGGTCTTGTTGTAGCCGAACCCCGAGTAGCTCTCGAGGAGGGTGTCGCTGCGGTCGGCGCGCGAATAGTTGGCGTCGATGGCCGCGGACCAATCCTCGTTGAAGCGGATGCTCGCATTCCAGTCGATGTTCCAGACCTTGGCGCGGGTCTTGTTGTAGTCGTTGCGGACCACCGGCGACACGTTGCTGTAGGTGCCACTCTGCACGAAACCATCCTGGACGTTGCCCGGGGCGAGCACCACGCCCGCCCCCCAGAACAGCGGGAACTCGATGCCCTTTGCCTGCTGGGTTTCGTTGAAGTTGTCGTAGGTGAAATCGAGGGTGCTGCTGAACGCATCCGAGGGCCGCCACTGGAACGTGGCGAGATAACCCTGCCGGTTCATCAGGTCCGAAATGCCGTAGTTCTTGGATCCGCCCACCACGAGGTCGCCATCGGCATCGTTGGGATAGCCCCAGGGCGCCTGGTGCTGGATCTGGGCCGGATTGGAATCGAAGTCGATGCCCAGGGTGATGCCGAAGGTGTGGTCGGCGAACTGGTCCACGTACACGCCGTTGACGTGATACCCGTTGTCCCTGACGCCCGGGCCCTCCGCGAGCTGGCCCATGCCGTCCCAGATGTAGTGCGCGTTGACCACCATCTTCCGCTCGGCGCTGTCCAGCGGCCGGATGGTGTGCATGTCCACGGTGCCCGACAGGCCCTGGCCGATCAGGTTCGCGCTGGGGCTCATGTGGACCACCACGCTGCCGAACCAGCTCGAGGGGTACTGGTCGAACTGCACGTCGCGGTTGTTGGAGGTGCTGACCTGCTGGTTGCCATTGACCAGGGCGGTGCTGAAGTCGGGACCGAGGCCGTGGATCGTGAGCACTTGCGGACGGCCGCTGACGGTCTGTACCGCAAGGCCCGGCAGGCGGCCCAGGGTGTCGGCGATGCTGGTGCCGGGGAGCTTGCCGATCTGCTCGGCCGACACCGCCTCGACGATCGAGTCGGACTGGCGCTTGATCTCGATCGAGTTCTGGACGCTGCTGGCGAACCCGGTGACCTGGACCGCATTCAGCGTAACGGCCTTTGCTTTCTGCTTTTCCTGCTGCTGCTGCTGTTTTTTCCGGGTGTCGGTCGGGGCCGGCTGCGCCGCCTGGGAGGTATCGGTCTGCTGCTGGTTCTGGTCCTGCCCGCCGCCGCTGCCGGCGGTGGCCGCGAAGGCGATATTGGTGCAGGTGGCGAATCCGATCCCGGCAGCGATCAGCGCCAATGCCATGACATTCCGTTTCGGTTGCATGTGTCTTTCCCCAGCAGGTTGTTGGTATCTGTGTGCGCGGCTTCCCGGCAGCGGCACGCGCAGTCCCGCCCATGGGCGCGGGCGGTGCCGATGGTAGGGGGCGAGTTCCCGGCCGCACGCTTCGTGCATACGTATTCATGCCGCGCCCGAAGCGGACTTGCTGCGGCGCAGCAACACGGCGGCGGATGGGAGTCGGCAAAGCGCGAAGGCTTTTCTCCTTCGGAACACGCCCACCCAGCCGGCGGGTGGAGGCGGGCTGCCGCAACCACGTCGATGCACGACCGCCGGGCTTTGGTCGCTGGCCCGGCCCCCGTTCGTGACGCACCCGCAGCATCGATGAATACGTATGCACGGCCGCACGGCTCGTCCGCATCCCGACGTTAAGCTTGGCGCCGATCACAGCCGCCCGGGCACCTGCGCCGGGCGGCGTTCTTGGGGCCTGTATGTCAGACGTTTCCTGGTGGCGGGGCGCCGTCATCTACCAGATCTATCCGCGCAGCTTTCTCGACACCAACGGCGACGGCGTCGGCGACTTGCCCGGCATCATCGAGCGGCTCGACTACGTGGCCGGCCTCGGGGTGGACGCGGTCTGGATCGCGCCGTTCTTCAAGTCGCCGATGGCGGACTTCGGCTACGACGTCGCCGATTACCGGCAGGTCGACCCGCTGTTCGGAACGCTCGGCGACTTCGACCGGCTGCTCGACAAGGCGCACGCGCTGGGCCTCAAGGTCATGATCGACCAGGTGCTCAGCCACACCTCGGCCGAACACGAATGGTTTCGCGAGAGCCGGCAAAGCCGCGACAACCCGAAGGCCGACTGGTACGTGTGGGCGGATCCCCGCGAGGACGGCACCGCGCCGAACAACTGGCTTTCAATCTTCGGCGGTCCGGCCTGGCGGTGGGAACCGCGCCGCCAGCAGTACTACCTGCACAACTTCCTCGCCGAGCAACCTGACCTCAATTTCCACCACCCGGAGGTGCGCGCGGCGGTGCTGGACAACGTGAAGTTCTGGCTCGAGCGCGGTGTCGACGGCCTGCGCCTCGACGCGATCAACTTCTGCTTCCATGATCCGGAGTTGCGAGACAACCCGGCCAAGCCCGCGGCCCAGCGGATCGGGCGCGGCTTCAGCCCCGACAATCCCTACGCGCACCAGTACCACTTCTACAACAACACCCGGCCGGAAAACCTGGCGTTCCTGGAACACCTGCGCGCCCTGCTCGACCGCTACCCCGGCGT
Organism: Rhodanobacteraceae bacterium; assembly: GCA_035700365.1. Classification (GTDB taxonomy): domain Bacteria; phylum Pseudomonadota; class Gammaproteobacteria; order Xanthomonadales; family Rhodanobacteraceae; genus 66-474. The sequence goes on along the minus strand of DASSOQ010000091.1, from coordinate 13,594 downwards.
CGCCACGCTCGGCGAGATTTCCTCGGAAGACTCGCTGGCCACGATCGCCGAATACACCAGCGGCCGGCGCCTCCACATGGGCTACAGCTTCGAATTGCTCACGGATGACTTCAGCGCCGCCTGGATCCGGGACACCGTGTGCCGGCTCGACGCGAAGATGCGGGAAGGCTGGCCGTGCTGGGCGATCTCCAACCACGACGTCGAGCGCGTGCTCTCGCGCTGGGGCGGGGGCCGACCGGCCGCCCCGCTCGCCAAGCTGCTGACCGCGATGCTGTGTTCGCTGCGCGGCGCGGTCTGCGTGTACCAGGGCGAGGAACTCGGGCTCACCGAGGCCGAGGTGCCCTACGAGGCGCTGCGCGACCCGTTCGGCATCGCGTTCTGGCCACAGTTCAAGGGGCGCGACGGCTGCCGTACCCCGATGCCCTGGAACGGCGACATGCATGCCGGCTTCACGACCGGGAAGCCGTGGCTGCCGGTGCCCGATGAACACCTCCCGATGGCGGTGAGCCACCAGGAATCCGATCCGGACTCGACCCTGCACGGCTTCCGCACGTTCCTGCGCTGGCGCCGGTCCCATCCGGCCCTGTGCACGGGCGCGATCCGTTTCCTGCATACTGCCGAACCCGTGCTGGCCTTCACGCGTCACGCCGACGACGAGGTGCTGCTGGTGGCGTTCAATCTTTCCGATCGAGCGGCCGAACTGACATTGCCCATTGCCGGCGCTTCCAGCGCGCTGCGCGGCCACGGCCTGCGCGAAGGCACCCTCGACGGCAACCACCTGCAGCTGCCGCGCTATGGCGCGCTGTTCGCGCGGTTCGAGACGGTCGATGCGCAGCCCGATTTCGCCGCCACCGCCATGGGAGCCTCGTCATGAACGAATCGACCAGCGCACCGGAGAACCTGCAAGGCCGCACCGGGCTGCGGGTGATCCTGATCGCCGCCGCCGCCGCACTCGGCGGGTTCCTGTTCGGGTTCGACACCGCCGTGATCAACGGAGCGGTCGATTCGCTGCGCGCCTCGTTCGGCCTGAGCGCCGCCCTGACGGGTTTCGCGGTGTCCATCGCGCTGCTCGGCTCGGCGCTCGGAGCGTGGTACGCGGGACGCCTGGCGGACCGTTATGGCCGCGTGCGCACGATGCAGGTCGCGGCGATATTGCTGGCGGCTGGCGCCGTCGGTGCCGGGCTTTCCGGATCGGTGGCGTGGTTGATGGCCTGGCGCGTGATCGCGGGCATCGGCGTCGGGGTGGCCTCGGTGGTGGCACCGGCCTACATCGCCGAAATATCCCCGGCGTCGATACGCGGGCGGCTCGGCTCGATGCAACAGCTGGCGATCGTGCTCGGAATCTTCGTGGCCCTCCTGAGCGATGCCGCGCTGGCCGGCGCAGCCGGAGGCGCCGCCAATCCATTCTGGCTCGGCCTCGGCGCCTGGCGCTGGATGTTCATCGTGGGCGTGATCCCGGCAGTGATTTACGGCGTGCTCGCCTTCAGCGTGCCCGAATCGCCGCGACACCTGGTAGCCGGCGGACGCAACAAGGAGGCGCTGGGCGTGTTGCGGCGGGTTCTGGCGCTCGGTTCCGAAGCCGCTCTCCAGAAGAAGCTCGGCGAAATCCAGATCAGCCTGAAGCGCGAGCACAAGCCGCGCTGGAGCGATCTGGTGGGCGGCCGCGCGGGATTCCTGCCGATCGTCTGGGTCGGCATCGTGCTGTCGGTGTTCCAGCAGTTCGTCGGCATCAACGTGATCTTCTACTACTCCACGACCTTGTGGAATTCCGTGGGCTTCAGCGAATCCAACTCCTTCATGCTCACGGTCATCACCTCCATCGTGAACGTGCTGGTGACGCTGGTGGCGATCGCGCTGATCGACCGGATCGGGCGCAAGGCGCTGCTCGTGATCGGCTCGTCCGGCATGCTGGTCACCCTGGCGGTGATGGCGGCTTGCTTTGCGGAGGCCACCGGCACCGGAACCAGCCTCAGCCTGCCCGGGGCCTGGGGCCCGGTCGCACTGGTCGCGGCCAACCTTTACGTGGTCTTCTTCGGGGTGAGCTGGGGACCGGTGGTGTGGGTGCTGCTGGGCGAGATGTTCCCCAACCGGATCCGCGCCATGGCGCTGGCGGTCGCCGCGGCCGCGCAATGGCTGGCCAATTTCGCGATCACCAGCAGCTTTCCGCCGATGGCCCAGTTCAGCCTGCCGTTCTCGTACGGCCTGTACGCGTTCTTTGCCTTGCTCTCGTTGCTGTTCGTGCTCCGCTTCGTGCGCGAGACCCGCGGCGTGGAGCTGGAGGACATGCCCGGCTGACGGCGCCGGTGGACGATGTCCGCCTGCACAACTGGCCGGTCAAGCGGAGACGTAGAAGCCCTCCCCTTCAAGGGGAGGGTTGGGGTGGGGATGGGTTGGCTGATGTGCCAGGCGGAGATCCAAAAACCCCACCCCCCTCCCGGCCTCCCCCTTGAAGGGGGAGGAGTGGCCGCCGCGCAATGGCGGACGATGTCCGCCCTGCACCACCGCGGCACTCCCGCGCATTTTTGCTACGATTCGCGAAGTCGCGGCCGCCGGGCCGCGTTGCAGGGGCTGCGTCTAGGGGTGGGCAACAAGAAGCGCATCACGTCGTTCGACATCGCCGAACTGGCCGGCGTCTCGCAGGCGACGGTTTCACGCGCGTTGCGCGGCAGCGCGCGGGTCAGCGAGGAAACCCGCCAGCGGGTCGCGGCGGCCGCGGCCTCGCTGCACTACACGGTCGACAAGAACGCGTCCAGCCTGCGCAGCAAGACCTCCGGCACGCTCGCCCTGTTGTTCTTCGAAGACCCCACCCCGGACGACTCGCGCATCAATCCGTTCTTCCTGTCGATGCTCGGCTCGATCACCCGCGAATGCGCGCGCCAGGGGTACGACCTGCTGATCTCGTTCCAGGAACTCGCGCGCGACTGGCACGCCGATTTCGCGGAGAGCAAGAAGGCCGACGGTATCATCCTGCTCGGCTACGGCGATTACCTCACCCACGCCAGCCGACTCGAGAAGCTCTGCGCGCAGGGTACCCGCATCGTCTGCTGGGGCGCGGTGCTGCCCGCGCAGCCCTGCGTCACGATCGGCTGCGACAACTTCCACGGCGGCCGCTCGATCACAGAGCACCTGCTGGCCCAAGGCTGCCGGCGCGTCGCCTTCCTCGGCGACGCGTCGAACCACTTTCCGGAATTCCAGGAACGTTACCGCGGCCACCTGTACGCGCTGCGTGCCCGCGGCATCGCCGTCGACGAGGCGCTGCAGGTCGATGCGGAGAGCTCGCAGTATTCCGGTCGGCAGGCCGTCGAGGCGCTGCTCGCGCGAGGCGCCCGCTTCGACGCGATCTTCGCCGCCAGCGACCTGATCGCGATCGGTGCCCTGGGCGCGCTCTCGGCGCATGGCATCGAGGTGCCCGACGACGTGGCGATCGCCGGCTTCGACGACATCCCGATGGCGAGCTTCGTCAATCCGCCCCTGACGACGGTGCTGCAGGACACCGCGCTCGCCGGCGAAATACTGGTGGACAGCCTGCTGCGGCTGATCCGCGGCGAGCCCGTGGCAAGCCGGATGCTGCCGATGAAACTGGTCGTGCGCGATTCCAGCCGCCGGCAAACCGCCTGCGCGTAGCGCGGCGGCATCTGCCGTAGGCCGGCTCAAGGCCGAAGGCCGGAGCCGGCATCGCTACGGCACGCGCGAAGCCTGCCGGCTCCGTCGCTGCGCTCCTTGAGCCGGGCTACAAAACTGTCCGCAACGCCACGGGGTTGCGGGCTGCGCAACCCGTAGGCCGCTCAAGGCCGAAGGCCGGAGCCGGCATCGCTACGGCACGTGCGAAGCCTGCCGGCTCCGTCGCTGCGCTCCTTGAGCCGGCCTACAAAACTGTCCGCAGCGCCACGGGGTTGCCGGCTGCGCAACCCGTAGGCCGCTCAAGGCCGAAGGCCGGAGTCGGCAACGCACTCGTCATGCATGAGGGCTTGCCGCCTCCGTCGCTGCGCTCCTTGAGCCGGCCTACCAGGCGCCTACGCATGACACGCTGGCGATGCTTGCTTATGCTGGCCGCCTGTCCACCGGAGTGAACCATGGAGAAGCTGGCCCTCATCGGCGACATCGGCGGCACCAACGCGCGCTTCGCCCTGGCCGATCTTGCGGCTCCGGAACCGCGGATCGTGGAGGAGCACACCTTCACCAACCGCGGCTTCGGCAGCCTGGGTGAAGCCGCCCGGCAATACCTGGCGGACGTCGGAACCCACCCGAAGCGCGCGTCGCTGGCGGTTGCGTCGCCGATCACCGGCGACGAAATCACGCTCACCAACCGCGACTGGTCGTTTCGGCGGAGCGAGCTGCGCAAGGCCCTCGGCCTCGACGAGCTTCGGCTCATCAACGATTTCGCGGCGATTGCATGGGCCGCACCGCATCTCGCCGCAGGCGATCGCATGGCGGTGCACGGTGCGATCGCGACGCCGCCCGCCGGGCCAGTGACGTTGATCGGGGCGGGGACCGGACTGGGCGTGGCGCTGCTCACCGGGTCCTTCGCGGCTGGCTGGCACGTGGTGCCCACCGAAGGCGGCCACGCCAGCTTCGCGCCGATCCAGGAGGAGGAGCGCGCACTCGCCGCCTGGCTGCGTGTTCGCCACGGACGCATTTCCAACGAACGGCTGCTGAGCGGCCACGGCCTCTCCAACATCGACGCCTGGCTCCGCGGGCTCGAACCGGTTGCGGCACCGGCGCCGCAACCTGGCTCGCGCCGTTCGAAGGAAGTGGTCGATGCCGCGCTTTCGGGCAACGACCCGGACGCCGAGCGTGCGCTGCATCGCTTCTGCCGGATCTACGGCGCCGTGGCTGGGGACGCCGCGCTGCTGCACGGCGCCAGCACGGTGCTGATCGCCGGCGGCATCGTGCTGCACTTTCCGGATTTCTTCCGCGACAGCGAATTCATGGAAGCGTTCGTGGCAAAGGGCCGCCACGAGGATTACATGCAGCGGATGGCGGTGCAGGTGATCACGCACCCCAACCCCGGGCTGCTCGGCGCCGCCGTGGCGGCGCGGGCGTGACCATGGCCGCGCAAGCTGCGCACGTCATTCGGGTTTCCTGCAGAAGGTGATGTTGCCGTTGGCTTCGAGGATCGCCTGGTCGATCTGTCCGGTGCTCAGGCCGTGGCTTCGCATCGCCGACTGAAAAGTACCCAAGGCCACGTTGCATCTTTTCAACACGTCGTGGAATACCACGCCGTCGCGGGCAATCAGCACCGGCTTGCCGTCGAGCACATGCTCCGCCTTGCGGAAGCGCGCGGACAGGAAGGAACTGATGTAATCCAGCAGCAGCAATACCGCCACCACCAGCAGTCCGCCGGGCACCGACTTGTCGTTGCCGAGCAGCGCGGTGCGCACCGCGCTGCCGATCACGATCACCACGATCAGGTCGAAGATGCTCAACTCGCCGACGGTGTGCCTGCCGGACAGCCGCAGAAGGACCAGCAGCGCGACGTATACGATTGCCGCGCGGCATACCAGCTCCCAGGCGGGAACGCCCAACGTGAACATCCCATGCATACGATACCTCCTTGTCGTTGCGCGCCCGGTGGCAACGCGTGCCGTCATGGCTCCTGGCTGGCCGGGGATCCTCGCGGATCGCGCCGGAGCAAATCGCCACCGGCTCGAAGCGGACACCCGCCGACACGCACGCCGCATCCGCGACGAGCGTGTGCTTTTGATCGGCGCCGGGCGTACTGCCGCACCCGGCGAGGTTCTTCTCCGAAGGCTGCGCGGCTGCTGGCGTCACGCCACCGCTGCGATCAACGCTTGGATTGCTGCCCGGTTCGCTCGCGCTGCAGGAATTCCTGCACGGTCGCCGATGTGTGTTCGGCAAGCCACGCGGCCATCGCCTTTTCCTGTTGCAGGATGCGCTCGCAGGCGTGCGCGACTTCGGCCTCCCCCGCCGCGCGCGCAGCCGAGATCAGGACGGTGTACGAGGCAATCTCCATGTGCTCGAACGCGTAGCTCACCACCCCGCCCTTGATGACTTCGTCCGACATCACCATGCCGCCCATCGCCTGCATCAGCGCCATGGCCTTGCCGCCGGTGTCCTTCAGCGCCGAAGTGTCTTCGCCCAGCCACTCCAGGCATTGCTCGACGTCGCGCGCCTGCTGTTGCGTCTCGGCGATGTGCTGCTCGACGCGCGCCTTCACCTCGGGGTAGTGCTCCAGCCGGCTCGCCTGGCCCTTCAACATCTGCTCGGCCTGCTTTTCCATGGCATGCGCGTCGCGCAGCCAGTCGACCAGATGCTCGCGCGCCGGGTCGTGTTCGTTCATTTCCTTTCGTGCGGTACTCATGCTTGCTTGCTCCGTGAGTTGTTGCGTCCGATGCCGTTCACGTCCGTTGTGCGTGCCCGTCGATTCCCAATTCGGCTCCTGTTTTCGGGTTGCCCCGCGGGTTGGAACGCGTGCGCCGCTGCAATTCCTGCAAGACCTTGCCTTCCTGGTCCGTCAGGTGCACGTCCGGTTTGCCGTCGCCCCCGTCCATCGCCAGGAATTCTTCGGCCTTGCTGACATAGCGGAAGTTGTCGTCGCTGTTCCACGGGCCTCGCATGTCCCCTTCGCCCTGCGACGTATTGACATAGACGTCCGCGAATTCCGGCTTGCCGGGCAGCTTGCCGGGCGGGAAATTGGGCTGGATCGCGTACAGCGCTTTTTCGAACGATTGCTGGTGCGCGATCTCGCGCGTCATCAGGAACACGAGGGCATCCTTCACTCCGGGGTCATCGGTAACGTTGATCAGGCGCTCGTAGATCATCTTGGCGCGGGATTCCGCCGCGATGTTGGAGCGCAGGTCGCAGGTGGGATCCCCGCGGCTGTCGATGTAGGCGGCGCTCCATGGCACGCCGCCGGAATTGGTGAGGGCGGGGCCGCCGCCGTAGAGGATCTGGGTCAGGTGCGAATCGTTGCCGGCGCCGTGCAGGGAGCGATACATCTCCGCCGCGGCGTTGGCACCCTCGGCCAGTTCGCCCTTCGCGCCCTTGTTGAGCATCGCCACCACCGTGCCGATCACCTCGAGATGGCTCAGCTCCTCGGTGGCGATGTCCAGCAACATGTCCTTGCGGCCAGGATCGTCCTCGCCCAGCGCCTGGGTGAAGTAACGCATCGCCGCGGCGAGTTCGCCGTCGGGACCGCCGAACTGTTCCAGCATCAGGTTGGCGAGGCCGGGATTGGATTCGCCCACATGTACCGAATATTGCAGGCGTTTGTTGTGCGCGAACATGCTCGGGTTCCTTCCGTGGATACGTCGGTGCATATGCCGCTGCAACACGCGTGCCATCCCGCCGACCCGCCAGGAATGCACTGCGCAATGAATGGCGGGAAATTCTTGCGGGCTGGCAGAACAATTTGCGAGCGGAGCGCCTCATCGACGGGCCGCCGCTGGCCGCACCACTGGCGGAAAGAAGCGACCCCCGTTTCCGGGGGTCCTTTTTGAAAATCAGTCGATAGTGTCCGTCATGCGGGTCGAGGCTGGCGTCGACGGTAGATGAGCAAGCCGCCCATCAACAGCACACCCAGACCAAGCATGCCGAGCGCGGTCGGCTCCGGGACGGCCGTCGCGCCGCCGATCATGAGCGTGAAGCTCTGGTCGGCCGAAGTCCCCCACGTCCACGTGTAGGTGCCGGGTGTCATGCCGAGGCTCGCGAAGCTGGCGTTGTTCCAGATCGCGCTGCCGGACAAGCCCGTGCCGGAGACATAGCCTTGCGGCACCCAGAATACGGCATAACCGTAAGACGACGTACCGCCGTAGATTCCAACATTATCCCCGGCCCCGCCATTGGCGCCGACGAAACCGCCCGCGCCGAAGTTGGCGGGACCCGCGAACCCGGTGTAGCCATCGAGCCGCCCGACACCCGTGCCGGTCATGACATATCCATCGGCAGCATAGAGACCACTTCCGTTGTCCTGGTAAAGCGCGTTGACCGCGAGACCGGCCAGATTGAATTCCCCACTACCGGTCGCAACGACATCGGCTCCCTGCTGCACGAGCTTGACGACATACGGCGAAGCACTGGCGGCACCGGGCACGGAGAGTGCCAACGCAGCACCCAGCGCTAGAAAGGTGGATGCGCAAACACGCAGCGGATTGAAGCGATTCATCGATTTGCCCCTGTGAGAAGGTTTCCCTTCGGCGGCACCATCGCAGCAAGTTTCCATACCACCTGCCTTTTCCAGGTTGTTTCAATGGGTTGCAGACGCAATCATCTACGCAAGCCGCGAAGGTGTAAGGTTCATCGACATCGACCGGCCATCTGCTGAACGCTTGCGGGCTTATCCGGGAGTCTGCCGGCGCGACGACTGATGCGCCCCGCCGACTTCCGGCGGATGAGCACCAGCGGAGCTTGCCGACGGGGTGGCGCACGCTCATGATGGCGTGACTGCACGGCTGTTGAAGGACCAACGCCGGGACCATGGTATTCCCCGCCGAACTGCTCGCCTTCGCTGGTTGCGGGGCCGCGATCCTGCTCGTGGCCTGGGTTCCCCTGTGGCTGGAGCGCGTACCACTGACGCTGCCGATGCTGGCGGTCGGCGTGGGCTTCCTCGCGTTCGCGTTCACCCACGACGCCGCATCGCCGCTCGCGCATCCGCGTGCGGCGAAGCTCTTTCCGGAAGTCGTGCTGATCGTCGCCGTGATGGGGACCGGCCTCAGCATCGACCGGAAATTTTCATGGCGCGGTTGGGCGACGAGCTGGCGACTGCTCGCGCTGGTGATGCCGTTGTCGATCGCGGCACTGGCGGCGCTCGGCTGCACGTTGCTGGGGCTGTCGCCGGGGCTGGCGGTGCTGCTCGCCGCGATCCTCGCACCTACCGACCCGGTGCTGGCATCGTCGGTGCAGGTCGGCCTGCCGGGCTCGGGCGAGGAGGGCGAAACGCGTTTCGCGCTCACGTCCGAGGCCGGACTGAACGATGGCATGGCACTGCCATTCCTCGCGCTCGGCGCGGCGATGATCGCGCATGATTCGTGCCCCGGTGCCTGGATCCTGCACTGGCTGGGCGTCGACCTGATCTGGGGCGTCGTGGTCGCGGCACTGATCGGCTTCGGCTGCGGCTGGCTGCTGGTGCGCGCCAACGGATTGCTGCCGGAGCGGCTGCAATTGACGCGATCCAACGAAGGCATCGCGTCGGTCGGCGTGGCGTTCCTGGTGTACGCGGCTGCCGAGGCGGTGCACGGCTACGGATTCGTCGCCGTGTTCGTCGCCGCGGTCGCGATCCGCAACTTCGGGCATGCGCTCGACTATGCCCAACGGATCACCGAATCGGCGCGTCGGCTGGAGCGCATGCTCGCGTTCCTGGTGCTCGGCCTGTTCGGCGGCGCGCTCGCGAGCGGCGTGCTGGACGGCGTCGGCTGGCGCGAGGTCGTGTTCGCGCTGCTGGCCCTGCTGGTCGTGCGCCCGATCGCGACGCTGCTGGGGTTCGCCGGATCCATCCATCCGGCACCGGTCCGGCTGGCGGCCGGTTACTTCGGCATCCGCGGCCTCGGTTCGCTGTATTACATCGGCTACGCCGCCGGCGCCGGCGCGCTGCTCGAACCGCGCTACCTGTGGTCCGTGATGGCGCTGACCGTGCTGTTCTCGATCGTCCTCTACGGCACCACGGCGAAGTACGCGCTGGGCCTGCTCGATCGCACGATGAAAAAATCCGGCGAGGCCGGCCCCGAGCCACCGCCGACCGCGGACATGCTGGAGTCGTCCGGAAAGCAATCGGACGCGCGCAAGTCGCGCGAGTCCGGGCAGGGCGCGCAGGGTCGCGGCGAATGATGCGCGTGGAAGGCGTCCTGTCCGGCAACCCACGGCGTCAGAATCAGCGAAACAGATAGCCCTGCACGTCCACGAAAGCGCTGCGGATTTGCGGAATCGGGCCAAGGATGCGCTTGGCGTCGTTGGTGCCGCCGTAGCGGATGCGCAGGAAATCCGCGAGTTTGCTAGGCGCCAGTTCGTCAATGCCCTGCCGCCGGTATGCATCCAGCACGTATTCGAGGAACGAACGCATTTCCCGTTCATAGCCCGAAAGGCGCGTTGCCTGCACGGTGCTGACGCGGTCTGACCGTGACAGCGGCGCCAGCGTGAATCGCACGTAGGCCAGCACGTCGAAGATGTCGCTGTCCGGCGCGTCGATCAGCCGCTGCATGTCGTGCAGGCGGTCCTCGTCGTAGCCCATTTCCGCCAAGCGCCGGATGAAGGCAACACGGCGCTCGGGATCGCTCCAGACCCGGCGCAATTCATCCTCGCTCGTGACCAGCGTGCCCAGGTCGCCGAACAATTGCTGCATGAATTCCTGCGCGGTGATCGGCCTGCCGTCTTGCGACCAGTAGCTGGTATTCGCGATGTAGCGGATCTGCCGCTCCTTGCCGTCGGCCAGTTTCACCACGATCTTCGGCGCAGGCGGCGGCGGATCGTCGTCGATGCCGCCGGGCGGCTCGGGATCGGGCTCCGGCTCCTTTGGTTTGCGCGGCTCGCTTGGCGGGTCGGGCGGCAACGGTTCGCCATCCCATTCCGGATCCTTGAAGTGTTCGGCCGCACCGACGAAATCGTAGATCGTGAAGAAATACTTGCCGCCGAACACGCGTGTGCCGCGGCCGATGATCTGCTTGAACTCGATCATCGACTTGATGGGCCGCATCAACACGATATTGCGGATGTTGAGCGCGTTGACGCCGGTGGACAGCTTCTGCGAGGTGGTGAGGATTGTCGGCAGGGTCTTGTCGTTGTCCTGGAAGTCACGCAGGTGCTGTTCGCCGCGTTCTCCATCATTGGCGGTCACACGCACGCAATAGTCCGGATCGGGATTGGATTTGATCTGGTTGATCCAGTCGCGCACCCGCGCGGCGTGTTCCTGCGTCGCGCAGAACACCAGCGTCTTCTGGCGCGGGTCGATCTGGTCCATGAACTCGGCCACGCGGCTTTGCTCGCGTGCATCGATCACGATCTTCGTGTTGAAGTCGGCCTCGCCGTATTCCTTTTCCGGGTCGATCTCGCCGCTCACGATCTCGTCGCCATCGGCGTACCTGTAGGTGTCCAGCGTGCTCGCCATCTGCCGCAGCTTGAACGGCGTGAGAAACCCGTCGCCGATGCCGTCCTTCAGCGCGTAGGTGTACACCGGCTCACCGAAATAGCGGTAGGTGTCGACGTTGACGTCGCGCTTGGGCGTGGCGGTCATGCCCAACTGCACCGCGGGCGAGAAATATTCCAGGATGCCGCGCCACCGGCTCTCGTCGCGCGCGCCACCGCGGTGGCATTCGTCGATGATGATGAAGTCGAAGAAATCCGGGGCGTAACCCTCGAACGTGAATTGCGGCTCGCCGGCTGGCGCGTCGTCTTCGCCGATTTCCGCGCCGCCGCCGGTCATGAAGGTCTGGAAGATGGTGAAGAACACGCTGGCGTTCTTCGGAATCTTGCCCCGCTTGCGAATTTCGTCAGGGCTGATGCGGCACAGCGCATCGGCCGGAAACGCATTGAAATCGTTGTACGCCTGGTTGGCGAGGAAATTGCGATCGGTCAGAAACAGGATGCGTGGCCGGCGCACCGGTTCGCGCGACAGATTCCACGACGACTGGAACAGCTTCCACGCAATCTGGAAGGCGATCGACGTCTTGCCCGTGCCGGTCGCGAGCGTCAGCAGGATGCGATTCCTGCCATTGGCGATCGCCTCCAGCACCGCATTGATGGCGTTGTGCTGGTAATAGCGCGGTTGCCATTTGCCGCCGCCGGTTTCGAACGGCACCGCACCGAAACGGTCGCGCCACGCGTTGTCGTGCGGAAAGCAGCGTTGCCACAAATCTTCTGGCGAGGGAAACGGCAACGCGAGATCGGCTTCCCTGCCGGTCGCCATGTCGATGCCATACCAGCCGATGCCGTTGGTCGAATAAGCGAAACGCGCCTTGAGGCGCGTCGCGTAATCCTTGGCCTGGCCGACGCCTTCGGTGTGGCCGAGGCCCGCGCGCTTGGCCTCGATCACCGCCAGCTTGTGCCCGCGAAAGCTCAACACGTAGTCGGCGGACAGCGGATTCACCCGCCCACCGGCGGTGATGCGGCCGGGACAGATCATCTCGCGGCGGATGCGCGAACCCTCCACCACGCCCCAACCGGCCTCGCGCAGTACCGGATCGATGCGGTTGGCGCGGGTATCGGCTTCGGTTTCCTGTGCTGACATCCCCAATGCCAACCCTATGAGCGGGCCAGCTTGCGGGCCAACGGTGGTTTGGCCTTCTTCCCTGCGATCCGGGCCTTGAAATAGCGGCGCGCCTCCTCCCACGGAATGCTTTCGCCGGTCTTCAGATATTCGGCCCATCGCCGGTCCGCGTCGGCGTGGAAGTCGGCACGGCGTTCTGCACGAGTCGTCATTGTGCCCATTTCAACTCCGCGTTGCGCCTGGTGGCTCGCGCGGCATCCAGTATTCCGGACGGCGATGCAGGTGCGCCACCGCCACCACCAGAACATGCGATGGACGCGGCTGGTAGATGATCCCGTAGGGAAACCCCGAAACAAGACAACGCCGCGAATACTTGCCCACCTTCTGGTAGCCCTCGGGGAAGAGCGCCACGCGTGACAAACTGCGCTCGACCGCCACTGCAAACTGAAGGCCCAGCCCAAGCTGCTGCGCCTCGTAATACACGACCGCATCATCAAGCTCGGCTGACGCGGGAGCGAGGAACCGGAACTTCACTTGTGCCGGTATTTGGCGAAGACGTCCTCGGCCGGGACCGATTCGATTTCGCCCCGGTCATGCGCCTCCACCCGCGCGTTAGCCTCATGCGCCCACGCGGCATCGATCGCGGGATCAGGCACATCCAGGCTGGCCAACAGCCGCTCGGCGACGGCCGCACGTTCGGAAGCCTTGAGCTTGAGCGCCTGGTCAATCAGGGATTTGGCTGAATCGGTCATGTTTCCACCCGCCGGTTTTGCTGTTCCGATGGTATCACCATGCAACCGTGGGCCATGTCGGACGACTCAGACCAGCTCGCCGGCGAAGGCTTTTGCAGCAGGGATTGGCGGAAGGCGGCGCTGCCGGCTACTCGGCCAGTTTGATGCCATTGTCCGCGCACCATTCGCGCAGCGCCTGCCGGGTCTTTTCCTGCTCCCACTGGTACCAGGCCTCCAGGCTATCGTGGCGGTCCAGCAGGTCCTTGAAGCGGGCATAGGCGCCGCGGTGGGAGAAGATCCCGTAAACCTGCTCCAGGCATTCCGGAAGATGGGTGCGGGCAAATTCCAGCGCCAGCGGCTTGCCCAGCCCGAAGTCACGCTTGTCCGGAACCGCTACATAGCGGTCCTCCTCGTCGATGTCTTCCGGCAGAGGCTCCCAATCGTTGCCGTCATCGGCGTGCCAGAGCACCTCGCCCGCATCCCGGCGCACCCACGCCGCGTTGCCGAAATCCTGCCCCGAGCTCACGAACTCCATGGCTTCTTCGAGGTCGTCCAGCTTCACGGTCGGCTGTTCGTTCATGTCAGCGTTCGCTCATTTCGGTTTACCGGAGTGGCCTTCGGGGTCCGTTCCCTCCATTCGTCATTCCGGACGCGGCGCAGCCGTGATCCGGAATCCATTTTCTCTCCGGAACAGCGAAGCAAGTCAAGA
>DASSOQ010000090.1:0-8180 GCA_035700365.1 Rhodanobacteraceae bacterium | reverse complement strand
GCCGGCAGCGAGCAAGGCTCGACCGAGTACCCGTTGCACTTCCGCGCGTTGCCAGTTGTTCCGCGGCCACCGTCGATCCGCGATGGCCTGCGCGAGGCGCGCCTGCGTCAATGCGGCATCGGCGTTGCCGACGTCGAGCAGTGCCCGCGCCAAACGGGCGCGAACCTGCGCGTACAACGGCAATTCGCCCTGCGACGCGCCCGGCAGCTTCGCGGCTGCGGCGCGCGCGTGCTGCAGGGCCTGTTGCGGGTGGCCGCGCAACCCGACGATGACGCCGAGCACGGAAAGATCGCGCGCCATCGCCAAGTCCGGCGGCAGCCCGTTCTCGGTCGTGAAGTGCAGGTCCCGGTCGATCGCAACCGCCTTGCGCGCAGCCGTTTCCGCTTCGTCCAACCTGTCCTGCCAGCGCAAGACGAGGGCGAGATTCGACAACGTGGAGGCCATGGCATCCGAATGCTCGCCGTTCGTCATCGTACGCAGCAACGGGATGCTCTCGCGGTACGCGCGCTCGGCTTTCGCGAATTCGCCGAGCCCGAACCAGGTGTCGGCAAGCAGCATCGAACAAAACGCGGCGTGGTCCGGACGCGCCGTACGCAAGGCCAACCCTTCGTCGCGCATCGCGCGGACCGCGGGCAACGACTGCCGGAACCGGCCTTCGAGAACCGCCAGGTGCAGCAACTGATAGCGCACGATGCTGGCACGTACGTTGTCGGCGCCCCACAGCGTGCTGGCCGCCTTGGCCGACGCCGCGAACATCGGCCTCGCGCCCGCATAGTCACCGCGCAGCACGCGAATTTCGCCAATGAAATCCTGTGCCAGCCCGACCCGGCCGCCGAACGTACCCTGCACGCGCTTGCCGACCTCGATGGCCTGCAGGCCGGCCGCCTCGGCCTCGTCGTAGCGTTGCAACGCCATCAGCGCCTGCACCAGCGAGATCAGGTCATCGGCCACCATCTGGCTGTCGCCGTAGCGCGCGCGGTCATGTGCCAGCAATTGGCGCAACGTCTGCTCGGCGTGCATCGGACTGTCATGGGCGATCGCCATCGTCGCGACGATGCGTTGCGCAGCTTCCACCAGGTCCGGGGCGGGCCGGCTGGCCTGCCGCGCCAGCGCCAGAGCCTGAGTCGCGTGACGCCAGGCAGATTCGTTTTCGAATCGATCACTCTCGACCCGCGCCAGCGCCAGCAGCGCACGTGCATGGACCTCGTCGTCCACCTCCCCCTGCGCGGCCATGCCCACTGCACGGTCCAGCACGCGTTTGGAAGCGACGTTGTCGGCGAGGTTCCAGTAAAAGGTCCCGATCAGGGTCGCAAGATCGGCGCGTACCTGCAGCGGTATGTCCCCGGCGTCGAGCAGGCGTTGTTCGCTGTGTTCCAGCAGCTCGCGCATGCCGACCGTCCTGCCCTGATTCCCGGCGGGGTCGATCTGCGCGAACGTGTCGGCCAGGAATACGCGCACCGCCTCGGCGCGATGCATCTGCGCGCGGGCGATGCGCGCTTGCTGGGCGCTGTAGGCGGTGGCCGCCGCCAACGTCAATGCGACGGCGACGGCGGCGGCCACGGCGACGCGGTTGCGTGCCACGAATTTGCGCAGGCGGTACCAGGCGTCATCGCCGCGCGCGGCCACGGGGCGTCCGTCGAGCCAGTGGCGCAGGTCGCGGGCGAAGGCTTCGACGCTCGGATAGCGCCGCGCCGGCTCGCGCGCCATCGCGGTCATCACCACGCGGTCGAGATCGCCACGCAACATGCGCTGCCGCACACGCCGGTCGCCCGCGTCGCGTGCCACCGCGAGGCTGGGTGGCTGCACCGGGGTGCCGATGTTTCCGAAGCGGCGGGGCTTTGCGCCACTCAGCAATTCGAAGGCCAGCACGCCCAGCGCGTACACGTCCGCGGCGGTGGTGACGACGCCTTTTTCGATCAGCTCCGGCGCCGCATAATCAGGCGTCATCAACCGGGCGGCGGTGGCGGTGGCGTCCGCTTCATCGTCCGCGATCACCCGTGCGATGCCGAAGTCCAGCAGCCGCGGCAGGCCGTCTTCGCCGACCAGGATGTTGGAAGGCTTGATGTCGCTGTGGACGACCAGATTGCGGTGTGCGAATTCCACGGCATCGCACACCTTCAGCAGCAACTTGACGGTGGCGCGCGGCGCCAGCGCGCGTTCGCGGACCCACGCATCGACGCGCCTGCCCTCCACGTATTCCATGGCGAGGAACGGACAGCCGTTGCCATCCACGCCGCCGTCGATCAGTCGCGCGATTCCGGGATGGGTCAGTCGCGCGAGGATCTGCCGCTCGCGGTGGAAGCGCTGCAACAGGCCAGGCGTCGGCCAGGCGACCTGCTTGATGGCGGCACGCTGGACGAAGCCCGCGTCGTCGCGCTCGGCCAGCCACACCTCGCCCATGCCGCCGGCGCCGATCCGCTCGAGCACCCTCCACACGCCGAACGTTTCCGGCGTCACCATTGGCTCCGCCAGCAGCCCCGCGATCAGGGCGGGACCGGTCTCCAGCACGCCCTGTTCACGCGCATCGGCCGCGAGCAGGCGTTCGAGCTCGCGCCTGAGACCGGCGTCGCCTGCGCATGCCGAATCGAGCCACGCCGCGCGGCGCCCGGTCGGAATGTCCTGCGCCGCATCGAACAATTCGTCCAGACTTTGCCGCGGCATGGCGTCGTCCTCAGCCGTACAGTGCGGCGTAGAGTTCGGCACGGGCGCGCCGCCAGTCGCGATTGAGGGTACGTTCGCTCACCTCCTGCAATGCGGCGATCTCCGCCAGTTCCATGCCGCCGAACAGGCGCATTTCGATCAGGGATGACAGTCGCGGCATCCTGCGTTCCAGCTCGCTCAACGCGCGGTCGAGCTGCAGCAGGCGGTCGGGGCCGACGTGCGTACCGGCCAGTTCGGCGGCGTCTTCCAGCGGGACTACCCGCACTTCGCCGGCGCCACGCTTGGCGGCTGCGCGCGCGCGCGCGTGGTCGATCACGATCTGCCGCATGGCCTTGGCGGCGAGCGCGAAAAAATGCCTGCGGCTCTGCAGCGCCAACGTCTCCGGCCGCGCCAGCTTGAGGTAGGCGTCGTGCACCAGGCTGGTGGTATCGAGGGTGGGATTGGCGCCCGCACGCAATTGCCGCCGCGCCAGCAGTTTCAGTTCCGCGTACACGCGCGTGAACAGCCGTTCGTACGAGGCGGCGTCGCCATCGACGGCGGATTCGATCAATGCGGTGATGGTTTCGTCCATCGGCCCCAGCCGCTTTCCGGGACAACCGCCGACCGCGGCAAATGGCGGCTGCTGGTCCCTTGAAGGCTAGCCCGCATCATAACGCGTCCGGCGGCTGTGTCTGCCGGCCGCCGCGCAACGTCAGGCGTGCTGGTTTCCGGCGGACTTGCGCACGACCAGCATCGCCAGCTCCAGGGCCTGCTCGTAGTTGAGCCGTGGATCGACGGTGGACTTGTAGGCCCGCGCGAGGTCGGCCTCGGAGAGGTCGCGCGCACCGCCCATGCATTCGGTCACGTCCTCGCCGGTCAGTTCGAGGTGCACGCCGCCGAGCCTGGTGCCGGCCGCGGCATGGATCTCGAACGCCTGCTCGAGTTCGCTGCGGATGTTGGCGAAACGGCGCGTCTTGAGGCCGCTGCCCAGCTTTTCGGTGTTGCCGTGCATCGGGTCGCACACCCACAGCACGCGCCGTCCGTCCGCCTTCACGGCTTCGATCAGCCGCGGCAGGTGCTGGCTGATGCCGCCCGCGCCCATGCGGTGGACCAGGGTCAGGCGACCGGGTTCGTCGTCGGGATTGAGGATGTCGATCAACCGCCGCAACTGGTCGGCATGCATCGCGGGTCCGACCTTGATCGCGACCGGGTTGCGGATGCCGCGGCAGAACTCCACGTGCGCACCATCGAGCGCGGCGGTGCGCATGCCGATCCACGGGAAGTGCGCCGAAAGGTCGAACCAGCCCCACTGGCGCGGCACCTGCCGCGTCATCGCCTGCTCGTAGGGCAACAGCAGGGCTTCGTGCGAAGTGAAGAAATCGACCTTCATGAAACCGACGATCGGGCCGGCCAGGGTTTCCATGAACCGCACGGCGCCGCCGATGCCATCCACCATCCGCCGGTATTCGGCCGCGAGCGGCGAGCGCTCGACCCATGCGAGGTTCCAGTACTCGGGATGGTGCAGGTCGGCGAAGCCGCCATCGACCAGCGCGCGCACGAAGTTCATGGTCATCGCCGAGCGGGCGTGTCCCTCGATCATCCGCATGGGATCGGGACGCCGCGCCGCGGCCGTGAATTCCGGCGCATTGACGAGGTCGCCGCGGTACGCGGGCAAGGTCACCCCATCGACCGTTTCGGTGTCGACCGAGCGCGGCTTGGCGTATTGGCCCGCGAAACGGCCCACCCGCAGCACCGGCATCCGGAGCCCGTGCACCAGCACCAGGCTCATCTGCAGCAGCACCTTCAGGCGATTGGCGATCACCTCGTTGTTGCAGTCGGCGAACGTCTCTGCGCAATCGCCGCCCTGCAACAGGAAGCGCTTGCCGGTCTGGGCCTCGGCAACGAGGTTCTTGAGCGCAAGGATTTCCCACGACGTCACCAGCGGCGGCAACTGGCCGAGCCGCTCGAGCGCCCGCTGCAATTCAGCCGGATCGTCGTAGACCGGCATCTGCGCGGCGGGACGGGCCTGCCAGCTGTCGACTTGCCATGGCTGCGCCTCGCGCACCGGGCGGAGCGTGGCGTGCGAAGGCGCTTCCGGAGCGGCCATGCTCATCGACCCATCGCGCGCAGCGGCGGCGCATTGCGCAAATGGTTGCGGCGCGGACGCGGAACCAGGGCCCAGATCGCGAGCAGCACGTACCAGATCAGGGTCCAGCCGGCCATCGACAAGCCCAGGAAGCGCCAAGTGACCTGGGCGCAGTCACCCGAACCGCTGAACATCAGCGTCACGAACCTGCCAAACGGCAGCGAGCCGGCGTGGACTTGCTGCAACAGCATGCTGTACGGAGCGCCGCAACTGGGAATCTGGTCGAGCGGCAACGATTGCAACCACAATTGGCGCGCTGCGACCGCGACGCCGAAAGCCGCCCCGATCAGCACCAGTGTCGCGTAAGCCCAGCGGCCGCCGGCACGCGGCGCGTGCAATCCGCCGATCAGGAACCACAGCCCCATCCAGACGAACGCCACCCGCTGCAGGACGCACAGGTTGCACGGCACCAGGTTGAGTTGCTGCTCGGCGTACAGGGCGTAGCCCAGCAACGCCAGGCAAATCAGGAAGCCGAGCAGGAAGGCGGCGCGGAAGGACCAGCGGAAAGGGTTCATTGGGGTGGCTGCTGCGGACCAGAACGACAACGTTAGCGCGGCCCGGGTCGATTGTCAGCAGGAACGGCCGGCTCAGGCCCCGCCCGAGATGGCCCGCAGTTGGCGGCGCGAGGCGCCGAGATCGCGGCCGAAATCCTCGCTCAACAGCCGATCGGCGAGGCTGCGGATCGTTTCGGCCATCTGGGCCTTCTGGTCCGGCGGCCAGCCTTGCAGCAGCTGGTCGAGTCCCTTCCTGCGCTGCTCGAGCAGGCGGGCGTACACCGCTTCGCCGCTGCGGGTCAACGACACCATTTCATCCCCCCGATCAATGCAGGCTCGGTCGGCAAGCCGCGCGAGCACGGCCTGCAGGCGCTCCAGCGGCGCCTGCAGGCGGGCCGCGAGTTCCGCAAGCGGGATCGGCTGTGCATGGCCGATCCGGATCAGCATCCAGATCGCCCCGGGATCGAGGTCCACGCCCGCGCTTTCGGCCAAGCGACGATAGACGCGGGCGCGATCCTCGCGGTTGGCCAGCACCGCAAGCGCCCGCTCGATTTCCTGCGCGGAGGTGCGATCGCTTGGTATCGCGAAAGCTTCGCCGATGTCACCGACACCCGCGGTCTGCTTCAGCGCGAGTTCCGGGATCAGCCATGCCAGCGCGAAGGCGACCACGCCGATGCAGCTCGCGACGAGGAACACCGGTTGTAACGCTTCGGCATAGGCCTGGACGTAGCCGGCGTGCAGCGCCGGCGGCAGGCCCTGGAGCTGCATGGGGCTCGAATGCACGCCGGTGGCCAAGGCGCCGGTCGCCGACACACCGAAGTCGCGGGCGACCCGGCGCGCCAGCAGGTTCGAAAAGATCGCGCCGAACACCGCCACGCCGAACGCGCCGCCGATCGAACGGAAGAAGGTGACACCCGAAGTGGCCGCGCCGAGGTCGCGGTAAGGCACGACATTCTGCACCACGATCACCAGCACCTGCATCACCATGCCGAGCCCGAAACCCAGCACGAACATGTACGTTTCGACCAACGCGGCGGCGGTATGCGCGTCCATGCTGGACAACAGGAACAGCCCGAACGAGAAGATCGCGCAACCCACGATCGGGAAAACCTTGTAGCGTCCCCAGCGCGAGATCAGTTGCCCGCTCAGGATCGACGTGAACAGAAGGCCGGCCATCATCGCGATCAGGCGCAATCCCGATTCCGTCGGGGAGGCGCCCTTCACCACCTGCAGGTAGAGCGGCAGGAAGGTGATCGATCCGAACATCGCGAAGCCGACCACGAGTCCAAGCGCACTGCTGGTCGAGAACGCCCGCAGGCGGAACAGGTGCGGGGGCAGCAGCGGTTCACGAACGCGCCGCTCGACGGCCAGGAACGCGACGAGCAAGCCGACACCGAGCAGCGCGAGCACCCCGGTCGGCGCGGATGCCCACGGATAGCGCGTGCCGCCGAGCGAGGTGAGCAGCACAAGGCTCGCCGTCGCGCCTGCAATCAGCAGCGTGCCGGCGTAATCCACGCGAGCACCATGGCGCCGCGGCGAATGCGGCAGCACCGCAGCCGCGACGAAGAGCGCCACTGCGCCAATCGGCAGGTTGATGTAGAAGATCCAGCGCCACGACAGGTGATCCACGAAGAACCCGCCGAGCAGCGGTCCGACCACGCTGGACACACCAAACACCGCGCCGAAGATGCCCTGGTACTTGCCGCGCTCGCGGGGACTCACGACGTCCGCGA
This sequence comes from Rhodanobacteraceae bacterium, assembly GCA_035700365.1. GTDB lineage: Bacteria > Pseudomonadota > Gammaproteobacteria > Xanthomonadales > Rhodanobacteraceae > 66-474. The sequence continues at coordinate 1,167 of DASSOQ010000090.1, read as the reverse complement.
TGATCCCTTGCGCGGTGACGATCAGGCCCCCACCCCCCAGGCCCTGCACCGCCCGGAACCCGATCAACTGGACGATGTCCCGGCTGATGCCCGAAAGCACCGAGCCGACCAGGAAGATCGCTATGGCCGCTTCGAAGGTCTTCTTCCGTCCGTACAGGTCGCCCAGCTTGCCCCACAGCGGCGTCGAGATCGTCGAGGTGAGGAGGTAGGCGGTGACCACCCACGAAAGTTGGTCCAGGCCACCGAGGTCGCCGACGATCGTCGGCAGCGCCGTGGCCACGATCGTCTGGTCCAGCGACGCCAGCAGCATGCCGAGCATCAGCGCGCCGAAGATCAGGCCGATCCGCGGCTCCGTCCGTTGCTCCGCATCCCTTGCGATCGTCGAATCCATCAATCCATGATGCGCCACTTGCCGGCGCGACGCACGACCGGTTCATGTTGGGACGCTTGACATAGGCCGGGTCAAGGAGCGAAGCGACGGACCCGGCAGGCCGTTACGGACCGACACAAGCACAGCAATAAGGACGCGCCGGTGCAACGCCGGCTCCGCCCTGCGGGCTTGAGCCGGCCTACGGGATCGCGCACACAAAAATCCCGGCGCAGGGCCGGGATTTCTGGTTGAAGCGATGTGAGCCGGATCAGTCCTCCGCGGCGGCCGGCGCCTGCGGGCGGTCGACCAGTTCGACATAGGCCATCGGCGCATTGTCGCCGACGCGATTGCCGCACTTGATGATGCGCAGGTACCCGCCCGCGCGTTCGCGATAGCGGGGCCCCAGTTCCACGAACAGCTTGCCGACCGCCTGCTTGTCGCGCAATCGCGCGAATGCGAGGCGGCGATTGGCAACGCCGTCGATCTTGGCCAGCGTGATCAGCGGCTCGGCGACCCGGCGCAGGTCCTTGGCCTTGGGCAGCGTGGTGCGGATCAGCTCGTGCTTGATCAACGAGGCCGTCATGTTCTTGTACATGGCCTCGCGGTGGGAACTGGTCCGGTTGAACTTGCGTCCGGATTTGAGGTGTCGCATGGGATAAATCTCTCGATTGTTATGAAGATCCCAAGTCCTGCTCGGGAGCCCCGCGGATTTCCGCTTTTGAGCACAAAATCGCCTGTCGAAGCGCGCTGTTGTGGAAAGTCAGGGCAGGAAGCCCGTTCTGGTGTTTGCGACCGAA
>DASSOQ010000089.1:0-5968 GCA_035700365.1 Rhodanobacteraceae bacterium | reverse complement strand
CGGCGTTCTGGACCATCGCGACCAGCAGCCTGGTTGCCGCCAATCCCGCCAACGTGGACCTGCCTGCGCAGAAAATGGGCGAGAAGATGTACGACTTGTGCATGCACAAGTTCCTGGGCAACGAAATCACGTATCAGTAGCGGCTCGCGGCTCTGCGGTACGCCGAGGCGGACAGCGATGCAGAGGGCTGCCCCTTTCCGAAGGCAGTGGGAAGGCCCTGTGCCGATCGCGTTCGGCGGGAGCATTGATGCCACGTAGCCCGTGTCCCGACCAGGGCTTCACAAAGCCCCGCACATGCGTTTGGGTAAGCTAGCCGACCCGTTCGTTTGGTCAGGCACGCGATGAGCAGCATGTTCCAGTCGCTGAGAAGCCACAACTACCGGCTGTGGGCCGGGGGTGCGCTGGTGTCCAACGTGGGCACCTGGATGCAGCGCATCGGGCAGGACTGGCTCGTGCTGACCGTGCTGACCCATCACAACGCGACCGCGGTGGGTACGGTGATGGCTCTGCAGTTCGGGCCTCCGCTGCTGCTCCTGCCATTCAGCGGCTTCGCCGCCGATCACCTGGATCGGCGCAAGTTGCTGCTCTTCACGCAAGGCGCGGCCGGACTGCTGGCGCTGGGGCTGGGTTTGCTCACCGTCATGGGCGTGGTGCAACTCTGGCAGGTGTACGGATTTGCGCTGCTGCTGGGCTGCGTTACCGCGTTCGATGCGCCGGCGCGGCAGGCCTTCGTGTCCGACCTCGTCACCGACGACGATCTCGCGAACGCGGTGGCGCTGAACTCCACGTCGTTCAATGCCGCACGCATGGTCGGGCCGGCGGTGGCGGGCGTGTTGATTGCCGCGGTCGGCGAGGGCTGGCTGTTCCTGATCAATGCGTGTTCCTACGGCGCGGTGCTGGTGTCGCTGTGGTTCCTGCGGCTGCGTGAACTGCACACGGAAGAGCGACCCGTGCGCACGCGCGGGAGCGTGCTGGCGGGATTCGGCTACGTGTGGCAGCGCCCCGACCTGATGACGGTCCTGGTGATGCTGGCGTTGCTCGGAACGTTCGGGTTCAACTTCTCGATCTTCATCTCGACCATGTCGGTCACCGTTTTCCACGGCGGTGCCAGCCAGTACGGCCTGCTGACCTCGGCGATGGCGGTGGGCACCATGAGCGGAGCGCTGTTTTCAGCGCGCCGTCCGTTTCCCGGCATGGTGCTGATGGCCGTTTCCGCGGCGGCGTTCGGGGTCACGCTGGCGGTGGCGGCGGTGATGCCGAGCCCCCTGCTGTTCGGGGCCGTGATGTTTTTCGTCGGGCTTGCGTCGCTCACGTTCATGACGGCCAGCAATTCGATGATGCAACTCACCACCGAGCGCGCGATGCGCGGCCGGGTCCTGGCGCTGCGCATCGCCGTGGTCATGGGCGGCACCCCGATCGGTGCTCCGGCGGTGGGCTGGGTGGTGGACCGTTTCGGCGCCCGCTGGGCGCTCGTCGTGGGTGCGATCTCGGGGATTGCGGCAACCGGGGTTGGGGTCGCGTATCTCGTCAGGCATCGCGACCTGCGCCTGGTGCGGACGGGCAGGCGGCTGCGGCTTGCGATTCGCCCGGTACCGACCGATGCCATACCCGCGCGCGTGGCGGCGGGTGAGCGGGTAACGTGATGTGACGCGCAGGTTGGATCGATCCCGGACTTCGTTCCGGGAGAAGTCCGGCACCAAGCACTCGGTGCGACATCGCATCGCAGAGCACACGGTGTCGGGCTTCCCCCGGAGCGGGTCCGGGGGAAGCACCCACCCGCGAAGGCATCCGCCCGCGTGGGGCGACGGATTACTTCGACTGCGCTCGCGACGCCATGTCCCGCGCAGCCTTGCGCTGGCGCACGGCGCCCAGGCCGATCACGCCGAGACCCAGCAGGAACAGCCCGACCGGACCGGGCTCCGGAACGGCGGTCGCCTGGCCGAGGCCTTCGATCACGTCGTTGCCGCAGTACATGGTCCAGTGGAAGCCGAAGTTGCGGGGGTCGAGGTTGAGGCCCGCGGTGTCGAAGCTGAAGCTCAGGAAGCCGTTGCCCACGGTCCACGTGCCGGTGTTGTTCGTCGCCGTCGCCATGGAGGTGTTCACCGCGACTGCCTGTCCGTCGCGGTAGATGCAGCGGCCGGCACAATCCATGAAGGCGTCGGAGAGCAGGACTTCGGGATTGTGGTTGCTGCCGTTGCCGGCATCGAGCACGTAGATGGTGCCGGTGCCACCCGTGTTGCTGAGCGCGTCGTCCAGCGAAAACGCGTAGGTCCAGTGGTTGCCGTTGGCTGCATTGTCGGTGTCGTAGGTGGCCGGGCCGTTGGGGCTCCAGCCGGTCGACAGGAACAGGTCGCCATAGCCGATGCCCGTCGCGTTTTTCGTCCACTGCGCGTCGATGCCGGCATTGCCGGCGAAGTTCGTGTAGATGGTGACGGTGAGTCGGCTGCCCGAGAGGCTCGCCTCCATGCCATGGACGTCGTAGGTGCTCGGCCCGATCACGTCGTGGTAGCCGTGGCTGTTGGAGCCCTGGTAGGTGTCGTTCAGCATCGTTGCCGAGGCGCTCGAAAAAACGCCCACCAGCCCGAGAACCGCTACCGCGAGCGGCAGTTTCTTCTTCATGGTTTCCCCCTGTTGCGCAAATCTCCCGGAGGGTTGCTGCGGCTTGTCGCGGTTATTCTCGAACCGCGGAAACCCCGGCGCTCCGGCGTCCGTTTCCACGGCCGCAAGGAAACGCGCTCGCTTGCGGCCGCCTACGTGGGAGCAAGATTTGCGCCAGCGAGGAATGGGTTGAACGATCAATCACTTGGGTGATGATCGACTGGTGGATTCTGCGGATTCTGTAAAGTATCCCGACGGGCGCGGCGCATGCCAGGCATCGGCACCGGTCGCGCGCCCGAAGCCGACCTCGGGCCCGGGTGGCGCTCAGTTCTCTTCAGGGGCGGGATTGAAGAAGATTTCGCGCACCTCGACCGGCATGCGGCACACTTCCGCACCCTTGCGCGCCCACGCCAGCGCCTCGTCCAGCGTCTCGGTTTCCACGATCGTGATGCCCCCCACCAGTTCCCTGGTCTCGAGATACGGTCCGTCGGTCATGCGTACCTCGCCATTGGGCTGGACCCGCAACGTGTGGGCTGCGCCCAGGCCGCCGGCGAATCTCCGGACACCGGCGGCGACCATCTCGCGATTGAGCGCGTGGATCGCCTCCACCATCGCTTCGTCCTGCGCCGAGGGATCGAAGTCGTCGGAAAGGTATCCGGCCAACAGATAGTGCGGCATGCTCGCCTCCGGGAAACGCTCGGGACGGGCCCTTTGCCCATCCTCCATCGTGGCGACGGACGGCGGGGCCCGGAATCGACAAGGCGTCACGGGCATGGTTCGCAAGCTCACCGCGCGTCGTCGACGCATCGCTGCAGCGGACGTTCCGGCGGCGCATCCGCGGGCCAGTTCGCTGCCTTCAGCCCGACCTTGCCCTCGCCTTCGAACGACGTCGCCGAGTGGCCCAACTGCATGCGGTAGGCGCCGGCTGATCGCTGCCAGTGCCGGGCGTCCTCGTCGAAGTCCACCAGCACGCGCGGATCGGCAGTGACCACGAGATGCGCGGCCTGGCCCGGCTCGAGGCTGATCCGGCACCAGCCCGCCAGCCGCCGCATGTGTCCGGGCGGTGTCACGTAGAGCTGCGGCACGTCCACGCCTGCGCGCCTGCCGGTATTGGTCACGGTGAACGTGGCGGTGACGCGGTCCTGTTCGACATGTGCTTGGAAACCGCTGTATTGGAAATGCGTGTAGGTCAGGCCGTAGCCGAACGGGAACAGCGGTTCGAGGTGCTGGCGCTGGTACCAGCGGTAACCAACGTCGGCGCCTTCGATGTCGTAGTCGATATCCCGTGCGGGCTGGCCATGCGGCGCCAGGCCGATGGCGGCGAGGCCCGCGCCCGGAATCCGTGGGCGCGGCAGTTGCGATTCGTCGCGCGGCCAGCTCACCGGCAGGCGGCCGGATGGTGCGACTTCGCCGTACAGCAGCCGCGCGATCGCTTCGCCACCGGCCGCGCCCGGATACCACGCTTCCAGCACCGCCCCGGCCTGGGCGAGCCACGGCATTGTGACCGGACCATTGGTTTCCAGCACGACGACGGTGTGCGGGTTCGCCCTGGCCACCGCTTCGACCAGCGCGTCCTGGTCGCCGAGCAGGGCGAGGCTCGGCAGGTCGAAGCTTTCCGCCGCCCATTGTTCGACGAAAACCACCGCGACGTCCGAACGGGCAGCCAGCTGCGCGGCGGCCCCGATGTCCTTGCCATCGGCGAAGTTCACCTTGGCATGGGCGCGCTTTTTGATGGCCGCGAGCGGCGCGGAAGGCTGGTAGATGCGCGGCCCCGGCCAATCCACGGGCGTAGCTCCCGGCACTGCGTTGCCCTCGGGCGACTGCACCGCGGAGGATCCGCCGCCGGTCAGCACGCCCTTGTCGGCGTGGCCGCCGATCACCGCGACCGACTGCGTGGCGGACAGCGGCAGTAGTGAATCCTTGTTGCGCAGCAGCACCGCGCCGGCTTCCTCGACGCGCTGCGCCACCTTGCGGTCGGCATCGAAATCGATGGGCCCGCGCTTGGCCGGGTGGTCGATCACGCCGGCCGCGAACAGGCTGCGCAGGATGCGTCGCGCCATGTCGTCGATGCGCGACTGCGGCACCTCGCCGGAAGCGACGGCTGCGCGCAGCCGCTTGTCGAAGTACACCTCCTTGTCGAACGATTCCCCGGCCGATTCCTGGTCCAGTCCGGCCAGCGCGGATTTCGCGGCGCTGTGCACCGCGCCCCAGTCCGACATCACGAAGCCCTTGTAGTGCCAGTCGTGCTTCAGCACCTGGTCGAGCAGCCATTGGTTCTCGCAGGCGTACTCCGAGTTGACGCGGTTGTAGGCACACATCACCGAGCCCGGATGACCTGTTTCGATCGCGATTTCGAAGGCCAGCAGGTCGGACTCGCGCGCGGCGGCACGATCGATGTTGGCGCTCAGCGTGTTGCGCGCGGTTTCGAGGTCGTTGAGCGCGTAATGCTTGATGGTGGAGACGACGTGCCGGCTCTGGATGCCGGCGATGGCGTTGCCGACGATCACGCCGGCCAGCAGCGGATCTTCGCCCGCGTATTCGAAATTGCGGCCGTTGCGAGGGTCGCGCACCAGGTCCGCGCCGCCCGCCAGCATCACGTTGAAGCCGCGGCGGTGCGCTTCGCTGCCGATCATCGCGCCGCCTTGGTAAGCGAGCGCCGGATCGAAACTAGCCGCGGTCGCGAGACCCGAGGGCAGGGCGGTCGCACCGACCTCGAGCGGCTTGGCAACGCCAAGTCCGGCGTCGCTTTCCTGGATCGCGGGGAGGCCAAGGCGCGCGATCGCGGGCTGGTAGCCGGCTGAGCCGAGCGCGCCCGACGGCTTGTGGTCACCATCGCCGAATTCGGTGCGAAGCAACCGGAACTTTTCGTCCTGCGTCATCGCCTTCAGCACCAGCTCGGCGCGCTGCCCGGGCGAGAGACCGGGATTCATCCATGGGAATGCTGCGTCCCGGCCCGGTGCTGTTGCCGCGAAACTTGCAGTGGATACGAGGCACGCGAGCGCGGCGAGTGGCGGGTACAAGAGGGATGCCTTGATGAAAGGCGGCAGTTTCATTTCTCGTTCGAGCTGGCAGGTTCTCGCGTTGGGCGAACCTTAGATCATTTCGGTTTGCGGGGACACTCGATCCCGTCTGCGCTCGACAGGACAGCCTGCAACGCGCCCGGGCCCCCGTCGAAGGGCGGACATGAAAAAGCCCGCCGAAGCGGGCTTTCTCCCAAGTCGGGTACGGGGGCTTATGCCGCCTGCACCTGATCCGCCTGCATGCCCTTCGGGCCCTTGACGGCGATGAAGGTCACCTTCTGGCCTTCCTGCAGCGACTTGAAACCGTCGCCCTGGATGGCGCGGAAGTGGACGAACAAGTCGTCACCACT
>DASSOQ010000088.1:0-5801 GCA_035700365.1 Rhodanobacteraceae bacterium | reverse complement strand
ATGGATTACCGGGTGCGCGGCTTCACCCGCGACATCCACGGCAAGAAGCACTACATCGACCACAAGATCAACTCGATCCAGGACTATCTGGCCAAGCACATCCGCCAGAAGTACGAGATGTTCGACGTCAACGTGTACCAGGAAAACATGTTCCACACCAAGATGCACGTGAAGGACTTCGACCTCGACACATACCTCTTCGAGGCGCACGCCGAGGACCTGTCGTTCCGGGACCGCCAGAAGATCGAGTCGCTGCTCCGCCGCGAGATCGAGGAGCTGTTCCACGGCCGCAACCTGATGTGATGCGATCGTCCATGATCGCCGAATCCCCAGGCGCTGTGACGATTGCGATGGCTTCGGGTACAGGGCGCCAGAACTGCCATCCATGGCCTGACTTTTCACGACAGCCGCTTCGCTCGCGGCGTCGCGGGCCGCATCAAACGCGGTAGGCGATCGCCTTCATGACGCCGCTGGCGAAGCGCATCAGCGAAGGCACCGGCGCCGGGAGCTTCCTGCCGCCCCGCGCGAGTGCGTTGTCGGCGTGGCGGGCCTCGTCGGACTGCATCGCCGCGACGATCGCCCGCGAACGCGCATCGGCGAGCGGCAGGCGCACGAGGTGGTCGCCGAGGTGGGTCTCCACCTGCCGCTCGGTTTCCACGACGAAACCCAGGCTCCAGCGGTCGCCGGCCAGGGCAGCCAGTGCGCCCATCGCGAAGCTGCCGGCGTACCAGAGCGGATTCAAGAGGCTGGGGCGGTCATCGAGTTCCGCGAGCCGCTGCGCGCACCAGGCGAGGTGGTCGGTTTCCTCGCCGGCGGCGGCATCGAGGTGGGCGCGGGTCGCGGGGTCGCGCGCCAGTGCCGCCTGGCCGTCGTAGAGCGCCTGCGCGCAGACCTCGCCGGTGTGGTTGACGCGCATCAGCCCGGCCGCGTGGCGGCGTGCCGCCGGATCGAGTCGCGGCAACGGGTGCTCTTCGCCGGGCGAGGGGCGCGCCGCCACGGCCGCACCGGCGACGGTATCGAGTGCGCGCTGGAACGCGGCGAGGACGCGGTCGCCCGGGCCCAGGCGGCGAGCATCGATCATTGGATGGTTCATGTCTGCAATTGTTGCGCGAGCAGGATCAGCGGATGCTGAACCTCGATGGGCGTGCCGCGTTCGCGCAGGCCGGCGCCGAGATGCAGGCGGCAGCCGATGTTGGCGGTCAACAGCAGGCCGGGCAGCGGATCGGGCAGGTTTTCGAACACGCGCTGGCGCTGCGCGACGGCGCGCTCGGAAAATTCCAGCATGTAGCTGCCCGCAGCCCCGCAGCACATGCCGCGCGTCGGCAATACCTCGAGCTCGAGGCCGGGAATGCGCGCCAGCAGCCGCCGCACCGCGCCGTCGGCGCGCGCCACGTTGACCTGGGTGCAGGGCAGGTGCAGCACGGCCCTGCGTTCGAGTGGGCGGAACGCCAGCGCTTCGCCGTGGCGGTCGAGGAACGCCATCGCGTCCTCCACCGGCGTCCCCGGAAGGTCCTCGCGCAGCGTCCCCAGGCAGCCGGGGGTGGCAGTCAGTACGGCGTCCACGCCGCAGTTCCCGGAGGCATCGCGCACCCGCCGTGCCTTGGCGGCGGCATCGGCCGAATCACCAGTGTGCGCCGCCAGCGCCCCGCAGCAAAGTCCCTCCATGCGCCCCACCTCGAAGCCGGCCGCCGAAAGCAGACGAGCGGCGGCATCCTGGGCTTCGCGCTCGAGCGCCCCCTGCACGCAGCCTGCGAACAGCGCGACCTTGCCGCGGGCAACCGCCGGAACCGAAACCGCGCTTCCGGCGCGCGGAGCGCCGGGCAGCGCGGGCAACAGCGAAATCGCCGCGCGCACCGCGGAATCCCGCGGCAGGATCCGGCGTGCCAGCGGCGTCAGCCAGGCGCGCGCCGCAGTCGCCCGTGCCAGCGCAGCTCCGATGCGCAGCCAGCGCGGCCGGGTCAGCAGGCGCAGCATGCGGCGGGGCCGGGGCGAGGCAGGCGGCAGGGCAGCGCGGTAGGCGGTCAGCAGTTCGCCGTAATGGACGGGCACCGGACAGACCCGTTCGCATGCGAGGCAGCCGAGGCAGTGGTCGAGGTGGGCACGCAGGTCGGTGTCGGGCGCGACGCTGCCGTCCACGGCATGCCGCGACAGGGCGATCCGGCCGCGCGGCGATTCGGTTTCGACCCGGTCGAGTGCATAGGTTGGGCAGTACGGCAGGCAAAGGCCGCACTTCACGCAGGCATCGGCAAGTCCGATAATGTGCTCGCGGGCGTCGGGGGTGGACATCGGCCGATGCTAGCATTCTTGTGCGATCATCCGTGATCGCCGCACCCCCGATTGGCGCGCCAACTCTGGGCGGCTGCCGCGGTCTGCTGCTCCAGAACGGCCATCCATGGCCTGACTTTCCACAACAGCCGCTCCGGGACCCAGCTTCCCGGTTCCGGTTTCCGGCCACGAGTCCCGAGTCCCGAGCGTCTTGCGTGGCGCCGCCTTCGCCGGTATCCTTGGCGGTCTTTCGTTGCTGTCAACTGCCGTCGCGCCCCGTGGCGCGGCCCCGCACTACGTGCGGCCCTACAACTGTACGGATCGTTCCCATGAAGACCTTCAGCGCCAAGGCCGAATCGGTCAAGCGCGACTGGCTCGTCGTCGACGCCAGCGGCAAGACCCTGGGCCGGCTGTGCTCGGAAGTCGCGCGTCGCCTGCGCGGCAAGCACAAGCCGGAGTTCACCCCGCACGTCGACACCGGCGATTACATCGTCGTGGTCAACGCCGAGAAAGTCGCGGTGACCGGCAACAAGCTGGAAGACAAGAACTATCACCGTTTCACCGGCTACGTCGGCAACCTCAAGACCACCAATCTCAAGGACCTGCTGGCGGCGCACCCGGAGCGCGCGATCGAGATCGGCGTCAAGGGCATGCTGCCGAAGAATCCGCTGGGCCGGACGATGTTCCGCAAGCTCAAGGTCTACCGCGGGCCCGAGCACCCGCACACCGCACAACAGCCCAAGGCGCTGGAGATCTGACGATGGCGACGACGCAACAGAACTACGGCACCGGCCGCCGCAAGACCTCCGCCGCCCGCGTGTTCCTGAACAAGGGCAGCGGCCAGATCATGGTCAACGGCCGTCCGCTGGACGAATTCTTCGGCCGCGAAACCTCGCGCATGATCGTGCGCCAGCCGCTGGAACTCACCCAGACCGCCGACAAGTTCGACATCCAGGTCAACGTCGCCGGCGGCGGCATCACCGGCCAGGCCGGCGCGATCCGCCTCGGCATCGCACGTGCGCTGGTCGAATACGACGAAACGCTGAAGGCGCCGCTGCGCCGTGCCGGTTTCATGACCCGCGACGCCCGTGCGGTCGAGCGCAAGAAGGTCGGCCTGCACAAGGCACGCCGCGCGACGCAGTTCTCGAAGCGGTAGTTTGTGCGATCGTCTTGACTGTGCGATCGTCCCTGATCGCGGCGTCGTCGAGGACTGCGGTTGCCGGGTCGCCTGCAGGTTGTCGAGATCAGAACGGCCATCCATGGCCTGACTTTTCGCAACAGCCGCTTCGCTCGCGATGTCTTGTGATTCGCACTAAGATCCGTTTGCACAGCCCCGTCGCCAAGTGGTAAGGCACCTGACTCTGACTCAGGCATTCGGTGGTTCGAATCCATCCGGGGCTGCCACTCCATTAACGATGAAGCCCGCCTCGGCGGGCTTCATCGCCTTGGGGCTCCTCAGAAGCGTCGGCCGTCGCCGACCAGCACCACGTCCGCCGGCCGCTGCGCGAACAGCCCCACGGTCACCACGCCCGCGATCTGGTTCCATTCGGCCTCGACCCGCGCCGGGTCGGTGAGCGAAAGTCCGTGCACGTCGAGGATCCAGTTGCCGTTGTCGGTGACGCAGCCTTGCCGCCACACCGGCATGCCGCCGCGCTGCTGGATCTCGCGGGCGACGTGGCTGCGCGCCATCGGGATCACCTCCACCGGTACCGGGAACTTGCCGAGCACCTCGACGCACTTCTTGGCGTCGACAATGCACACGAATTGCTTCGCGACCGCCGCGAGGATCTTCTCGCGGGTCAACGCGCCGCCGCCGCCCTTGATGAGGCGGCGTTGCGGGTCGCACTCGTCCGCGCCGTCCACGTACACCCCGATCGTGCCGACCGCGTTGGGATCGAGAACCTGGATGCCGCGCTCGCGCAACAGCGCGCTGGTCTGTTCGGAACTCGATACCGCCCCGTCGAGCCGGTGCTTCACCCGTGCGAGGGCTTCGATGAAGAACCGCACCGTCGAGCCGGTGCCGACGCCGATCACCTGGTTGTCTTCGACGTATTCGAGTGCGGCCTCGCCGGCCGCGCGTTTCTGCGCTTCGATGTCCAACGCGTCCCCTTTCATTCGAGTTCGAGGATGGCCTGCCACTGTGCATCGCTCACCGGCAGTACCGACAGGCGGTTGCCGCGCCGCGTGAGGGGAAAGTCGCCGAGGCCTTCCAGTTGCCTGATCTCGTCCAGCGTGACCACCCGCTTCAACTTGCGCACGAACCGGACGTCCACGAGCGACCAGCGCGGGTTGCCGCGATCGCTCCCGGCATCGAAGTAGTCGTCCTTCGGATCGAACTGGCCGGGATCGGGATAGGGCGCGCTCGCAACCTTGGCGAGCCCCGCGACGCCGGGTACCGGACAACTGGAGTGGTAGATCATCACTTCATCGCCGCGCGCCATTTCCCGGATGAAGTTGCGCGCCTGGTAATTGCGCACGCCGTTCCAGGGTTCGACGCGCCGCTGCTTCAGGTCGTCGATCGAGAAGGTATCGGGCTCGGTTTTCAACAGCCAGCGTCGCATCGTCGACTCGTCAGGCGGCGTCGTCAGCGCGACAGGCTATCAGTTCCTCGTCGGTGGCAATGTAGTCGACATCGACGTCCCACGGTTCGGGGGGCACGGCATCGACCTCCTGGAACGCGTACCCGATCCCGACCAGCAGCGGTGTCCCCGGGCGCGGGGCGTCGCGCAGGTGGGCGAGGCTGGTGTCGTACCAGCCGCCGCCGGTGCCGAGGCGCCGGCCCATCCGGTCGAAGGCGAGCAGCGGCAGCAGGATCACGTCCATGTCCACCGGCGCATGCAGGTCTTCGGTGGGTACATGAGGCTCGGGGATGCCGAAGCGATTGTTGTCCAGCCTGGTGCCGTCGCGGTATTCCCCAAAGCGGAGCCGCCGCGATTCGCCGAGCACCGGAAGGAAGTAGCGCTGCTCGCGCCGCGCCAGCGACGCCACCGCGAGGTTGAGCGGCAACTCGCCGCGCACGGCCCAGTAGCCGGCGATGCGCGGGTCCGTCATGAACTCGGGCAGCTTCTCCAGGCTGTGCAGCAGGCCGGCGGCCGCTTCGATCCGCTGCCGGGCGTCCAGCTCGTTGCGCCGCACCGACATCCGCGCCCGCAGCAACGCGCGACCGTCATTCATGCGAGGTGTCCCACCGGCAAGCCATTCCCCGGATTGCGCTTCGCTCCATCCGGGCTACTCGTCGTATCGTTCGAAGCGGCTGTAGTGAAACGTCGCACTCGGAGCGGCTGTTGCGAAAAGTCAGCCCATGGATGGACGTTCTGGTGTTGCCGAAGCCGGGAGCCGGTACGGCATCGCGAAGAGTGCGAGGCGCCGCGATCATGGACGATCGCAAAACAAGTGGCGTCCTCCGCGATGACGATGCGCGCCGAGCGACCCTGATCCTGGAGGATCACGTGGGCGGGCTCACCGGAATCTTTAGGCTTTCCACTCGTGGCGGACTTGCACAACGATCCGGTATCCGCCGGCCCCAGGTCGTACAT
>DASSOQ010000087.1:0-2491 GCA_035700365.1 Rhodanobacteraceae bacterium | reverse complement strand
CGCCCGATGCCGTAGTACGCGAGCCCCGCCTCTTCGGCCATCGCGGGGTCGTACAGGTTGCGGCCGTCGAACAACACCGGGGTCTTCAGCATCGCCTTGATGCGCGCGAAATCGGGGCTGCGGAACACCTTCCATTCGGTCGCCACGGCCAGCGCGTCGGCGCCTTGCAAGGCGGTCCATGGATCCTCGCACAGGGCGAGGTCGTCGCGCACGCCGTAGATGCGTGCCGCTTCGCCGCGCGCCTGCGGATCATACGCACGTACCTTCGCGCCGGCCTGCCAAAGCGCCTCCATCAGGATGCGGCTCGGCGCCTCGCGCATGTCGTCGGTATTGGGCTTGAAGGCAAGCCCCCACACCGCGATGGTCCTGCCGCGCAAGTTGCCGTCGAAATGGCGGGAGACGAGGTCGAACAGCTTGCGCTTCTGGTCACGGTTGACCGCCTCGACAGCGCCCAGCAGGCGCGCATCGTAGCCATTGGTGATGGCGGTCCGCTCCAGCGCCTGGACGTCCTTGGGGAAACAGGAGCCACCGTAGCCGGTTCCGGGATAGATGAAGTGGTAACCGATGCGCGGGTCCGCGCCGATCCCGTGACGCACCATCTCGACGTCCGCGCCGACGTGTTCGGCAATGTTGGCGACCTCGTTCATGAAGCTGATCTTGGTCGCGAGCATCGCATTGGCCGCGTACTTCGTCAGCTCGGCCGAACGCTCGTCCATCACCACAATGCGGTCGTGGTTGCGGTTGAACGGCGCATACAGGTTCTTGAGGATGTCGATCGCGCGCGGCGACGACGAGCCGATGACGATGCGGTCGGGCTTCATGCAGTCGTTGACCGCATCGCCCTCCTTCAGGAATTCCGGATTGGAAACCACGTCGAAGGCGACGTCGGCGCCACGCTCTTCCAGCACCGCGCCGATTTCCGCGCGCACCCTGTCGGCGGTTCCGACCGGCACCGTGGACTTGTCGACCACGACCGCATAGTGGAAGAGGTGCTCGCCGATGCTGCGGGCGACCGCGACCACGTAGCGCAAATCCGCACTGCCGTCCTCGTCGGGCGGCGTGCCGACCGCGATGAAGATCACCTCGCCGTGCGCGACCCCGGCCGCGGCGTCGGTGCTGAACTTCAACCTGCCGGCCGCATGGTTGCGCGCGACCAGTGGTTCGAGGCCCGGTTCGAAGATGGGGATTTCGCCCCGCTCCAGCCGCGCGATCTTGTCCGCGTCGACGTCCACGCAGACGACCTGGTTGCCCATCTCGGCGAGGCAGGTGCCGGTCACGAGACCCACGTAGCCGGTGCCGAAGATGGTGAGTTTCATGCGGGTTCCCGGGCGGTGTGAAAGCCCGCCATTCTAGCAGCGGTATACCATTCGCTTCCGCAAAAAAGCGGATCGCAAGGGAGCAGGAAAATCGCGGGGCGGCGCTGCGCACCACGGGTGCCTGCCGGTCGCGCGCATGGCGCGCTCCTACAGACGATCCAGGACCTCGCGCAGGTCGTCCGGCAGCGGCGCGGAAAAGCTGTAGGCGCGTTCGCCCAGCTCGAATTCGAAGCGCGCGGCGTGCAGGAACATGCGGTTCAGGCCCAGGGCACGAAACCGTTTGTTGGCTTCGCGGTCGCCGTACTTGGGATCGCCGGCCAGCGGATGCCCCGCGTGTGCCGCGTGCACGCGGATCTGGTGGGTCCGACCGGTGGCGAGCGTCGCCTCGACCAGGCTGCAATCCGGGTAACGTTCGACCTGCCGGAAGAACGTCAGCGCCGGCTTCCCGGCCTCGTCCACCCGCACCATCCGTTCGCCTCCGGCGAGGACGGATTTTCGCAGCGGCGCGTTGACGTCGAATCTTGCGCGCCCAAGGTTCCCGGTCATCAGGCACAGGTACTGCTTCTTGGTCGCGCCGTCGCGGATCAGCGCCTGGAGTCCCGTGAGGCCGCGTCGGCTGCGCGCGAACACCAGCACGCCCGAGGTATCGCGATCCAGCCGGTGCGCGAGTTCCAGATGTTCCTTGGGACGCGCCGCGCGCAGCAGCTCGATCGCACCGAACGCGACCCCGCTGCCGCCGTGGCTGGCGAGGCCGGCGGGCTTGTCGATGGCGAGGAAGTCGCGATCCTCGAAGATCGCCGCCCGCTCGACCTCGTCGAGCATGGCCGGGGGCGGCGCACCGGATTCGGCGCGCTCGGCGACGCGCACCGGCGGAATCCTGAGGGCGTCTCCGGCCGCGAGCCGGGTGTCGGGCTTGGCCCGCCGCCCGTTCACCCGCACCTGGCCGGTCCGGAGCAGCCGGTAGATGTGTCCCTTCGGAACCCCCTTCAGAAGTGCCGCCAAGGCGTTGTCCAGGCGCTGGCCGTCGCGGTCCGGGCCCACCTCGATGGTGCGCACCGCCGTGAAGTCCGTGGCCGAAGTTCCTGCCGCCATTGGAAAAATCCCTTCGCGATGATAGGATTGCCGCGCGCCACGCAGGCTCTCGCCCCGCACGGGTGAACCTGCTCCTGATCGCT
>DASSOQ010000086.1:0-5352 GCA_035700365.1 Rhodanobacteraceae bacterium | reverse complement strand
TAATGCAGGCTGCGATTCGCGCCCGTGCAGGCCTGCAGGTGGTGGCGGATCTGGAACCAGGCGCCCTGGTTCTGCGGTTCCTCCTGGCACCAGATCACTTCCTTCGCGGCCGGGTACTTGTCGAGCTCGGCAGTGACCTCGATGCGCGGGAACGGATAGAGCTGTTCGACGCGTACGATCGCGACATTGCCGAGCTTCCGCTTTTCCGCTTCCTCGAACAGGTCGTAGTACACCTTCCCCGAACAGAGCACGACGCGCTTGACCTTTTTCGCATTGCGGTCGCGCTGGTCGGGGATCACGAGGTGGAAGCTGCCGTTCTCGAGATCGTCGAGCGACGACACCGCGAGCTTGTGCCGGAGCAGCGACTTGGGCGTCAATGCAACCAGCGGCTTGCGGCAGTCGCGCAACACCTGCCGGCGCAGCAGGTGGAACATCTGCGACGGCGTGGTCGGTACGCACACCTGCATGTTGTCCAGCGCGCACAGTTGCAGGTAGCGCTCGAGCCGGGCCGACGAATGTTCCGGTCCCTGGCCTTCGTAGCCGTGCGGCAGCAGCAGCACCAGGCCGCACAGCCGGCCCCATTTCGCTTCGCCGGACGAGATGAACTGGTCGATCACCACCTGCGCGCCATTGGCGAAGTCGCCGAACTGGGCTTCCCAGATCACCAGCGTGTAGGGATCGGCGGTGGAGAATCCGTACTCGAACGCCATCACCGCCATTTCGGACAGCAGCGAATCGATCACCTCGACCGCCACATCCTCGCGCACGTGGGCGAGCGGGGTATAGACGTTGCCGGTCTTCTGGTCGTGCAGTTCGGCATGGCGGTGGAAGAAGGTGCCGCGCGGCGTGTCCTGGCCGACCAGCCGCAAGCCCCAGCCCTGGTCGATCAGGGTGGCGTAGGCAAGGTTCTCCGCGTAGCCCCAGTCGAGCGGCAACTCGCCCTCGGCCATCTTGCGGCGATCGGCGTAGATCTTGGCGACGCGCGACTGCAGCGTGACGTTGTCCGGCCACACCAGGATCCGCGCGGCGAGCTCGTTGAGCCGCTTGCGCGCCACGCCGGTTTTCACCGGTTGCGCGAGGCTGCCGCGGGTGAAACGGCTCCAGTCGACCGCGAACTTCTGCGTGCCGGGCGGCGCGAGTTCGGTGACCGGCTTGCCGGCGTCGAGCTGCGCGCGATAGTCCTCGAACAGCTTCTTTCCGTAATCGCGGTCGATCAGCCCCTGCTTCGCGAGGTGGTCGGCGTACAGCTCGCGCGTGGGGCGGAGCTGCTTGATCACGTCGTACATCACCGGCTGGGTCGCCGAAGGTTCGTCGGCCTCGTTGTGGCCGTGGCGTCGGTAGCAGACGAGGTCGACCACCACGTCCTTGTGGAATTGCTGCCGGAAGTCGAAGGCCAGGCGCGCGCACTGCAGCACAGCCTCGGGATCGTCGCCGTTCACGTGCAGCACCGGCGCATTCACCATCTTGGCGACGTCGGTGCAATACAGCGTGCTGCGCCCGTCCTCGGCGTCGGTGGTGAAGCCGATCTGGTTGTTGACCACGATATGGACGGTGCCGCCGACCCCGAAGCCGCGGGTCTTCGACATGTTCAGGAGTTCCATGTTGACGCCCTGGCCCGACAGCGCGGCGTCACCGTGGATCAGGACGGGCAGGACGTGTTCGTGCGACCCGTCGTGCGCGCGGATCTGGCGCGCGCGGACCGAACCTTCCACCACCGGATTGACGATCTCGAGATGCGAGGGATTGAACGCCAGCGCCACGTGGATGTTGCCCGCCGGTGCCGCGATGTCGGCCGAGAAGCCCATGTGGTACTTGACGTCGCCCGAATAAGCGGGATCGTCCGGCTCATCCTGCTTGCCCTCGAATTCGTCGAACAGTTGTTGCGGCGGCTTGCCGAGGATGTTGACCAGCACGTTGAGGCGGCCGCGATGGGCCATGCCGATCACCAGCTCGTGCACGCCATCGTCGGCCGCGCGCCGCACCACGTCGTCGAGCAGGGGGATCAGGCTGTCGCCGCCTTCCAGCGAAAAACGCTTCTGGCCGACGTACTTGGTGTGCAGGTAGCGTTCCAGGCCATCGGCGGCCGTCAGCTTGGTCAGCACCCGCTTGCGGGTACCTTCGTCGAGGCCGGCGTCGCCGCTGGCCTGTTCCAGCCGGTCGTAGATCCAGCGCCGCTGGGTGTGGTCGCTGATGTGCATGAACTCGGCGCCGATGCTGCCGACGTAGGTGCGGCGTAGCCGTTCGCGCAGGTCACGGAGCCGCATGCGCTTGCCGCCGCCGGCAAAGGTGCCGCAATCGAATTCGGTGTCGAGGTCGGCGTCGGACAAGCCGTGGAACGGCAGGTCGAGGTCCGGGGCCGGGCGCTTGGGGGCGATCGCCAGCGGATCGAGGTCGGCGGCCAGGTGTCCCCGGGAGCGATACGCGGTCAGGAATCGCAACACCCCGGCCTGCTTGCGCGCATGGACGTCGTCGATGCGCGCGCCGCGCGCGCCGCCGCGTGCCTGCGCCTGGACGATCCGCGCGATCGCGTCCGAATGGGGCACGTCGCCCGTGCCGCGCAAACTCTGGAACCACGCGCGCCAGCCCGGCGCTACGGACTGCGGATCACGCAGCCAGTCTTCGTACAACAGATCGAGATAGGCGGCATTGCCGCCGCCGAACTGGGAGGTATCCGCCAATTGCTGCAACAAACTGCCGCCGTCGCTCACGATAGTCACCAAGAAAGGGTCTGGACGCGGGCGCGACAACCGCCACGGCATGCCCGCGAACCCCGAATTATAACGGTTTCATGTTGCACTGCGGGATCCCGGCGCGGCGATCGCAGCACCGATTCAGATACCGAGCGCGCGCAGTTCCGGCCAGGGCACCGAGCGGTTCCAGACCTCTTCGAACAATCGCATCAGTTCCCCGTGGCGGCCAGGCGAGTAGGTGGATCCGGTGGTGGCCATCTGGTGCTCGATTGGACGGAACAGGTAACCCTGGGTATCCACGCACATGAACGCGGACCGGTAATTCAGGTCGGCCGGGTCGACCGGGCGGCGCAGCTCGACCACGCTCGACAACCGCTGCGCGAGTTCGAGCAGCCGGGTGCCCTCGTTGAGGGCCCGGGTCAGATCCTGCGCGATCATCCGGATCGACGCGCCGCGGCCGGATATGGCGAGTCGCCGCAGTTCGACCAGGCAGGCCGTGTCGTTGAGCAGCATCGGGTGCAGCTCGCGGACGAGCACGCACATGCCGTGCCTCGCGCCGGCCAACAGCTTCTGGGTGACGGCGATCAACTCCTCGCGGCTGTTCGCATGCAAATGGACCGGCGGTGGCGCCGGCGGCAGGGGCGGGCGCTCGGGCGCGGCCCGTGGGTCGATCCCGCGGCGCATGCGCAAGTGCGGAATTCCCGCTTCCTCGAACTCGTTGCCTTCCGCCTCGAAGCCGTGTCGCGCGTAGAACGGAATGGCGTTGCGCTGCGCGTGCGCGGTCACGGCAGCCAGCCGGCGCGTGCGGGCGAGGTCGAGCAGGGTGTGCAGCAGCATCGTGCCGATGCCGCGGCCGCGCCAGTCGCCGAGGACCGCCATGCGCCCGATCCTGCCGTCGGGCGCCAGCCGCCCTGTTCCGACCGCGGCGCCGTCCAGCGCACGCGCCAGGACGTGCGCGCTGCGCGGATCGTCGTCATCGCGGTCGAGGTCGAGCGGGACGTGTTGTTCGCGGACGAACACATCGTCGCGCACCCCCAGCAACGCCTCCCGTTCGGAGGCATTGGACCAGTCGCACACTTCGACATGGAAGCCGGCTGGAATCGCCATGCCTTGCTGCCCCCCATTCCGGGCATTGGGCCGATTGGAAAACGTCCCGGGATTGTATGCGAGTCAATGCCGTCGGTATGTGAAGTGGCCTGCATCGATCAGGGTCGCCAGCAGTGCGATGCCGTCCCCCTGTTGCGGCAATTTCGCGAGCTTGGCGCCTTCCAACAGGCGTTTGCCCGAAGCCAATGCCCTTGCCCACCCGACCGGTGCATCGAACGCGGTTCCTGCAACGTAGAGCCGGGCGCCGCGGCCCTGGCGGCGCCAGGCGCAACGGCTCCATGGATCACGCTCCACCCTGGCCAGGGGAAGCCGCTCGGCCAGCGCGGCGGGGTTCACGTGGCGCTTGCGTGGCACCGGCACTTCGGCCACGCGATAGCGCGTGACGAAGCTGCCGAACCATTCGGCGAAGGTTTCGTCGTCCAGCATCGCGGCGGCCGGGCCGAGCGTGCGCCGCGCACGCCGCAACGCGGCCCGGTCGATTTCGCCGGGCGCCGTGGCGGGCGTCAGGTCGGGATCCGTGTATCGCATCGACTCGGGCGAACGTTCGGCCACGTGCACGCTGAAGTCGAGCAGCAATTCCGACGCCGCGGGTGCGCGCATCCCGATGGAAAACGTCATGCATTCACCGACCGCCATGCCGTCGTGCGGCACGCCGGGCGGGAGGTACAGCATGTCACCGGGCCCAAGCGTCCAGGCATGGTCTGGGTGGAATTCGCGCAACAGTTTCAGTTCGACATCGTCGCGGAACGCCGTCGGCGGATCCGGACGCGTGTCGATGGACCAGCGGCGCTGGCCGATGCCTTGCAGCAGGATCACGTCGTACTGGTCCACGTGCGCGCCGACGCCACCGCCGTCGGTGGCATAGCTGATCATCACGTCGTCGATGCGCCAGCTCGGGATGAACTTGAAGTGTTCGAGCAATGCGGCGGTGTCCGCGTCCCACTTGTCGACGTCCTGAACCAGCAGCGTCCAGTTCGACTCCGGCAGTTTCGCGAATATGGCGTCGTCGAACGGGCCGCTACGCACTTCCCACTTGCCGCTGTTCGTGTGCGAGGGGTGCAACAGGCGTGGTGATGCTTTCGTCGTCATTCCGGGACCGCGCGCAGCGCGGAACCCGGAATCCAGTGGATTTGCCTTCCCATTGCGACGCAGAACGATCCGTGCCAACGCGTCCTCCATGCACGCGAGCCCCGCCAGGTCGTCCGGCGACAACGGCGGCTGGAACCCCGCAAATGCACCGCGAATCAGCAGCGGGCGCTTCTGCCAGTAGTCGCGCAGGAACCGCGCGGCAGGCATGCCCAGCCTTTGACGGAGGCTCGCCTGGACTTCGATGGGCGGGGCAGCATGGGAGGCTTTGGGCATTCCGCATTGTATCCATCGCGGACCCATGCCCGTGCCAGCCGGAACATCATTTCGGCAACGCGAACGCGATGACGTAATCGCCGCGTTTCGTACCGAGCCCGCCGTGGCCGCCGGCCACGATCACCAGATATTGCCTGCCGCCGATCGCGTAGGTCATTGGCGTCGCCTGGCCGCCCGCGGGCAGGTGGTATTG
>DASSOQ010000085.1:0-10686 GCA_035700365.1 Rhodanobacteraceae bacterium | reverse complement strand
CGTGCTGGCGATCGCGGGTGCATCGAACGGCCATCTCGGACTCGTCGCGCTGGGCTTGCTGATCAGCGTTCCGCTGGTGGTGTGGGGTTCGACCCTGCTGTTGAAGCTGATCGAGCGATTCCCGGTGATCATCTACATCGGTGCGGCCGCGATCGCCTGGACCTCGGCCCGGATGATCACCCACGACGACCTGCTCGAGGGGTGGTTCGACGCCCACGATCCGCTGCGTTACCTGGTGGACGCGGTGCTGGTGGCGGGCGTGGTCGGGATCGGCTGGTGGAGGCGGCGCCGCGGGTAGCGGCAAGCGTCAGAACGAAGAGTCCGGTTGCTCCAGGAACGCGAGTTCCTCGGGGGTGGACCGGCGCCCGAGGATCGCGTTGCGGTGGGGATAGCGGCCGAAGCGATCGATGATCGCCTTGTGCTTCAGTTCGAACTCGTAATTGCGTTCCAGGCCCGGTTGCCGGAACAGCCGCTCGGCATCCACGTGGATCACCCGCGATTCGGAATGCATGAACGGCATGTACAGGAAGGCGCGGCGTGCGGCCGGCAACCCGCGATCGGCGCCGGCCTGGATCGCCTCCTGCGCGAGCACCAGCGCCACGACATCGCCGGTGAACGCCCGCGGATCGGCGCGAAACAGGTTCCGCGAGAACTGGTCGAGCACGATGATCTCCGCGAGCCGCCCGTCGGCGGTCGCGCGCCAGGGCGCGAGTTCGCCACGAAGCGCCGCCGCGTTTGTTTCCGTGAAGTATTCGCGTATCGCGGAATCGAACACGTCGTCGCGTTTGAAATGCTGTTCCGGTGTTGCCTGCTCGAACCAGAACCGCAGGACTTCCTCGAACGTCATCGCTTTCCTCAGGACTTCTGGCGAAATGCTTCGGCGATCATGCCGCCGTCGAAGCCGGGCGGCGCTTCGCCATTGGCAGCGTAACGGTAGATGGCGGCCTGGTAGATCGTCTGCAAGGTCGACTGCACCAGCCCCAGCGCGATGAGCCAGACCACGAGGACCGCCCCCGCCGCGAGCAGCGCCGCCGGGCCGAACTTCGCCGCCACGATGAACAGCAGGATCGCCGGCAAGATCCCGAACAGCGCGAAGATCAGGCCGAAACTCACGTTGCCGATGATCTGCTCGCCCCAGGTCCGCTTGAGCATCTCCACCGAGCGGCGGTACGACTCGATCGGGCCACTGCCTTCGACCACCAGCACCGGCACCACCAGGAACGAGGTGACCGACCAGGCCATCCCGAGCAGGCCGACGATCAGCTTGCCGATGAACCCGACCCGTTCCTCGAGCATCCGCAACAGCATCCCGACGCTGCTCGCGAGCAGCGCCCAGCCGCCGATCTGCGGCAGCCGCTGCCAGGCAAAGGCGAGGCCGTAGCCGATCGTCGGCTGCTCGCCATCCATCTGCTTCAACACGCACGCGATCAGGCCCGCGTTGAAGAAGATGATCACGAAATACGCGAGGAAATAGAACACGAACATCGCCAGGTACATCTGTGGCGACGCGTGCCACTGCGCAGCCGCGTGGGCGGACCCGCGCAGCGCGACGAACATCGGCACCGCGAACAGCCCGATCACCGCCGCCAGCGCAATGCCGGAAACCAGCGGAAACACCACCAGCCGCTTGTCCTGCACCAGCAGTTGCCATGAAGCGCCCATCAGGCGCCAGGTCCGCGCGAACTTGCCCATCTCGCCACCTCCCCCGCTGCAAGGAATGTCGTACGACCGCCCGCCGCCGCCCGGGCGGGGCCGCTACAAGTACTTCTTCATCCAGCCGACCCAGCGCCGGTACACGTCGGTCTGCTGCACGATGTCGCCCGGGAAATGCGTGTCGGCCGGGTACGCCCAGAACTCGACGGTGACGCCGTTGTCGCGCAACGCGTGGTACCACTCGTAGCTGTTCACCAGCGGCACGTTCGGATCGCCGACGTCGCCCATGATCAGCGTCGGTGCCTTGACCTGGTGCGCGTACATGATCGGGGACTGGCTCCGCCAGATGTCGCGGTACTCCGCGGACCACGGCGAGCCGCCGAAGAAGTACAGGTCGCCCATCTGGTAGTAGGCGATCGTGTAGTCCATCACCCAGTCGGTCAGCGCCGCACCCGACACGGCGGCCTTCCACGCGTCGTAATGGCCGGTCAGCCAGGTGGTCATGTAGCCGCCGTAGGACCAGCCCGATACGCCGACGCGGCTCGTATCGACGACGCCGAGCTCCTCGACCGCCGCGAGTCCCGCCATCACGTCCTTGCCCGGCCCGTCGCCGGTGTCGCGGAAGATCGCGTGCTGGTACGCGTCACCCAGGTTGACGCTGCCACGATAGTTCGGCTGGAACACCAGGAACCCGGCGGCCGCCAGCAGTTGCGGGAGCGGCGAAAAGCGCACGGTGGAGGCGGCCTCGGGGCCACCATGGATCACCAGCACCAGCGGATACCTGCGGCCGGCGTGGTAGCCGACCGGGTACGTCAGCACGCCGTCTTCGTGGAAGCCGCCCGGACCCGTCCAGTCAATCGATTCGCTGCGGCCGAGCGCAAGGTCGTCCACGAACGCGTTGATGTGCGTCAGCCGCCGCGGCTTCGCGTGCGCCGACGCCATCACGTACAGCTCGTCCGGGCGCGAAGCCGTGCTGCCGATGAAGGCGATCTCGCCATTCCTGGCGACGCTCAAGTCGTTGCCCGGCAGCACGTCGCCGAGATCGAGCACGCGCGCCGCGCCGTGCAGCGGCTGCTCCCACAGCACCGAACGCGTGCCGAGCTCGCCCTGCAGCAGCAACGATTCGCCGTTCGGCAGCCACGCATAGGCGTTGATGTTGCGCGCGAGCGCGGCCGTTGCGTCGCGGGTCTCGCCGGCGCCGCCGACGTAGACGGCGTTGCCGTTGTTCTGGTCGCCGTTGCGCGGGCGCAGGAACGCGAAGGCCTTGCCGGCGGGCGCGTAGGCGAACGCGCTGGCGCCGTGTTCGTCCACCAGCGTTGCGGGTTTGCCGTGTCCCTGCGCCGATACCGAGGCGATCACCGACTGGAACGACGGGCCCCAGTACGCACCGGGGAACTTCGTGAACACGATCGAGTGGCCGTCGCGGCTCCACGCCAGCGGTGTCGCGCCTTCCTGCTCGGTCTGCAGCGAGTAGTCGCCATCGGTCAAGCGGGCCGGTTTCCCGCCATCGGCGGCGACCACCCACAGGTGCCAAGGCGCGACGGCCTTGCGCAGCAGGAAGTTGCCGTCGGTTACCTGGAACACCTTGTTGTGCGCCTTGATCTCCTTCTCGTTGATCGGCGGATCCTGGGTTATGTAGGCGAGCCGTCCGCTGTCCGGGCTCCAGGTGAACTCGACCACGTCGTTCTTGCCTTGGGTGATCCGGCGTGCATCGCCACCGGCGAGCGGCATCACGTAGATCTGGTCCTGCTTGGTGTCCGGGTCCTTTGCGATGAACGCAAGGCGCGTGCCATCGGGCGACCAGCGCGGCGACGACACGTCTTCCCGATCGCGGGTCCAGGCGCGTCTCGTGCCGCTCGCGACATTCACGACCTCGATCGCGGTGCCGTGCTTGTCGGTTTTCCAGTTCGGCGTGGTCGCGACCATCGCCACCGTCTTGCCGTCGGGCGAGAGCTGCGGATCGGAAAGCCGCACCAGCTTCCGCAGGTCCTCGAGCTGGAACGGCGACGCCGCCGCAGCCAGCCCCGGCAACCCGGCCAACGCCACCACCGCAACCAACCACCACCTGTGCGCGCGAATCACGGCAGTCCCCCGAGCTTGCGCCATGCGGGCGCGCGGGAAGCATAGCGCAACGGATGCCAGGCTTGCCGCGGCCCGGCTGCGGCGGCATGCTCGCCGGAATGAGCTCGTCCGACGCCGCCACCCGGTACCCGCACCTGTTCGAGCCGCTCGATCTCGGCTTCTGCACGCTGCCGAACCGCGTGCTGATGGGTTCGATGCACACGGGCCTCGAAGACCGCGCCCGCGATTTCGGGAAACTCGCGGAGTACTTCGCCGCGCGCGCGCGCGGCGGTGTCGGTTTGATGGTGACAGGCGGTTTCTCGCCCAACATCGAGGGTTGGCTGAAGCCCTTCTCGAGCCGGTTGTCTTCGCGCTGGCACGTATCGCCGCACCGCCGCATCACCGATGCCGTGCACGCGGCGGGCGGGAAGATCTGCCTGCAGATCCTGCACGCCGGCCGCTACGGCTACCACCCGTTTTCCGTCGCGCCGTCGCGGGTCAAGTCGCCGATCACACCCTTCACGCCGCGGGCACTGTCCGCGCGCGGCATCGAGCGGACCGTCCGCGCCTTCGCGCGCTGCGCCAAGCTCGCGCGCGAGGCCGGCTACGACGGCGTCGAAATCATGGGCAGCGAGGGCTACCTGATCAACCAGTTCCTCGCCGAGCGCAGCAACCGTCGCGGCGACCGCTGGGGCGGTTCGGCCGAAAACCGGATGCGCTTTCCGGTCGACATCGTGCAGCGCACGCGCGAAGCGGCCGGGCGCGATTTCATCATCATCTACCGGTTGTCGATGCTGGACCTGGTGGATCGCGCGCAGGCGTGGGACGAAGTCGTCGCGCTCGCGAAACAGGTCGAAACCGCGGGTGCGACGCTGATCAACACCGGCATCGGCTGGCACGAGGCGCGGATCCCGACGATCGTCACCAGCGTGCCGCGCGCCGCGTTCACGTGGGTGACGCGACGGATGAAGGAATCGGTCCGGATCCCGCTGGTCACCACCAACCGCATCAACCTGCCCGAGGTCGCCGAAGCCGTGCTGGCACGCGACGATGCCGACATGGTGTCGATGGCGCGCCCGCTGCTGGCGGATCCCGACTGGGTCGCGAAGGCGCGCAGTGGCCGCAGCGCGCTGATCAATCCCTGCATCGCCTGCAACCAGGCCTGCCTCGACCACGTGTTCGAGAACAGGCGCGCCTCGTGCCTCATGAACCCGCGCGCGTGCTACGAGACGGAGCTGGTGGACGCGCCGGTCATGCACAGGCGCCGCTTTGCGGTGGTCGGCGCCGGGCCGGCGGGACTGGCGTGCGCGACGACACTTGCGCAACGCGGACACGCCGTGGCCTTGTTCGAGCAATCGGCTGAAATCGGCGGCCAGTTCAATCTGGCCCGGCGCATTCCGGGCAAGGAGGAATTCGCCGAACCGCTGCGCTACTGGGGCAACCTGCTGGCGGAGCTCGGCGTGGAAGTCCATCTCGGAACGCGCGCCGATGCCGCGATGTTGCAAGCGCAAGGGTTCGATGCCGTGGTCGTGGCGACGGGCGTCACGCCGCGCGATCCCTGCATTCCGGGACAGGACCACCCGATGGTGATGGGCTACCACGACGCGGTGATGGGCAGGCGCGAGATCGGCGGGCGCGTCGCGATCGTCGGCGCCGGCGGCATCGGCTTCGATGTCGCCGAATTCCTGACCCAGGCGCCGCCCTCACCCACCACCGACATCGCACGCTGGACGCGCGAGTGGGGCGTCGACACGAGCCTCGAATCACGCGGCGGGCTCGGCAAACCGGCGCCCGAACCTTCTCCGCGCGAAGTGTGGCTGCTGCAACGCACCCCCGGACGCCCGGGTCGGCGCCTCGCCAAGACCACGGGCTGGGTGCACCGTGCCGCGCTGAAAGCCAAGGGCGTGAAGATGATCGGAGGCGTCGCCTACGAAAGGATCGACGATGCCGGGCTGCACGTCACGATCGACGGCCAGCCGCAGGTCATCGGCGTCGACAACGTCGTGATCTGCGCCGGCCAGGAATCGAACCGCTCGCTGGCGGACGAATTGGCCGGGCTGGGCATCAGCGTCCATGTGATCGGCGGCGCCGACGTCGCCGCCGAGCTCGATGCCAAGCGTGCAATCCGGCAAGCAACGCAGCTCGCGGCGACGTTGTAGACGCGGGCCCGGCCCGCGACGGGTACCGAGGCATTCGCTGGTCGCGGGCAAAAGAAGGAAACCGGCATTTCGCGCAGGCCCGCTCACCCGACGACGCGTTCCCGCGACAGACCGCCGACGCCCGGCATCAATACCGGAACGTGGCGAATACCGATGGGCCGTCCAGCCGGAGGTCGAGGCTGTCGTTGTAGGTCCCGTGGCGCTGGTGCAGGCGGATGCGGTCGATGCCGTATTCGGCGCTGATGCCGAAATGCCCGGTCGGGAACCACTGCACGCCCAGCGCGATGTTGCAGATGTGCCCGTACAAATGGCCACCGTTCTTCTTGACCCCGGACGCGTTCAGGTACATCCGCCATTGGTCGTTGAAGGCGTGTCGCCAGCCGAGTTGCAGGAGCGGCGCCCAGGCGCTGGCCCTGGTCGAGGATTCGGCCTGCGCGGATTCGCCGTTCACCGAAGCTTCGCCCGCGATCGAAGCGTCGACCTTGTAGTAGCCCGCGCCGAGGCCCACGCCGAACACGTCCTTGCCCTTGCCGATCCACCAGCGGTAGGCGATGCTGCCGAAATCGAAGCCGAGCTTGCCGCGCACGCTCGCGTGGGCGTCGTAGGTGACGCCGTCGTACGCGATGCTGTCAGCCAGCGAAGCGCTGCGATCGCGGCGATATCGGTAGTAGTCGATCGAGATTCCCTGGCTGTCGCCGACCAGGAAGTCCGCGCGCACGCGGGGCGACCACGCACGCCTGGCGAATCCGAGATCGTCTTCTAGGTTGACGTCGCCGCGAACGGTTGCATCGGCGGTGCCGGCGCTCAGCGTGGTGCCGCTCTGGTCGTAGTACCCGCCCAGCCAGACGCTGACCCGATCCAGCGCCGGCGAATGTTGCGCCAATCCCGAACCGCTGTACATCAAGCCGAACGCAGCCAAAAGCAGGCAAAGGGATGGCAGCAACGATCGGCGGTGCATCACGACTCCCTGTTCGCGGATCGGGGCGGGCTCTTCATGAGCGGCAAACGGACACGACCATGCTAATGACGCCGGTGGTCCCGGCAACCGCGTGCCATGGCGCATCATCAGTGCCGATTCACGTGTCGCACCGTGCGCTGAATGCATGCGTTCTTCCGGAATGGCGGCTTTCGCAGGGTCTCCACCCATGCAGGGACTTGAAAATTCGTGCGCGCATGCCCAACAAGAGCAATCGGTGCGCTTCCACTTCCGCACACGCGCCGCCCCGGCCACGAGGCGCCGTCGCGATCCCCCCGAATGCCACAAGGAGGCTTCGATGAAGCTCTACAGTTTCTCCGGTTCCTGCGCGCTCGCCAGCCACATCGTCCTGGAATGGATCGGCAAGCCGTACACCGTCCAGCTCATGCAGAAGGAGGAGCTCTCCCGTCCGGCATATCGCCAGCTCAATCCCAACGGGCAGGTCCCGACGATGGAAGAGGACGACGGCTGGATCCTTTTCGAGAACGCCGCGATCCTCAATTACCTGGCGGACAAGTATCCGGACGCGAAGCTCGGCGGCGACGACACCCCGCGCGGGCGCGCCGAGGTGAACCGCTGGCTGGGGTTGATCAACTCCGACATGCATCCTGCATTCAAGCCGCTTTTCGGCACGACCGCGTTCCTTGGCGACCCGGCCGCGATCGAGAAGACCAAGGACAACGCCCGCAAGCGACTGCGCGGGTATTTCGAGTTGGTGGACGCGCAACTCGGCAAGCACGACTGGCTGGCTGGCACGCGGTCGATCGCCGATCCGTATCTGTTCGTGCTGGTGCGCTGGTCGCGGGCCGTCAAGGTCGATCTATCGGGCCTCGATAACCTGAAGAAGTTCGAGCAGCGGATGCGCGCAGATTCGGGCGTGCAGAACGCGCTCAAGGGCGAGCGGCTCGACCAGGCGGCATGAGCCGCCGACTTCCGCGGCGACATCGCCGGAACTTGCCGTGGCACAAAAGGCCGCGCAATTCGGGGTCACCGCGGTGACCCTCCCCTTGCGGCGAGGACTGCGCCTGGAATCAACCCGCAGGCTGGGCTGATCCCGGGCCCGGTCCGGGAGAAGCCCAAAGGGCGAACGCATGGGGCCGGGGTCCGAGCCCTCCGATAGGTCCGAAAAGCGTTGGGCTTCCCCGGATCAAGCCCCGGCGTCAGCGCCAACCTCCAGGAGCGGCTCCGTCGCGGCGGTCCCTCGACGGGGAAGGAGAAGGACGAACCAGCCAGCCGGCCTCAGCGCTTCTCGATGGGCACGTACGCCTGGTCTTCCGGACCCGTGTAGTTCGCGCTGGGCCGGATGATCTTGCCGTCCTTGCGCTGCTCGATCACGTGCGCGCCCCAGCCCGAGGTGCGGGCGATCACGAACAGCGGCGTGAACATCGCGGTGGGCACGCCCAGCATGTGGTAGACGCTCGCCGAATACCAATCGAGGTTCGGGAACATCTTCTTGACCTCGCCCATCACGCGCTCGATGCGCTCCGAGACCTCGAACAGGCGCGGATTGCCCCCTTCGGTGCACAGCTTGCGCGAGATTTCCTTGATGATCTCGTTGCGCGGATCCGACACCGTGTACACCGGATGGCCGAAGCCGATGATGATTTCCTTGCGCTCGACCCGCGCGCGGATGTCGGCATCAGCCTCGTCGCCCGTCCGGTAGCGCGAGATGATTTCCATCGCCACCTCGTTGGCGCCACCGTGCTTGGGTCCGCGCAACGCGCCGACCGCGCCGGTGATCGCCGAATACATGTCCGAGCCGGTCCCGGCGATCACGCGCGCGGCGAAGGTGCTGGCATTGAATTCGTGCTCGGCGTACAGCACCAGCGACTTGTCCAGCGCGCTGGCATGGAGTTCACCGGGCGCCCTGCCGTGGAGCAGGTGCAGGAAATGCCCCGCGAGCGATTCGTCATCGGTTTCGACCTCGATGCGACGCCCGTTGTGCGAATAGTGGTACCAGTACAGCAGCATCGAACCGAAGCTCGCCATCAGCCGGTCGGCGATGTCGCGGGCGCCGGTGACGTTGTGGTCGTGGGCTTCGGGAAGCACCGTGCCGAGGACCGAGCAACCGGTGCGCATCACGTCCATCGGATGGGTCGACGCGGGCAGCAGTTCGAGCGCGGCCTTGACCGGCTGCGGCAGGCCGCGCAGGCGCCTCAGCTTCGCACGATAGGCGTTCAATTCCGCCCAGGTCGGCAGATGGCCGTGGACCAGGAGGCAAGCGACCTCCTCGAAGGTGGCGCGGGCCGCCAGGTCCTTGATGTCGTAGCCGCGGTAGTGCAAGTCTTTGCCGCTCCGGCCGACGGTGCACAAGGCGGTGTTGCCGGCGGCCACGCCGGAAAGCGCCACCGATTTCTTGGCCTTGGGAAGAACTTGTGCATTGTCGCTCATGGATGTCTCTCCGTATGTTGCAATTCGTACGAGTGGAACTCAGTTGATGAAAACGGCGTCGCGTGGCAACCTGGGGCATTGCGCAACCGGCGTCACCAGCTTCGCCAGCGATTTGTATCCGACCAGGTGCTGGTCGCTGTACCGCCAGCAGTCGCCCAGGGTCGAGCAGTAGCAGATGTTGATCAACGTGAGGTGCGCGACGGCGGCGGCCCGGAAGCGCGCGTAGTCATCCTTGTTCTGGAACCGGATCGCGGTCACCTTCTCGCCCGGCGCCAGCACGTTGGGATCGAGCGTCATTTGCGAAAACCCATGCCGGGCCGTGCCGAGCGCCGCCAGCACGTGCTGCCAATCCCGCTGCGGCTTTCCGTCCACGAAGATCTGGGCGCTGCGCACGATGGCGGGACCCACGCCCTTGTTGATGACCTCGATCGATCCCTTGTCGTCGTTGTTGCCCGCCTCCAGCCACGGCCATACCTGCGCCTGTACCTGCTTGTTCTGGATTTCCGCGGTGTAACGTTCGACATAAGCGGTGTAACCGGCGACAAGCAGCGCAAGGAACCCGACCAGCGACGCGATGATCGCCGCAACCGCGTCCCACTCGACCTCGCGGCGCTTGCGCTGCCGTGGACTCGGCTGATTGGAATTGGACGGGGGCGCGGGCATGGGGGGTTCAATCGTCGAACTGTTGCGATTCCGGAAGCGCGGGGCATTGACCGACACTCACCCGCGGGTCCTTTCTTGCCGAGTCATTCATCCAGCAGTCGCCGAGCGTCGAGCAATAGCAAACCTTGACCTGCAGGTTGGCCCCATCGGCTGCGCGACGGAAATCCTCGTATTCGTCTTTTTCCTCGAACTGGAGCCACTGGAGGGTCTGGCCAGGCGAAACGACGGTGCCACTCAAACCCGACTGGTGATACCGAAACGAGGGAATTCGGAGCGCCTGCTGCACCGTTTTCCAGTTCTGCTGCGGCTTGCCATCGACCAGCACCTGCACGCTCTTCACGACCGCAGGTCCCACGCCCCTGTTGATCCAGAGGTAGCGATGGAACGAGCCGCTGTATCCAGCTTGCAGATACGGCCATACCTGCGCGCGCACCTGCTGGCGTTCGATGTAGGCGGTGTAGCCCGCGACGACCAATGCAAGCAGGCCGACCAACGACGCGATGATCGCGGCCAATGCATCCCAGCGGATGCCGGGCCTCCCACTTTCGTTCTGCGGGTCGTACTGGGGCGGCGGCGAGTCCGACATGCGCGATCAGTCCTTCCTGCCACCCGCGAACAGTTCGTCGAGCTTCTCTTCGTAGGCGTGGTAGCCGAGGAAGTCGTACAGTTCCTCGCGCGTCTGCATCGCGGGCACCACGGATTTCTGGGTGCCTTCGCGGCGCACGGTTTCATAGAAGCCGAGCGCAGCCTTGTTCATCGCGCGATAGGCGCCGCAGCAGTACA
>DASSOQ010000084.1:0-5840 GCA_035700365.1 Rhodanobacteraceae bacterium | reverse complement strand
CATCAGCAGCACGATCACGTTCTTGCGGTTGATGAAGAAGCCCGCGATCGAGATGCACAGCAGCACCGTCGCGAACACGATGTACCAGGAAAGGGGAATCGTCATGGCTGGGTCGACTCCGTGTCGGGTGCGGGCGCCGGTACCGGCGGCACCACCGCCTGCATCTTCACCATCCGCAGGCGGGTCGCGGGATCGGTCGCCGACTGGGCGGCCGGGTTCTGGCGCTTGGAGAAGGTCCTGACGCGCAGCGCCAGCACCACCGCCGAGACCAGCCCGACGGTCAGGATCACGGCCGCGATCTCGAACGGCAGCAGGAACTGCCCGAACAAGGCCTCGCCGAGCCACTGGATGTTCGAGGTGCCCGCGGGATTCGGGCCGGGCTGGACGTCGAAGGTCTTGACGCCGATGATCCCGAGCATCTCGACCAGCATGATCGCTGCCGCGACGATGCCGACCGGCAGGTACTTGATGAAGCCCTCCCGCATCGGTTCGAGATCGATGTCCAGCATCATCACCACGAACAGGAACAGCACCATCACCGCGCCGACGTAGACCACCACCAGCGCGAGCGCGAGGAACTCGGCCTCGGCCAGCATCCACAGGCAGGCGGCCGAAAAGAAGGTCAGCACCAGCGACAGCACCGCGTGCACCGTGTTCTTCACCGAAATCACCGCCAGCGCGGCGCCGACCGCGACCGCGGCGAAGAACACGAAGCAGACCATCTGGAAGATTTGGTGGGTCATGTCAGAGGGGTCTCGCTCACCGGTAGGGCGCATCCTGCGCGCGCGCCGCGGCGATTTCCGGTTCGAACCGGTCGCCCAGCGCGAGCAATTGCGGTTTGGTCACGATGTGCTCGCCGCGGCGCTCGAAGTGGTATTCGAGGATGTCGGTGAGCACGATCGAGTCCACCGGGCAACTCTCCTCGCAGAATCCGCAATAGATGCACTTGAACAGGTCGATGTCGTAACGCGTGGTGCGGCGCGTGCCGTCGGAGGCGCGCGGACCCGAGTCGATGGTGATCGCGAGCGCCGGGCACACCGCCTCGCACAGCTTGCACGCGATGCAGCGCTCCTCGCCGTTCGGATAACGGCGCAGCGCGTGCAGTCCGCGGAAGCGCACCGAACGCGGGATCTTCTCCATCGGAAAGCGCATCGTGAACTTCGGCTTGAACATGTACTTGAGCGTCACGCCCAGGCCGATCGCGAGCTCGATCAGGAGCAGGCTCTTGAAGTAGTGGATGACGCGTTTCATTCAGGGCCTGCCAATGCCGTGCCAAGCGGACCGCGTTGCTTCCGCAGCGGCTGCCAGACGAGGCGCGCGCCGCGGCGCCATGGTGGTTCCATGGTCAAGGCGCGCACCGAAGTATGGCGGCCGCTGCGGAGCAACCCTCCGGGCCGGGGCCATTTGCCCACATGGCTGCGTCATCGCTCGTCTATGTATCGACATACATCGTCCTCACTCTTCCTTGCCCTGCGGGCAAATGGCCGACGGCGCGGCCGCTTGGCATGGCATTGGCAGGCCCTAGTGCCCTATCGTCACCACGCCGAAATATTTGAAGATGCCCGCCACGAAGATCCACACGATCGAGATCGGGATGAAGACCTTCCAGCCGAGCCGCATGATCTGGTCGTAGCGGTAGCGGGGGAAGGTCGCGCGCAGCCACAGCAGCGAAGTCGCGAAGAAGAAGAACTTCGCGAACAACCACCACCAGCCCGGCGCCGACAGTCCGCCGAGACCCCAGCCCTGGAACGGGCTGAGCCAGCCGCCCATGAAGAAGATCGACACCAGGAACGACATCAGGATCATGTTCGCGTATTCGGCGAGGAAGAACAGCGCGAACGCCGAACCCGAATACTCGACGTGGAAGCCCGCGACGATTTCCGACTCGCCTTCCGCCACGTCGAACGGCAGCCGGTTGGTCTCGGCCACGCCCGAAATGTAGAACACGAAGAACATCGGCAAGAGCGGCAGCCAGAACCAGTCGAACAGGCCCTTGCCGCCGGCCTGGGCCTCGACGATCGCCGAGAAGTTCAGGCTGCCCGCGAGCACCAGCACGGTCACCAGTGCCATGCCGATGCAGATTTCGTAGGAAATCATCTGGGCGGCCGAGCGCATCGAGCC
The DNA here is from genome assembly GCA_035700365.1 of Rhodanobacteraceae bacterium. Classification (GTDB taxonomy): domain Bacteria; phylum Pseudomonadota; class Gammaproteobacteria; order Xanthomonadales; family Rhodanobacteraceae; genus 66-474. The sequence continues at coordinate 3,719 of DASSOQ010000084.1, read as the reverse complement.
GAGCAGCGCGTAACGCGAGTTGGATGCCCAGCCGGCCAGGATGATCCCGTACACGCCGAGCGAGGACATCGCCAGCAGGTACAACACGCCGGCATTGACGTTGGAAAGCACCAGGCCCGCGTCGAACGGAATCACCGCCCACACCGCGAGCGCCGGGACCACCGCCATCATCGGCGCGACGAAATACAGGAAGCGGTTGGCGTTGGTCGGGACGATGATCTCCTTGAAAAGGAGCTTGAACACGTCCGCGAACGCCTGCAGCAGCCCGAAGGGACCGATCTTGTTCGGCCCCATCCGCACGTGCATCCAGCCGATCACCTTGCGCTCCCACCACACGTACATCGCCACCGCGATGATCAGCGGCACGGCGATCGCGAGGATCTTGCCGAGCGTCAAACCGAAGATGATTGCCTCGTTCATGCCGCCACCGCCTTGATGGTGAGGGGCGCGCCATAAGGCGGCAGAGCGGCCGTGGCCGCATGCCCCGCCTCGACCCACGCGCAGCCCCGCGGCACCGCCGCGTCGACGATCACCGCAAGCTGCACGCCATCCACCTCGGCGCTGACGCCTTCGAGCAGGCCCAGCGCGCGCGCATCGTCCGCGCAGATGCGAAGCGCCGGCGCCCGGTTCAACGGGTGCTTCTGCAGCGCCGTGGCGCGCCGCACCACCGCATCGACACGGTAGATGCCGACGGTCGCGAGGCGCACCAGCTGGCCCTCGGATGGACGCGCCTTCTCCGACAGTCCGCGTTGCGCCGCCGGCGCCGGCTGCTCGATCCGGCCGCGAAGGCGCGCGTGGACCGCTTCGATGTCGACGAAATCGAATCCCTCGACACCGAGCGCCGCGCCCAGTGCGCGCAACACCTTCCAGCCTGGCCGTGCCTCGCCCGGCAACCCGGCGCCCGCGCCGACCGACTGCACGAAACCATCGACGTTGACGTAGGTGCCGTCGATCTCGGGCGGGAGGCCGATCGGCAGGATCGCATCGGCGGTGCGCTTGACGCCTTCGCAGGCATAGCCGCCCGCGTACACGTAGAAATCGGCCGCCTCGCGGGCATGGTCATATGCCGCCGGAGCGAAGGTGTCCTGCGATCCGGTCTGCCAGGTGATCAGCGCCTTCGGCGGCTGGTCCAGGATTGCCTTGGCGCCACCCGCCGCCTGCGCGCCGACGCGCGCGAGGCCGATCGCGTTGGCGCCGGATGGCAACTCGTTGTAGGCGCTGCCGGTGGCTTGCGCGATGCCGCGCGCCAATGCGCGCAGCCACGAAGCCTGCGGATGCTGCACGGCGACGTCGCCGAGGACCACGACCGAAGATCCGGCTTCGCGCAGCGCGGCTACCCACTGGCGCGCCTCTGCATGGTCGTCCGCGGCGCCGATCGCATCGGCCAGCACGCGGTCAACGCTCTGCACGCCCGCCGCTTTTGCCGTGCACAGCATGGCGTCGACGAAATCCTGCGGCGCGAACACCTTCTCGCCCGCGAGGTCGTAGTTGAAATCGAAGTGCATCGGATTGATCGCGTAGATGCGTGCGCCATGCACTTCGGCGATGTCGTAATGCGCCGGATTGGAGGCCGCGTGCCGCGTGGCATCGTGGCGACTCGCGTACCGCAGGCGGTGGTTCAGGAGCGGCATCTCCTGGCGAAGGTTGGCGCCGATGACCAACGCCGCGGTGACCTCCTGGACCTGCTCCACCGGCATCTCGAAGGCCTGGCCCGCAGGGCCGCCATCCGAGAAATCCTGCACCCGCAGCCGATGGTCGATGCGTTCGCTGCCCAGGCCTCGCAGCAACTGCGCGAGCAAGTGGCCTTCCTCGCAAGAGGCCATCGGCGCCAGCAGCGCGCCGACGTCGTTGCCCGCCTGCTCCAAGCCCGCTGCGACGAAGGCGATCGCCTCGTCCCAGGGAACCTCCACGAGTTCGCCGCCCTTCCGGATCATCGGCTGCAGCGCGCGGTCGTCGGCGTACAGGCCTTCGTGGCTGTAGCGGTCGCGGTCGGAGAGCCAGCATTCGTTGATCGCCTCGTTGTCGCGAGGCACCGTACGCAGCACCTTGCCGCGCTTGGTGTGCAGCCACAGGTTCGAGCCCAACGCATCGTGGTAGCCGATGGAAGCCTTGGCGATCAACTCCCAGGCGCGCGCCTTGAACTGGAATACCTTGTCGGTGAGCGCGCCGACCGGGCACACGTCGATCACGTTGCCCGACAGCTCGGATTCGATGCTGCGCCCGATATAGGTGCCGATCACGTGGCTGTCGCCGCGGCTCATGTCGCCGAGTTCGTACGTGCCCGCGATGTCACCCACGAAGCGCACGCAACGCGTGCAGTGGATGCAACGGGTCATCTCGGTCGCGACCAGCGGGCCGACGTTCTCGTCGGTGACCGTGCGCTTGCGTTCGGTAAACCGCGACACCGAGCGGCCGTAGCCCATCGAGATGTCCTGCAGCTCGCATTCGCCGCCCTGGTCGCAGATCGGGCAATCCAGCGGATGGTTGATCAGCAGGAACTCCATGGTGTTGCGCTGCCACTTGATCGCGTTGGGCGAGCGCGTGAACACCTTCATGCCGGGTGCCACCGGCGTCGCACAGGCGACCTGCGGCTTCGGAACCATCTTGCCGCCCATCTCGACTTCCACCATGCACTGCCGGCAGTTGGCGGCGATCGGCAGCTTCTCGTGGTAGCAGAAGCGCGGCAACGGGATCTTCGCCGCATCGACCGCCTGGATGATCGTCGAGCCCTTGGCCGCCTGCACCGTGCGTCCGTCGATCTCGAGCTCGATCATTTCGACCGGCGGCCGGGTGTCCTTGGGTTGGGCGCTCATGCCGAAGCTCCGGGACCGGGGACCGGGGACCTGGGAACGGAGGGTAGCCAAGCACGCGAGACCAAGACTTCTCTCCCTGTTCCCTGTTCCCTGTTCCCGCTTTCGAATGCCAAGGTCATGCCGCCACCTTTTCAGCATCGTCGAGCATCGAGTGCCCATGCGCGCAGTAGTACTCGAACTCGTCCCAGAAATTGGCGAGGAATGCCTGCACCGGCCACGCGGCGGCTTCGCCGAATGCGCAGATGGTGTGGCCTTCGATCTGGCCGGCGATGGCCTTGAGGCGATGCAGGTCTTCCGGGGTGCCGCCGCCGGCGACGATGCGGGTCAGCACCCGGTGCATCCAGCCGGTGCCCTCGCGGCATGGCGTGCACTGGCCGCAGGATTCCATGTGGTAGAAGCGCGAGATGCGCTCGCAGGCGCGCACCATGCAGGTGGTCTCGTCCATCACGATCACCGCACCGGAGCCGAGCCCCGAACCCGCGGCACGCAGAGAGTCGAAGTCCATGTTGCATTCCATCATCTTGTCGGCCTTCAGCACCTTCATCGAGGAGCCGCCCGGGATCACCGCCTTCAGCTTGTGGCCGTTGCGCACGCCGCCGGCCATTTCCAGCAGTTCGGCGAACGGGGTGCCGAGACGCACTTCGTAATTGCCGGGCTTGTTGACGTGGCCGGAGACCGAGAAAATCTTGGGGCCGCCGTTGTTGGGCTTGCCGAGATTCAGGAACCAGTCCGCGCCATTGCGCAGGATCGCGGGTACCGAGGCGTAGGTTTCGGTGTTGTTGATGGTGCTGGGACGGCCGAACAGGCCGAAGTTGGCGGGAAATGGCGGCTTGTAGCGGGGCCAGCCCTTCTTGCCTTCCAGCGACTCCATCAACGCGGTCTCCTCGCCGCAGATGTAGGCGCCCG
>DASSOQ010000083.1:0-11282 GCA_035700365.1 Rhodanobacteraceae bacterium | reverse complement strand
GGCTTGCGCCACAGGCGCTTGGAGAAGGCGTCCAGGGCTTGCGCGAAGGTGTCTTCCTGCGCATCGTCCAGCGTGTGCAGGCCCACCGGCTTGATCGCGCTGATCTGCCACACGCGGTCCCGCTCGAATTCGATGCGGAGCAGTGGACACGGAAACGTTTCGAACACCTGCCGCGCGAGGTCCTGCAACGCCGGATAGGAGGTGACGCCGAAATACACCAGGATCCCGAGGTCGGTGGTGTCCTGGCCGCCGGCCGGCAGGAAGTGCGCGAGCTTCTGGTTGAGGTCCTCGACGTCGAGGTTGTACAGCGCGCGCTTGCGCAGGTCGCTGATGGTGCGCACCGACGGGATCACCCGGTGGCCGCGGGCTTCGCCGAGCAACGAAACGTAGTGCCCGATGCCGAGGTACTTGTAGCTGCGGCACAGGTTGATGACGTGGGTACGCTCGTCGCCGCCGACCGGCTCGCGCAGGTACTGCATCGCGGTGACGACGTTGTCCGACGGGTAATAGGAGCCCCAGTCCGAGGCTTTTTCGACGACGATGGCCAGTCGACTCATTGCATCCTTCCGCTACGCTGCCCGGGACCGCCACGCCCGGCGGACCGCATTCGAATGTCCGCGCAGTTTCGGTATCCTGCGCGGCAAACGCAAGATGGCACGCGCATGACCCCCGATCCGGCCCGGATACGCGAAGCTTCGACCGCCGACCTCGACGCGCTGGTGGCGCTGGAACGCGCGACCTTCGCGTCCGACCGCATCAGCCGGGTGCAGTGGCGGCGCCACATCGGCAGCGGCACCGCGTGCGTGCTGGTCGCCGGGCCGCCCGGCCGCGTGGAGGGCGCCGCCGTCGTGTTCCTTCGCCGCAACTCGCGGCGGGCCCGCCTGTACTCGCTGGCCGTCGCGGCGTCCTCGCGAGGGCGCGGCCTGGCCCGGTCGCTGCTGGCGGCTGCCGAAGACGAAGCCCGCCGGCGCGGCTGCAACGCGCTGGACCTGGAGGTCCGCACCGACAACCGCGCGGCCCTCGCGCTCTACGAGCGCCACGGGTACCGGCGCGTGGTCCGCCTCCAGGGTTTTTACGAGGACGCCGCCGACGGCTGGCGATTCAGCAAGGCACTGGCGGACCGATCACAGCGCCGCACGCAAGCATCGTGATCACCCGGATCGCGCCGGGCGCCGCAGTTCCCGCGCAGCATGTCAGGCAAACCTCGCATGTCGGGTCGCCGCGACCCGGTTTGTACCGCAATTGGCAGGGGGTCCGCGATGAACCGTTCCCCGAAGCCGAGCCCGCTTTCCGCCGCGTGCTGGCGATCACGGCCACGGCCGCGACCGCGCCCTTGCGGCAACCGCCGGCAGCCCGGCTCGCAGCACAGCATCGGCCCGATGTACGAGAACGGCCGCGGCGTCGCCGGGGACCCGGCACCGCCTGCGCCTGGAAAAACCGGGCAAGGCGCACGTCGAGGCCGCCGGCGCGGGAAGGATCCGGCACAGGCGGCAGCGCCGGCGGCATCCAGTCCGGCCCCTGAACCGCGTCCGGCGCCCCCATATACTCACGGGATGATCCTGATCGGGGTTTCGTGCATGCGCCGCCACGGCTTGTCCGCATCGCTGCTGTTGTTCGGCGCCGGGCTGCTCGCGGGTTGCGGGCAGAAGGGCCCCCTGTTCCTGCCCAAACCGGTGGCGCCGGCCCCACCCGCCTCGACCGCTGCACCGGCGTCTTCCGCTCCAGCACCCGCCGCGTCGGTGGCGCCCGCACCGCCGGCGCCGGCCGCCGGGGCCACCTCCCTCGCCCCTGCCCGCAGCGGCTGAGCCGGAATCGCGATGGGCTTGCGTTTCACCAAGATGCACGGACTCGGCAACGATTTTGTGGTGCTGGACGCGCGCACGGACGCCCTGCAACTCGAGGCTGGCCATGTCCGCGCCATGTCCGACAGGCACAAGGGCATCGGCTTCGACCAGTTGCTGGTGATCGAGCGCCCACAGGACCGAACCTGCGTCGCCGCCTACTCCATCTGCAATGCCGACGGCTCGCGGGCGGAACAATGCGGCAATGGTGCGCGCTGCATCGGCGCATGGCTGCACCGGGAGGGTGTGCTCGCGCCCGGTACGGAGGCAAGACTCGAAAGCCCCGCGGGCATCGTGACCATGCGGCTGGCTGATCCCGCGACCGTCGCCGTCGACATGGGCGAGCCGCTGTTCGAGCCCGCGCGCATTCCGTTCGATGCGCCCGCACTCGCCACAACCTATCCGCTGGATGTCGATGGCGACCGCGTCGAAATCGCGGCGGTGTCGATGGGCAATCCGCATGCCCTGACGGAAGTCGACGACGTCCAGGATCCGCGCGTCGATCGCCTGGGGCCGCGGATCACGTCGCATCCCCGCTTTCCCGAGGGCTCCAATGCCGGCTTCGTGCAGATCGTGGATCCGCAGACGATCCGCCTGCGCGTGCACGAACGCGGCGCCGGCTGGACGCGCGCGTGCGGCAGTGGCGCCTGCGCGGCGGTCGCCGCACTGCACCAACGCGGTCGCGTCGGCAACCACGTATTCGTCGAATTGCCGGGCGGCACCCTCGAGGTGGCCTGGCGCGGCGCCGGCCACGCGTTATGGATGACCGGCCCCGCTGCATTCGTGTTCGACGGTGAATGGCTCGCGACCTGACCGATCCGGTGCAGGCGCCGCAGGGCACGCAAGGGCGTCGATCCGCTCACCGGCGCATTGCGTTCAGCCAGCCGAACGCCCAAACTTCGCGGCAACCCCACACAACGCCCCACGCATGTCCGAATTGACCCTGAAGCAGAGCCTCGAGGCGATGGACGTCGCCGAATACCTGCGCCGGCATCCGCGCTTCCTTGAACACTTTCCGGACGTGGCGGCGGAACTGGTGATGCCGCGCGAACACGGCCCGGCGGCATCGCTCGCGGCCTACCAGCTCGAAACCCTGCGCGCCCGCAACCGCGAGCTCAACCAGCGGCTGGCGGAACTCGTCGAGGTCGCGGGCGACAACGAGCAGCTGATGGTGCGCGTGCACACGCTCACGGTCGGGCTGTTGCGCGACGACAATCTCGCCGATACCTGCAAGAGCTTCGTCGCCGCGCTCCACGAGGATTTCCACACCGACCTCGTCCGGCTGGTGCTGTTCCGCGCCGGCGCCGACCTGCCGCAGGCCGACTGGATGGTCGCGGTGCCCGAGGGTGCCTCGACCTGGCCGGAGTTCGCCGAGTTCCTGGCGCGGGGCGAGCCCGCCTGTGGACGCCTCGCGCAGCAGAAGCTCGACCGCCTGTTCGGCGCCGAAGCCGCACGGGTGCAATCGGCGGCGCTGCTCAGGATCGGCGGCCACGGCATGCTCGCGATCGCCAGCGAAGACCCCAACCGCTTCCATCCCGGCATCGGCACGATTTTCCTCAAGCTGATGGCGCAGGCGCTGGACGCCGCGATCGCGCGGTTCCCGGCCGAATGAGATGAAGGGCGCGCTGGCCGCCGATGCCGCGGGGTTCCTCGAATACCTGAAGGTCGAGCGGCGCTATTCACCCGGTACGCTGCGCAACTACAGCCACGCGCTGGACGCGCTGACCCGCTTCGCCGACGGCCTCGCGATCGGGAACTGGAGCGAGCTTCGAGGCGAGCAACTGCAGACCTTCATCGCGTCCGAACACCGGCGCGGGCTGGAACCGCCGTCGCTGCGGGCGATGCTGTCGGCGTTCCGCAGCTTCTTCCGGTTCCTCGCCCGCGACGGCAGGATCCAGAACAACCCGGCCGCCGGCGTGCGCTCGCCCAAGGTGCGCCGGAAGCTGCCCGAGGTGCTTGACGTGGACGAAGCCGCGACGCTGGTCGAGGTGGCCGCTTGCGATCCGCTGGCACTGCGCGACCACGCGATGCTGGAACTCCTGTATTCGAGCGGCCTGCGGGTTTCGGAACTGTGCGGGGTGCGCTGGCGCGACCTCGATGCCGAGCAAGGCCTGCTGCGCGTGACCGGCAAGGGCAACAAGACCCGGATCGTGCCGGTCGGACGCATGGCCCTGTCCGCGCTGGGCGCTCTGCGCGAAGCGCAGCCGGCTCACGCGGACGAACCGGTCCTGCGCGGACGCGGCGGAGGTCCGCTGACCCCCGGCGCGGTGCGCGCCGCGCTGAAGCGCCGGGCGCGGCAGCAAGGCGTCTGGAAGCGCGTGTATCCGCACCTGCTGCGGCATTCGTGCGCCTCGCACCTGCTCGAATCCTCCGGCAATCTGCGCGCCGTGCAGGAACTCCTGGGCCACGCCGACATCGGCACCACCCAGATCTACACCCACCTCGATTTCCAGCACCTCGCCAGGGTCTATGACGCCGCGCATCCGCGCGCGAAGCGGAAGCGGGGGGCGGAGGACGGATAGCGGGCGTGCATGCGAACGATTGGGCGCGGATGGATTCCATCGCTTTCCTCGCGGCCCCCGGTTTGGCGACGAGCTTCGGATCTCGCGCCCCACCACGCATCCCCAGGCCCCGCCGTCCGCGACGGGTCGTCACCCGCCGTAGCCAAAACGTTCGATCCACGGCCGCAACACCGGCAGCACCGGCTCGAACTGTTCCCGATAGTGCATCCACCGTCCCACCGCCGCACTGTTCACCGGCTGCGTGACCTGCGCGTAACTGGGCGTGGCGATGAAACGCTTGCCGCGGGCGTGGCGCGCGAAGTCCAGCATCGGGGACGCGTCGTCGAGCGCAAGATATTCCGCGAGGCGCGCGATCCACCCGCCGACATCGTCGACCGCGGATTCGTAGCGCCATTCCAGCACCCGCGGCTTGAATACGTCGAAGTGCCCCCAGCACTGCGCGAACGCGTCCGAATATCCGCGCGCCAGGCGCTGCAACGACGAGCACATCGCCATGAAGGCGGGCGAACGGAATGACTGGAAGCTGCAACTGAGCAACACGTCGCAGGGATGCCGCAGGCAGACGATGATGGGCGCCGCCGGGAACAGCCGCAGGATCATCGGCAGGCACAGCATGTTCAGCGGGTTCTTGTCGACCAGGCGTCGCTGCCCGAGATCAGGCAGCACGCGCGCGACCAACCCGCGATAGACCGCGCGCAACTGGTCCACCTCCCGCTGGTCCAGGTTCGCGAGATCGTCGGGATACCGTTGCCCCGCGCGTTCGATGCGCTCGATCAATTCGTAGACGTAGCCGCGCTCGTCCATCGAGCGGAAATCCGGATGCGTGTCCAGCATCTGTTCCAGCAAGGTGGTTCCGGAGCGCGGAAAGCCGACCACGAACACAGGACTCTGCCGTGCGGATGGCGCTTCCAGGGTGCGCCACCGTGCATGCGCGACCGCAGCGACCGAGCGGGTCGCCATCGGCAGCGGTTGGCTGCCAGGCACCAGCAGTTCCGGGGCGGTTTCCCGGACGAGCTCCATCTGCGCGCCGTGGGCCACGGCCAGCGCGTGCCATGCATCGCGGTAGCGCCCCTGGCGATCCAAGGCATGTGCCAGGCCGAAAGCCGCGCTCGCGCGGTTTTCGGTGTCGCTGGACAGATCCAGCGCACGCCGGTAGAGCGCAGCCGCTTTGGCATGACGGCCCTCCCGGGCGGCCACGACGGCGTGTGTGCTCCAGCCTTCCACGCGCGCCTGATCGGCGTCGCCCGACAATGCATCCAGCGCGTCCAGCGGCAGGTGTCGCAGTTCGCGTCGTGCCTCATCGATCCGGTTGTTCCGTTCGTACAGCGCAGCGCGTTGCGCGGTGAGCCGCAGCCGCAGCGGCCCCGCATCCGGCCCTTCCGGCAGTCGCGCTTGCGCCAGCACCTCGAGCGCGGCCTCCGGTCGTCCCTGGGTGGACAGCATCGCGGCCAGGATCAGCGCCTGCCCGGCCGGCTGCGGCGGCCAGTCGCCCACGCCTTCGAGCATCGTTTCCTCACCCGCGCTGTCACCGCAGACGTGGCACGCGTACGCGGCCTGCAGCCGCGCCTCGATGAGCTGCGGCGCGACCCGCACCGCGTCCAGCAGCGCTTCGCGCGCCTGCAACCAGCGTCGCTGCTGGATATGGAGCAAGCCCAGGTTGAAGCGCACCTCGGCATCCTGCGGTGCCAGCGACATCGCCTGCCGCAGCGCCCGCTCCGATGTCGTGAAGTCGCCCGCCTCGCGACACACGACGCCGAGATTGTTCCAGTAGGCCGAGACGTCCGGGCGCACCCGTGTCAATCGCGTGAAAGTTTCGGTTGCCTGCACGTGACGAGAAGTCTGCTGCTGCGCGAGACCCAGCAGCAAAAGAGCTTGTTCGTGATTCGGCGCCGTTGCGGAGGCCTGCCCGGCGAGCGCGATCACCTGATCGAACTGCCCGGCATTCCATGCAGCCATCATGGCTTCGACGATGCCGGCGGTCTCGACCATCAGTTCGAGTCGGGGATCAGGGCGTTCCAGTGTAGTCACAGGAAGGGGCGCCGCGCGAACGGCGCCCCTGCAAGCTACAGGCGGCCGCTCAGAACTTGAGCGTCGCCCTCGCCCAGTAGTAGCGGCCCATCGTGTCATAGGTCGCGGTGTCGGTATTGACCTGGCCGTTCTGGTAGTACAGCGGTGGCTGGCGATCGGTGAGGTTGTCGACACCCACGTCGAACCGGGTATGGATCGTGGGCACCGCAACGCCGAACTGGAGGTCGCTGTAGACGACCGAAGCCATCGGCAGGCTGGCATTGGTTGCCGCGTCGGCCTGGAGCGCCGTCACGGCGCTGATGTAGCGCGTCCGCCATTGCGCGTCCCAGTTGCCGAGCGCCCAGTTGAGGGTCACCGCCGCGCGCCAGCGCGAGATGTTGCCGAACTGCGGATTCAGCGTGCCGGCGTAGTCGATGGTCTCCGCGCCCGGCTGGCCAGGAGTAGCGTTGTTCTTGAAGGTGGACGTGTACGACGTATTGAGGCCGAACTTGAAATCGCCCGGGTTCACGCTGCCGAAGTCGAAGTGCGGAATCTTGTAGTTCAGCGTGAAATCGATGCCGCTGGTGCTCAGGGAGCCGAGGTTGACCACCGGCGTGTCGATAACGAACACCTGCCCGGGATTGCGAGTGGAGGTGTCCTGGCGATGGATGAACGGGCAGAACGGGCTGAGGTTGTTGTTGAAGCAGGTGTTCACGACGTTGATGCCCGAGATCGGCACCAGCGTGTCGTACAGGTAGATGTGCCAGAAGTCGAGGCTGGTGTTGAGGCCGGGGGCCCAGCCCGGCGCGTACACCAGGCCGAAATCGACGGACTTGCCGTGCTCGGGCTCCAGGCTGGCACCGACGACATTGGCACCGGAGTAGAACGTGTTGACCTGTGCGATGTCGTTGCCGTTCCAGTTGACCGGCACGTACTGGCATGCATTGGAGTGCTGCGCCAGTTCCGCGGCGGTCAGGCCGATGCAGGGATCGTTCAAGGCGGGCTGGACCAGCGAGCGCCCGTCATACAACTGGTCGAGGTTCGGGGCGCGGAACACTTCCGAGACGGTGCCGCGCACGAGCAGGTCCTCGATCGGGCGCCATTCGACGGCGATCTTCTTGTTGGTCGTGGAGCCCACGCTCCCGTAGTCGGAACTGCGGATGCCGAGGTCGACATTCAGCGAATAGGCAAACGGCACCTGCGAAAGCAGCGGGATCAGCGTTTCGGCGAAGACCTCCTTGACGTTGTCGCTGCCGCGACCGGGCGAACCGCAGGCTTCCTGCAGGATCGCACAGGTGGTCGTCACCGGATCGAGCACCGCGAAGGGATCGACGGTGTAGTTCATGGTCTGCTTGCGGTACAGGGCGCCGACCGCGAGCTGCATCGGGCCGGCCGGCAGGCTCCACAGTTCGCCGTTGGTGCTGGCGCTGACCTGCCGCAACGATTCGTACTTCTGGTAGGTCGCGGTGACCGCACCCGCCGACAGCGCTTCGCCATTGTTGGCCTGGTCGAAGATGTTGACACCGCGGTCGATGGCCGCCTGCAGGTCCGGAATCGATAACTCGTTCTCGTCGCGCTGGGTGCGTGCGGTGTGGCCGTAATCCACGGTCACGTTCCAGTTCCAGCTGCTGTCGCCGAATACCCCGCGCAGCCCGAAGATCGCCTGCCCGGTGCTGGTGGTGTACGGATGCAGGCGGGTACCTGCGCCTGTGAGGCGGGTCTGGAAGGTGTAGCCACTGTTCGGATCGCCCGGCAGCACGTTCTGGCTGAAGGTCACCCCGAACGGGTTGAACGGCGCGGTCGAGGGAATGATCAGGCCGTCACCGGTACCGACCGGCGCGGCCGCGTCCTGGCCAGCCGATTCGGTGTGGTTGTAGAACACGTCGATGAACGCGGTGATGTTGTCGGTCAGGTTGTAGCTGCCGAGCAGGAAACCGTCGGTGCGCTGCTGCGCGACCTGGATGTAGTTGAAGGCCGCATAGTTGAAGGTGTCATCCGGGGTCCTGCAGCGGTAGTCATCCATGCTCGTGCCGTCGCCACTTGCAAGCGTCACCTGCCCGGTGTCCGGGCAATTGAAGCGTTGGGCAAACGGCAGCGCCGGGTTGTCCGGAATCTGCATCCGGCCCGTCGGGATCGAACTGGAACCGGCGACGATCACCTTGCCGTCCGAGAGGTACAACTGCGCCTTCGAGAAGTCACGCCGGGTGGCAGGCACCGCATCGTACTTGTTGTAGTCGAGGCCGCCGGCAATGCTGAACCTGTCCGTCGAATGGCCCATGGTGAGGCTGATGCCGTGCCGCTGGCCGTCTCCGTGACCGGAGATGCCGTCGTTCAAGGTCACTTCGGCGCCATCGAAATCCTTGCGCAGGATGAAATTGACCACGCCACCCACGGCGTCGGAGCCGTACGTCGTCGAAGCGCCCTCGGCGAGGACGTCCACGCGCTCGATCATCGCCTGCGGAATCAGGTTCATGTCGGCGTTGAGCATGCGCTGGCCGTCGATCAGCACCAGCGTGCGGCCGGTACCCAGGCCGCGCAGGGAAACACGCGAGGCGCCGTCGCCGCCTTCGGTCAGGGGCGACGCAACGCCGCCGCCGTTGGAATTGTTCTGCGGGTTGGTGGCCTGCCCGCGGATGCTGGGGAGTTGCTGCAGCACGTCGCCGAGAGTCGGCTTGCCGGAATTGGTGATGTCCTGGCGGTCGATCATGACGACCGGGCTCGCCGTCTCCAGATCGACGCGGCGGATCAGGGAGCCGGTGACGACGACCGCCTTGAGGGTCTTGGGTTGGCCGTTCGCCCCCGATTGTCCGGCTGGGCTCTGGTCGGCGGGGTTGTCGGTCTGGTTCTGTTGGTTCGGCGGCTGCTGCGCCTGGGCCACCCCGGCGGCCACCAGCAGGCCGGCCGTCAGTCCCAGCCGCACGGCGAGGGTCAAGCGATTCAGTTCGTGGTTCATACGTTCTCCCAGGGAATGTCGAGATGCATCGCTGCGTCCACCGACCGTACCGAACGCCCGCGATCGACTCGCGTCGCCGGCACACCCCTGTTCGTCAACCACGGCGTCCTTTTACCACTGTTCGACCACGGACCGCCATCCCGGCCGCGTCGCCTGCCCCGGTCTCCGGACCGGCTTGCCATTCAGGTTGACTGCCCCCACCTACTCGCCGATCCCTTTTCAACACGAGGCGTCCATGGAATCCTTCCATGCCACCACCATCCTGTCGGTGCGCAAGAACGGCAAGGCCGTGCTGGGCGGCGACGGCCAGGTCACCCTCGGCAATACCGTGGTCAAGGCCAATGCGCGGAAGATCCGCCGGCTGGGCAAGAACGGCGACGTGCTGGCCGGCTTCGCCGGCGCGACGGCCGACGCCTTCACCCTGTTCGAACTGTTCGAGGACAAGCTGGCCAAGCACAGTGGCCAGTTGACCCGTGCCGCGGTCGAGATGGCCAAGGAGTGGCGCACCAACCGGCGCCTCGGCCGGCTGGAGGCCATGCTGGCGGTGGTCGACAAGGATGCCTCGCTGCTGATTTCCGGCAACGGCGATGTGCTCGAGCCCGAGCACGGCCTGATCGCGATCGGTTCGGGCGGTCCCTACGCGCTGGCCGCGGCCCGCGCGCTGATGGAGAACGGCGACCTCGACGCGCGGCAGATCGTGGAAAAAGCCCTCGGCATCGCCGGCGACATCTGCATCTACACGAACCACAACGTGGCGATCGAAGAGCTGGGGGTTGGGGATGGGTAGCGGGGGCGCCAGCCCGATGTTTCGCGGACCCACCTTCTCGTACTCGAAACGTGTCGTCTTCGCGCCCCCACTACCCGATCCCAATCCCCATGTCTGAATTGACTCCCCGCGAAATCGTCAACGAACTCGACCGCTTCATCATCGGCCAGCACAACGCCAAGCGCGCGGTCGCGATCGCGTTGCGCGACCGCTGGCGCCGAATGCAGCTCGACCCTGCGTTCCGCAACGAAGTGACGCCCAAGAACATCCTGATGATCGGGCCCACCGGCGTCGGCAAGACAGAGATCGCGCGGCGGCTCGCCACGCTCGCGAAGGCGCCGTTCGTGAAGATCGAAGCGACCAAGTTCACCGAAGTCGGCTACGTCGGCAAGGACGTCGACTCGATCGTGCGCGACCTCGCCGATGTCGCCTACAAGCTGACGCGTGATCTCGCCAAGGAACGGGTGCGCTCGCAGGCCGAGGAGAACGCGGACGAACGGATCCTCGATGCACTGTTGCCGCGTCGCGACACCAGCGGCGGCTGGGACCAGCAGGCCGAGCAGCAACAGCAGCTCGAATCCGATTCGTCCACCCGCACCAAGCTCCGCAAGCAGTTGCGTGACGGCGCATTGGACGACCGCGAGATCGAGCTCGAGTTTTCGATGAACGTCGGCGTCCAGATCATGGCGCCGCCCGGCATGGAGGAAATGTCGCAGCAGTTGAGCTCGATGTTCCAGAACCTCGGGGGTGGCAAGACGCAAAAACGGAAATTGAAGATCAAGGCCGCGCGGCCACTGCTGATCGACGAGGAAGCCGGCAAGCTGCTCAACGACGACGAGCTGCGCGCGCAGGCGATCGAGAACTGCGAGCAGAACGGCATCGTGTTCATCGACGAGATCGACAAGGTCGCCCAGCGCAGCGACTGGGGCACCACCGGTGCGGGCGTGTCGCGCGAAGGCGTGCAGCGCGACCTCCTTCCGCTGGTGGAAGGCTCGACCGTATCCACCAAGTACGGGCCGGTCAAAACCGACCACGTGCTGTTCATCGCCTCGGGCGCGTTCTCGATGGCCAAGCCGTCCGACCTGATCCCCGAACTGCAGGGCCGCTTGCCGATCCGGGTCGAGTTGTCGGCGCTGTCGGTGGACGACTTCAAACGCATCCTCGAGGAGCCGAACAACGCGCTGACCAAGCAA
>DASSOQ010000082.1:0-8527 GCA_035700365.1 Rhodanobacteraceae bacterium | reverse complement strand
CGCGCTGTCACCGATCGGCTATGCGCTGGTCGGCAAGCTCGCCGCGCCCGACGAGGCATCGCTCGCGATGGGCGGCTGGTTCTTCGGCGTCGGCATCTCCTACGACATCTCGGGCCAGATCGCGACGCTGACCACCGCGCATGGCACCACGGGCATCGCCGGCTACGAACACGTGTTCGGATGGCTGCTGATCGGCGGCGTAGCGATCGCGCTGGTGTACCTGATCGCCGCGCCATGGATCGTGAAGCTGATGCACGGCGTCACCTGAATGCAGGACGCAGGCATCCGGTGCAGGCCAGGATGGCCACCCACACCGGATCCATCTTCACGCCTCGCCCGCGAGCAGCTTGCCGAGGATCCGGGCCAGCCAGCTCCGTTCTTCGGCGTCCAGCCGTTCCATGAGCTCGCGCTCGTGCCGCCGCGCCAGCGGCGCGACCGCGTCGTGGATCCGCCAGCCCGCCGCGGACAAGCGCAGCACCGAGCGGCGCTTGTCGCCCCGGTGCACGCGCCGCAGGACCCGGCCCTTCGCCACCAGCCGTGCCAGCGCGCGGCTGATCGCCACCTTGTCCGTCGCGGTGAGGCGTGCCACCGCCCGCGCCGACAGCCCTTCGCCGTCGTGGCGCGCCAGCACCGCCATCACCCGCCATTCGGTGGTGCCGAGGTCGAAGCGCTGCTGGTATTCATCCGCGATCGCCTGGCTGACGGTGTTCGACACGATCGACAACTGGTACGGAATGAAGTGTTCGAGCTCGATGGGGGCGTGCCTGGGCATGGTACGTCGCGGCTTGCAAATGGTTTCACTTGAAACTATCTTACATGCGATCATTCCCGATTGCGGCCTCGCCCGATCCTTCCGCAATCGATAAAACTTCCCGGTCCATCAACATCGGAACGGGCTTCCCGGGCACTGTTTTTGCGATCATCCATGATCGCCGCCCCGTTCAAGATTTCAGGTAGGCCAAGCGCGCTTGGTCCACCAACGCCAGAACGGCCATCCGTGGCCTGACTTTCCACAACAGCCCGCACCGACCAGATCCGGAGGTTTCCATGAACGCCCTACCCAACACCGGCATGCAGCCGACCACGTTCGAGAATCCGATGGGGGTGGATGGCTTCGAGTTCGTCGAATTCGCGGCGCCCGATCCGAAGGCGCTGCACGACCTGTTCAAGCGGCTGGGCTTCACGGCCGTCGCGCGCCACAAGTCGAGGGCGGTGACGCTGTACCGGCAGGGCGCCTGCAATTTCCTGCTCAACGAGCAGCCGGATTCGTTCGCGTCCGACTTCGTGCAAAGCCACGGACCGTGCGCGTGCGGCTTCGCAATCCGCTTTTCGCGCCCCGCGACGGAAGTCCTCGAGGCCACCCTCGCCAATGGCGCGAAGCAAATCACCCGCCGCGCCGAAACCCGCGCGGTGGATGCACCGGTGATCGAGGGCATCGGCGGCTGCATGCTGTACCTCGTCGACCGCTACGGCGGCAAGGGCAGCGTGTTCGACGATTACGAATGGCTGGTGCCGGAAGGCCAGCGCGAACCGAAGGGTTTCGGCCTCACCTTCATCGACCACCTCACCCACAACCTGCACTTCGGCGAAATGGCGAAGTGGGCCGGCTATTACGAGCGGCTGTTCAACTTCCGCGAGATCAAGTACTTCGACATCAAGGGCGCCAAGACCGGCCTCGTCTCCAAGGCGATGACCGCGCCGGACGGGATGGTGCGGATCCCGCTCAACGAGTCGAACGATCCGAAGTCGCAGATCAACGAATACCTGGACGAGTACAAGGGCGAGGGCATCCAGCACATCGCGCTCTTCACCGACACCATCTACGACACCGTCGAAAAGATGCGCGAAGCGGGGGTCGAATTCCTCGACACGCCCGACACCTACTTCGAGGTGATCGACGCGCGCGTGCCCAACCACGGCGAGGACGTGCCCAGGCTCGCGAAGAACAAGATCCTGATCGACGCCGACATGGAGACCAAGCGGAAGCTGCTGCTGCAGATCTTCACCCAGAACTGCATCGGTCCGATCTTCTTCGAGATCATCCAGCGCAAGGGCAACGAAGGCTTCGGCGAGGGCAATTTCCAGGCCCTGTTCGAATCCATCGAGCGCGACCAGATGAAGCGCGGGGTGCTGTAAACCCGCTGGCCAGTCACAGGCGCTTCGACTCCGCGGCCTGCGGCCGCTACGCTCAGCGCGAACGGCCTGGGAGCGACTTCGGCACAGTATGACTGCGAAACAGGAAATCTACCTCACCGGCTTCGGCAACGAGCACGCGAGCGAAGCGCTTGCGGGCGCGCTGCCGGTCGGGCAGAACTCGCCACAGCGGGTGCCGTACGGGCTGTACGCCGAGCAGATGTCGGGCACGGCGTTCACCGCGCCGCGCCACGCCAATCGCCGGAGCTGGCTGTACCGGATCCGGCCGGCCGCGGTGCACGGTGTATTCGAGGCGTATGCGCAACCGCGCTTCCACAACCGGTTCGACGAAGCGCCGACGTCGCCGGACCAGATGCGCTGGAGCCCCTTCCCGCTGCCGGACGCGCCCACCGATTTCGTCGACGGCCTGTTCACCATGGCCGGCAACGGTGCGCCCGCGATGCAGGCCGGAGTCGGCATCCATGTGTTCGCCTGCAACGCGGCCATGCAAGGCCGGTTCTTCTACGACGCCGACGGCGAACTGGTGATCGTGCCGCAGCAGGGACGGCTCCGGATCGCCACCGAACTCGGCGTGCTCGCGATCGAGCCCCAGCAGATCGCGCTGGTTCCGCGCGGCCTGCGCTTTCGCGTCGAGCCCATGGACGGCACCGCACGCGGTTACGCCTGCGAGAACTTCGGCGCACCGCTGCGCCTGCCGGAGCTCGGGCCGATCGGCTCGAACTGCCTGGCCAACGCGCGCGACTTCGAGGCGCCGGTCGCGGCATACGAAGACATCGAGGGCGATTTCGAATTGATCGGGAAGTTCCAGGGCAATCTCTGGCGCGCGCCAATCGGCCATTCACCGCTCGACGTGGTGGCGTGGCACGGCACGCACGTGCCGTACCGCTACGACCTGCGCCGCTTCAATACCATCGGCTCGATCAGCTACGACCATCCCGACCCGTCGATTTTCACCGTGCTGACCTCGCCCAGCGACACCCCGGGCACCGCCAACATGGATTTCGCGATCTTCCCGCCGCGCTGGCTGGTGGCCGAACACACTTTCCGGCCGCCGTGGTTCCACCGCAACGTCGCATCCGAGTTCATGGGGCTGGTCCACGGCGAATACGACGCCAAGGACGCCAGCGCCGGCGGCGGATTCGTGCCTGGCGGGGCGAGCCTGCACAACTGCATGAGCGGCCACGGCCCCGACGCCGCCAGCTACGACAAGGCGCTTGCCGTCGATACCGCGAGACCCCAGCACGTCGTCGATACCATGGCCTTCATGTTCGAGACGCGCAACGTCATCCATCCGACCCGGCAGGCCCTGGAATCGCCGCAACGCCAGCGGGATTACCAGCAGTGCTGGAAAGGCCTCGGGAAGCACTTCGATCCGTCGCAAACATGAGAGGCGAGGAGAGGCATGAAACTGGCTACGCTCAAAGAAGGCGGTCGTGACGGAACGTTGATCGTCGTCAGCCGCGACCTCGCCCACGGCGTGCGCGCGACCGGCATCGCGGCCACGCTGCAGCAAGCGCTCGACGACTGGCAACTCGCCGCGCCGCGGCTGCACGCGCTGTACGACGCCCTATGCCTGCACCGCCACAAGGCGGTGGAATACGCCTTCGATCTCGATTTCAAGGCGCTGGCGGCGCCGCTGCCGCGCGCCTACGAGTTCGTGGACGGCAGCGCCTACCTTCCGCACGTGGAGCGGGTGCGCAAGGCACGCGGCGCCACGGTCCCGGAAACCTTCTATACCGATCCCCTGATGTACCAGGCCACCAGCGCCGGCTTCCTGGGCCCGCGCGATCCCGTGCGGGTTCCCAGCGAGGACTACGGCATCGATCTCGAAGCGGAGGTGGTCGTGGTCACCGACGACGTGCCGATGGCGGTGACGCCGCAGCAGGCTTCGCACCACATCCAGTTGCTCGGGCTGGTCAACGACGTTTCCCTGCGCAACCTCATTCCGGCCGAGCTGGCCAAGGGCTTCGGGTTCCTGCAATCCAAGCCACGCTCCGCGCTGTCGCCGGTGCTGGTGACACCGGACGAACTGCGCGACGCCTGGCGCGACGACAAGATCCACCTGCCGATGCGCACCTGGATCAACGGCCAGTGGTTCGGCGAAGCCGAGGCCGGCGAGGACATGCAGTTCAACTTCGCGGAATTGATCGCGCACGCGGCGCGGACGCGCCCGCTCACCGCCGGCACCATCGTCGGCTCGGGCACGATCGCCAACCAGGACACTTCGCGCGGCGCCTCGTGCCTGGCCGAGCAGCGCACGGTCGAAAAACTGCGCGACGGCGAGGCCATGACGCCATTCCTGAAATACGGCGACACGGTCAGGATCGACATGCACGACGTCGACGGCAATTCGATCTTCGGCTCGATCGAGCAGCGGATCGAGCCGAATTGAATGGTGCGTTCGTCGATGGACGCTGTTTCGACCAACGGATACGCGGGGTGCGGCCCCTCGCATCTCTCACTCCAGGACGGCCGTCCATGGCCCGACGTTCCACAACAGCCGCTCCGCGGGCTGCGTTAGACTTGACCCCTGGGTCCGCAGCGCCCGGGCGCTGGATACGACATGGAATCGCGTTCGCCACAATCTGCCGGCTACGCATCACCGGAGCGCCCCAGCGGCATTCCGGCCAATGACGGCGACACCGAGCGCTTCTGCTCGAGTTGCGCGTTCGCCGAGGCTTGCTCGGTCGCGGGCTACGGCAAGACCGAGCTTTCCGAGCTGCATTGCCTGGTCGAGCACGTGGGGCCGTTCGAACCCGGCCAGCGCATCTTCCGGAATGGCGATCCGTTCCGCGCGCTGTTCGCGGTGCGTTCGGGGATGGTCAAGACCACGATGGTGGACGCGGAAGGCCGCGAGCAGGTGCTCGGCTTCTACCTGCCGGGCGAGATGGTCGGGCTCGACGCGATTTATCCCGAGCACTACCCCTGCGACGGCATCGCGCTGGAAACCACCGAGTGCTGCCGGTTCTCCTTCCCGGCCATGAGCGCCCTCGCCGCTCGCCAGCCCAAGGTCCAGCAGCACCTGTTCCGGCTGCTCAGCAAGGAACTGGGTTCGGCCACCCTGCTCGCCGGCGACCATTCGGCCGACGAACGCATGGCGGCGTTCCTGGTCGACCTTGGCAACCGCTACGCCGCGCGCGGCCTGTCCGGCACCGAGTTCCGCCTCAGCATGGCGCGCGCGGACATCGCCAACTACCTGCGGCTCGCCGCCGAGACCGTCAGCCGCGTCCTCGGCCGTTTCCGCGAGCAGGAACTGGTAGCGATCGACGGCCGCCGCATCGTGTTGCTGGATCCGCCGCGCCTTCGCGCGTTGGCTCGCAGCGTACTGAACGCCTAGGGCTGCGTCCCACGCATGGCTTCGTCATTCCGGACGTGCCCACGACGTGGGCGCGATCCGGAATCCAGGTTTTTTGGCGTTGGCGGAGCATGGATTCCGGGTTCCCGCGCCGGCAAGCGGACCCAGGAATTCCCGTCTTCTGAGCGTGGTCAACATGCGCCGATGCGGAACGCACGATACTCGGCGGCACCCGCTCTTGTCGCCCGTGCCCATGGCTGCCTGGTACCTGCAGATCCTCATGATCCACGTCGGCTGCGTGATCGCCTCCGGCAGCCTGTTCTTCACCCGCGGCTGCATGATGCTTGGAGGCTTGGCCGCCGCCAACCACATCGCGCTGCGGCGCATTTCGGTGGTGATCGACGTCGTGCTCCTGGCGGCCGCGATCGCCCTGACCACGATCATCCACCAGTACCCGTTCGTGCAGGCCTGGTTGACCGTGAAGGTGCTGCTGCTGGTGGTCTACATCGTGCTGGGGGTGTTCGCCCTGCGCCGCGGACGCACTCGCGCGATCCGCGCTGCCTGCTTCGGCGCCGCGATGCTGGTGTTCCTTTTCATCGTCACGGTGGCGCGCGCCCATGATCCGCTCGGAGCATTCGCGAATTTGTAGGGCGGCCCGGACAGGCCGGTTCAGGAAGCGCAACGCCGGAACCGGCCGCGTGGTTCGTGCGAACCGGGATCATCCGTGCAGAGACCGTGCCGGCTCTACCGCCGGCTTGATCCGGCCTGCACGAGCCGTGGCACCGGACGCCGGAATCGGCGTGAGACTGAAGCAGCGCGCGCCCACGACCATCCAGACATGGCGAGCAACCCGCCACGGTGCCAGGCGTCGGCTCCGCCATCCCTGGCCCGGCCGGCCCGGCCGCGATGCCCCCGCCATAGCGCAAGGGGCCGTCTTCGCCCTACGCCCGCGTCACCAGCCCATCGCGCACCTGCACGGCCACCGCCACCAGCGACTGGCCGCGGCAGGGACCGGCCACGCACAGGCCGCCCTCGCGCAGCGCGAACGTGGCGCCGTGCACCGCGCAGGTCAGCTTGTCGTCCTTGACCAGGAACAGCCCTGGCGCATAGTCCATCCGCCTGCCCGCGTGCGGGCAGATGTTCAGCCACGCCTGGACCGAGCTGCCGCGCCGCGCCAGCACCAGCGGCTCGCCATCCGGATCGGGCGGATTCACGCCCAGCACGCCGCCCTCGGGGATATCCGCGAGGCGGCAAAGCGTTTCCCGGGGGCCCGTCATGTCCATCCGCGACTCCTCGCCGATTGGCGGGCGCACGCCGGGTTGCGGAGCCTCCGGTCACCGGCGGGGCACGCCGCGGAAGCACCTCCGGCGGTGGCGGACCTTGCGACTCCGGCCCTGCGCCCGCATGGTAGAGGTGTCATTCTGCCACGCGGACCCATTCCATGCGCGCGCAAGCGTTTTCCGTCCAATTGCCCCGGCACCCCCTGCTGCGCATGCTGGTGCTCGTGGGGGGCGCGATCCTGCTGGCGGGGCTGGTCGCGATGGGTCTGATCGTGGGCGCCGCGGCGTTGGCCGTGGCGGCCACATGGCTGCTGGTGCGGCGCTGGATCGGCCGCCGCAGGCACCCGGCCGATCCCGCGATCATCGAAGGGGAATTCACCGTGGTCCGGCGCAATTCGCTGCCGGACACGGACTGAACGGCGCGGCAGCACGACAGGATCCGGATGGCGGGGGCGGTCGGCAATGGCCATCATGTCCGCATGAACGCCAAACCTGCCATCGATGACGGTCGCGATCCGGTTGCCCGGGCCCGCGACATCCTGGACCACGTCTCGCCCGCGCCGCCCCTTGCCGAGCTGGCCGGCCAGGTCGGCCTCTCGGCCGCATGGCTGCAGCGCAGCTTCCGCAGGCGCTTCGGAATCTCGCCCGCCGAATACGTGCGGGCGCGCCGCTTCGGCGAGCTCAAGCAGGCGCTGCGCCAAGGCTCCGACGTGACCGGCGCCGTGTATGCCGCCGGCTTCGGATCGGGCAGCCGCGTGTACGAACACAGCGACCGCCTGCTCGGCATGCCGCCGGCGCGTTATCGCGAAGGCGGCGCAGGCATCGCCATCCGCTACACGACCATGGATTCGCCGCTCGGCCGCGTGCTGGTCGCGGCAACCGAACGCGGCTTGTGCGCGGTGACCGTGGGCGACGACGATGAGCAACTGCTCGCTGCGCTGCGCAAGGAATTCCCGCGCGCCGATGTGGCGCGCGTCGATGCCGGCCGCGACGAATGGCTGGCCGCGGTGGTCGCACGCATCGCGCGGCAATTCGATCGCCGCGCGGGTGCGGCGGCTGCGCCGGCACTGCCGCCGCTGGACATCACCGCCACCGCGTTCCAGTGGCGGGTCTGGCAAGCGCTGACCCGCATCCCCGCCGGCGAAACCCGCAGCTACGCCGAAATCGCGCGTGCGATCGGCGAACCCCGTGCGGCGCGCGCGGTCGGTCGCGCCTGCGGCGAAAACAAGCTGGCGTTGATCGTGCCTTGCCACCGCGTGGTGCGTGCAGATGGAACCCTCGGCGGCTGGCGCTGGGGCGCGGCACGCAAGCAGGCACTGCTCGACCGCGAACGGCGTGCCGGTGCGCGTTGAACCCCATTCAAGACGGCGTCGCGAAACTTTCATGACGGCGCGGCAATCCGCGCCGTGCAGCCGGATCTAGAATTGCATTGCGCCTCCCATGCAGGAGGCGTCTTTTGTTTCTCCGCGCCGCACGCACCGCGCAAGGTCATCCCATGAACGACGTCGCCATTCCTGCAACCGCGGGCGCAGCACCGGAACGCCGCTGGCTGATGCCGCTGGCGCTGCTGTCGGTGTACGTGATCTGGGGCTCGACCTACCTCGGCATCCGCATCGGCCTGATCGGATTCCCGCCGTTCGCGCTCGCCGCGATCCGTTTCCTCGCAGCCGGCATCGCGATGTACGCGTGGCTGCGCCTGCGCGGCGTGAAGCCCCCGACGCGCAGGCAGTGGCGCAACGCGGCGATCACCGGCGTGCTGCTGCTGTTGTTCGGCAATGGCATGGTCTGCTTCGCCGAA
>DASSOQ010000081.1:0-5559 GCA_035700365.1 Rhodanobacteraceae bacterium | reverse complement strand
GCTGCTGCGGCTCAAGCCCCAAAGCGCCAGGCCGACGAGCGCCAGCATGGCGATCGGCTCGACCGCATCCACGATGTAGCCGGCGATGGTGCGTTCCCAGTGCGCGCGGTGGAGCGCGGAGCCAGTCGGCTGCGGCGCCAGTATCGGCGCGCTGTGCATGCCGCCGCCGGCAGCGCTGTAGCTCGGCCTTGCGAGCATGTAGGTGCGGATGGCGAGCACGCCGCGGGTGCCCGCAGCATCGGCCGGCAGCGCGAACAACATCGGCCGCGTGCCGACGAAACGCGGATGCGCGCCGAGCCTGCCCGACCCGCCGAGCAGTTGCCCGTTCCAGTACAGTTCGTAGCCGTCCTCGACGATGCTGGGTCCGAGGACGACCCACGACGCGTGTCCGGCCGGTACCGTCACCGCGCGCCGGTACCACGCATAGCCGTGATAGCCGCGATGACCGTGTGCCGCCCACCCGCCGACGTAATCGAGCAGGCCCACGTCGCCGTCATGGCTGCCCGGCGGGGCGGTCATGTCTGTCGTCTCCCAACCGCTGTCGTCCGTGGCGGGCGCCGCCCAGCGCGGGTCGTCGCCGACACGGAATCGCCAGTTGCCATCGAGCAGGGTCGCGGCGGCTCGCAGTGCCGGCGGATCGGGGCGGCCGCCGCGTGCCAGGGCGATGATCACGACGACCAGCAGGACCAGCGTCGCGATGACGATGCCGGCAACCAGCTTGCGCCGCGTCGCCTCGAAGGAGGGGGCCAGCGGGGATACGAATCTGCGCATCATGCAGGGATGCCGCCTTGGCGTCTTCGACGTTCGGCCGAGGGTACCTGCAAAAGGGTTTCGCCACCCGTGCCATACAGGCCGGCCCCGGCGCTCGGCGGTCTTGGCGCTGCTTCGTTCCAGCATGGAAACTTGCCGTAGCCCGGATGCAGCGCAGCGGAATCCGGGGATTGCTTGCGGCATGTTCCCGTTGGCGCGCGTTTGCAACACGAATCGGTTGGCGTAGCCCGGATGCAGCGCAGCGGAATCCGGGGATTGCTTGCGGTATGTTCCCGTCCGCGCGCCTGCAACGCGAATCGGTTGGCGTAGCCCGGATGCAGCGCAGCGGCATCCGGGGATTGCTTGCGGCATGTCCCCGTTGGCGCGCCTGCAACGCGAATCAGTTGGCGTAGCCCGGATGCAGCGCAGCGGAATCCGGGGTAGCCTGCGGTATGTTCCCGTTGGCGCGCGTTTGCAACGCGAATCAGACCGATAGATGAAGGAAGACACCATGGCCGAGAGGAAATCCGCGAAGACGGGCAGGTCATCTGCCGCCAGGACCGTCAAGTCTTCAGGAGGATTCACGAAGGAAGAGCGCGAGGCCATGCGCGAACGCGTGCGCGAGACCAAGGCCGCGCACGGCGGCAAGGTCGGCGGCGAAAGCGACGTGCTGGCCGCGATCGCCAGGATGCCGGAACCCGATCGCGGCATGGCCGCGCGGTTGCACGAAATCGTCAAGGCCAGCGCGCCGGCGCTCGCGCCCAAAACCTGGTACGGCATGCCCGCCTACGCCGACAAGGACGGCAAGGTCGTGTGCTTCTTCCGGAACGCATCCAAGTTCAAGGATCGCTACGCGACCTTCGGCTTCAACGACAAGGCCACCCTCGACGAGGGCAACATGTGGCCGACCGCGTTCGCGCTGACGAAACTCACCGGGGCCGAAGAAAAGCGGATCGCCGCGCTGGTGAAAAAGGCCGCGGGCAAGCACCTCGGAGGCAAGTGAGCCTCCCGCCGCAGCGGCTTCGCAGGCGATGCCGAAGGTCGCACGTTGCGCGGGCGCCCTTCCGATGCGGAAAGATTGAAGCCGGAGGTGTTTCAGCCTATAAGGCAGCACGGGCTGCGGCTGCGTATGGTTGCCGCGGCATGGCAGCTCGGAGGTTGGACCGGCCGCGGGCAGCGGCGGCGTTTGCACATTCCCGGAAGAGGGGATCGTCATGATTTATTTGTGTGAGCGCGAGATCGGTTTCGACGCAGCCGAGATCGGATTCCCTTCGGTCATGGGCTGCCGGGCCATCGTGCTGGTGACGGGCGGCGGGTTGTTCGGGTATCACTTGAACGGCGCGCTGAATCCGGGCAAGCAGGCGGCCTTCGTCGCTTTCGTCAACGGCCACGTGCAAGGCGCCACTGGCAAGCGAATGTTGTATGCAGCGTCCGCGGGCGCCGGGATGCCGGTGGACCACCAGGAGATCAGGAGCATCGCCACGGCGCTCGGCTACGGTGGACCCATCTATTGGGCCGCCCTTGCGACGGCCGGATCGCTCTACGTGCATTACATGGACATCAACCACAATACGTGCGGGATCACGGCGCGCACCTGGAACGATGGCACGGACAACGTGGGTCCCAACAAGGCCCCGTACCTCGTCGGACCCGACCGCGCGATCGCCAACGGCGCCCCGAACGCCAACATGTTCACCAACGTGAGTACCGCGGGGCTGCAGGCGGTCTATCCCACGCAGATTTAGCTCCCTCGCAAACAGAAGGGACAGGAGCCGCGGCGCGTGCGGGGAAAAGCCGCGCCGTGGACCGCCGCCGAAGTCGTGGTATTTATCCGCATCCGTTTTCCGTCCAGGAGTTCGTCGTGGCCAATGTCGCTCGTTACGGCGTTTTCCGCGCCATGCAGGTGGACACCACCCCCAGCGCGGATTGCTTTCTCGCTTGCCACGGCTTCTGGGCCACGGCCGCCGGACACGTGGATGTCCCCTGCACACTCATCGAATACGGACGCGAAACCCACCCGCTTCGGATCAGCGAGATCGTGGACACGGTCTCGGGCAACCCGGACGCCCTGAAGCCGCAGGGCATCACCGGCGGCAGCAGCAGCATCAAGAACCGGTACCTGCAGGCATTCGACGCGCTGCAGTTGAAGCACGTGCTGGGCGGCTGGATGAAGGGCAGCTATCGCACGAACGGCGCCGAGCGCGACCTGGTGCTGGTTGCCAACGACCAGACCTCCACCCTGGCCGGTTTCTTCGAGAGCGCCCGGCGCAGCGGCAATTTCGCGTACAGCAAGGTCCACCTGCTTTGCTGCCGCGTCGGCGATGACGTCGTGCACGGCGGCGACTGGGCGTTCCTCAACGACCTCAAGCCTGCGCCGCGCGCCGAACCCGATACCAGCAACGTGGACCGATTGATCAGCGACGCGCTCAATCTGCTGAAGTAGCCGCGCTCAGCCTGAAGCGGCCGGCGCGGGCGCAGGATTTTTCGAAAGGTGCGTACACGGCGAAGGCGGCCGTGGCCGCCTTCGCACGGAGGTCCATGGCGCAGCGCAATTCAGGCGGCGATCACCTGCGCCACGCCGGATTCGGAATCGCCGGCGCAGACGTCGCGCCACAGGTAGTACATCACCCCGAACATCACCGCGACGACCAGCAGCATCATCGCGATGTAGAGCGGGATGAGCAGTGCGAGCGACAGCCACGCGCCGACGAGCTTGCCGATCAGGGCGAGCACGACGCCCACGATCACGATGCCTATCACCGCGACGATCCAGGCCACGACCAGGGTGAGCGCGAGCACGATCAGCGGAAGCAGGTTTTTCAGCGCGCCGAGCAGGCCATCGCCGATGGCATTGAACACGCCGCGGCGCCGCAGTGCGATCTGGCCGAGCGCGATCGAATAGAAGCCCATCATGAAAAGGCCCATCACCGTGAACAGCGCCATGGCGATCCCGAAGCCTTGCGGCAATCCCGGTGGCAACTGGTGGTTGGCCTGCGCGGCGAGCACCTGCATGTACCAGCCGACGAGGCCGCTGCCGGCCGCCACGATCACGATGCCGAGCATGACGACATAGATCAGGATGAGCACCAGCCCGAACCCGATCAGGCGCAGGGCTTCGCCTTGGGCGTACGGCCTGAAGATGCCGAAGCCGTTCGCCGGTTGCCCGTGCTCGGCCGCGTCAATCACCTGCAGGTAGCCCGCGTAGAGCGGCACGATCAGCAAACCGATCAGCATGGAAACCACCATGACCCCGGCGAGCATGGCCGGGCTCGGCGGTGCGCCCGCGCTGTTCGAAAGAAACTGCGCCGACATCGAGATCAGCGAGGGCAGCAGCAGTGCCACCAGCAGCAAGGCCGCGCCGCCGAACAGCGGCTTGGGGTGGCGGAACGCCACGCCGATGCCGCGCTTCAGCCACTCGAAGCCGGCGGATGGACCCCTGGATCGTGTCGTCACGATGTCACCCCGATGATCGGCGCCCCCGCGCCGCGTGGCCCGAGCATAGCGCGGGGCGGGCGGAAGGCGTCAAGGGAAGTGGCGCGGCGATCTCAGGCGTTCTGCGCGGGGCAGACGTTGGCGATCGTGCTGATACCGAGCGCCCAGGTCTGCACTTCGATGTGCTTCACCGTCTGGCCGTTGTATGCGTTCACGAGCTGCCAGTCGCCTGGCGCAAGACGCTTCAACTCGACGCGGCACTGCGCGTAGTGTTTGAAAATGCCGTTGGTGAGATAGCGGATGACCAGCGACCCGTGGTCGCCCTGCGGCGGGATCGTGCCGCGCAACAGGATCGCCTTGACGCCCTGGCCCTGGCCGAGCACCACGCCGTCTTCGCTCTCGATGCCGGCGAGCGGATAGACCTGCCCCGAAGCCTGCGACGGATCGGCGTCCGCGCTGGTGCGGGTCGCAAGATAGATGCCGCGCACGGCGCCTTCGTCGCCCAGCATCAGCTCGATGTTGCTGACGGTGGCATCGCGATCGTTGGTGATCGCGGCGAGCGGCACGGCGGTGACGCCATCCGGCAGCGAAGCCGCAGTGGCGAAACCGAGCGGGGCGATGGCAAGGAGAAGGGCGGCGAGGAAACCGGGGAAGCGGAGTTTCATGGGGTGGTGAAGGATGTCGAAAGTGGAAAGGATTGGTGGCGGGGTGCCCGTCCGTGGTGCGGTTCTGCGATGTGGCATTCCGCTTGCGTGCGAACGGCATTGCGTTGGTGTCGCGACGCACGCCAAGACGCCAGCCTGCGTGGTTGCCGCAAGTCCGTTGCGAAGCGAGCAAGAAGTGACGCGGGCCGCGCACGTCGCCCCGCGGCAGCGATTCGGATTCCGGGGACGTATTCGCGCGACGTCCTGGTTGCGGAGCTACGCGGTTCACTCCGGATTGCCAGGAACGCGTCGAGGCAAGTACAGGCCCGGATTCTAGGAACGCGTAGGAGTGCCCACAATGAACCGGAAGCGCGCGTTGCGCGATTTGTGATGCGATGCAGTCGCCTTCACGTGGCGCTCCACATTCCGTCGTTGCTCATCCGACACACGCCGGAACAACGTTGCGATCATGCCCGCGATGCCCGCGCAACACGGAACACCCTGTCGTCATTCCGGCGCAACACGGAACACCCTGTCGTCATTCCGGCGCAAGCCGGAACCCAGTGGCTGTGCTGCAACCAAAGTCACTGGGTTCCGGGTTCGGCCTGCGGTGCCCGCAGGCCGCCCCGGAATGACGACAAATGTTGCCCCGGTATGACGACGTCGCCCGGATGGAGCGAAGGGCGTAGCCCGGATGGAGCGAAGCGGAATCCGGGGGAAGGGCTTCGCGTGA
>DASSOQ010000080.1:0-13249 GCA_035700365.1 Rhodanobacteraceae bacterium | reverse complement strand
CCGCTGCGAAGCGCCGCGCTGGCTGCCAGCGGGCGAAGCGGAACCCGCGGCCGCGGCCGCCGTGGTCGGTACCCTGCGCGTGCTGATCCCGTTGGCGGGCCTGATCGATCTCGATGCCGAACGCGCGCGCCTGAAAAAGGAGATCGCGCGCATCGAAGGCGAAATCAGGAAATGCGAAGGCAAGCTCGGCAACGCGAACTTCGTCGACCATGCCCCCGCCGCCGTGGTCGAACAGGAACGCAACCGCCTCGCGGACTGGAACACGCAAGCCACGGCCCTGCGTGAACAGGCTTCGCGGCTGGGATGATCCGGTCGCGGACCCCATGAAGCCGGACACGGACCAAATCCGTCCCGGACCGATACTGCTTTTCCTGATCCGGTTCGGTCAGGTCTTGTCCGCGTGCGAAAGCCCTTGATCGTGCCTGCAGCGGAACCCCGCCCTACTCCAGCGCACCGACTTCCTCGGGAAACAGCACGTCGATGAAACCGAACTTCGAGAAGTCGGTGATGCGCGACGGATACAGCCGCCCGATCAGGTGATCGCATTCATGCTGCACCACCCGCGCGTGGAAGCCTTCGGCGGTGCGATCGATCACGCCGCCCAATGGATCCAGTCCGCGGTAGCGGATCAGGCTGTGGCGGCTGACGACGCCACGCAGGCCCGGCACCGACAGGCAGCCCTCCCAGCCTTCCTCCATGTCGCTGGACAGCGGCGTGATCATGGGATTCAGCAGGATCGTGCGCGGCACTTCCGGCTCGCCGGGGTAGCGGTCCGAATGCTCGAAGCCGAACACCACCAGCTGCAGGTCGATGCCGATCTGCGGCGCGGCCAGCCCCACGCCGTCGGCGGCGCGCATGGTTTCGAACATGTCGTTGACGAGGTCGTTCAGCCCATCGCTGCCGAACATCGTTTCCGGCACCGGCGGCGCCACCCGCAGCAGGCGCGGATCGCCCATCTTCAGGATTTCACGGATCATGGCTTCAGCACCGTGCGCGCTCCTCCCGCATTCCCGAAGCAGTGTACACAGCGCGCCGTGAACGCGCCGCGCAGCGCGCCCCCTGACCGGCGTCCCGCATCAGGCAGCGGTCCGGCGCAGCCACAGCGAAGGCGCGGTCACCACGAAATGCAGCCACACACCGCACCAGACGATGGCGCGCGTCAGCGGCTGTCCGGCCGCAGGATCGAACTTGCGAAACCAGCGCCACATTCCGCGGTGCTTGTGCCAACTGACGAACACGGGCCGATGCGCGCTGGAGCCCCCCTTGCCATGCCGCACGCGCACGCTACCCGCCAAGAACACCTTGTAACCCGCCTCCCGCGCACGCCGGCAGAGATCGAGGTCCTCGCAGTGCAGGAAATAGCCGGGATCGAATCCGCGCAGGTGGTCGAACACCGCGCGCGGCAGCAGCATCAACGCACCCGACACGTTGTCGACTTCGACGACCCTTTCCGGAATGGGTCCCGCCACGTCGACACCTTCGAAGCGCGAATCCTCGGCCTCGCGCCGCGCGCGCCCCGTCATCTCGTTCAACGATCGACGCAACAACGGATCGCGTCGACGCGACGCAGGATCCGGGCTGCCCGACTCATCGCAGACCACCGCGCCCACCACGCCGGCATCCGGATGGTCGCGGAGCACCGCCCGCATGCGCGTCAGCGTATCGCTTTCCATGAGGCAATCCGGGTTGAGCACCAGCAGCGCATCGCCCTGGGCCGAGCGCGCCGCGACGTTTACCGCCGGACCGAACCCAAGGTTCCTGTGGTTGTAGAGGACCCGCAGCCGCTTTTCGTTTTCGAACGCGCGCGCCACCGCCTGCGGAATCCCGTCGCGCGACCCGTTGTCCGCGACGATCACTTCCGCGGTCGCGTCCCCCGCCAGCGCCCGCACCACGCACTCACGCAGGAGCGGGCCGCTGTCGGCCGAGACGATGAGGATGGACGTGGAGTCGGCCATCGGCCTAGTCTAGGGCCGGCAATGCCGACGCGGACACCAAGGCCACCGCCGCACGAGCGGCGCCGGCAGCGATCCGTGTGCAAATTCCGGATCGTCTTGGCTCGTGATCCTGCGCCGCGAACGCCAGCGTGGTATCCCAAGAATCACTTGTCGTTCCGGACGCGCCAACGACGTGGGCGCGATCCGGAATCCAGGTTTTCTTACGTTGGCGGAGCATGGATTCCGGGTTCCCGTGCCGGCAAGCCGTCGCGGGCCCCGGAATGACGCTGTAAATGTTCAAGCGGGGACGGCGCACTAGCGCCGTTCGACGATCATGTCCTTGATGTGCAGGGTGCCGGCGAGGCGACCGCGCAATTGTTCGGCGGCATCCTTGCTCGCCACCGGCCCGGCGAACACCCGCCAGCGTTTCCCATCCGGGCTCGATGCGCTGGTCGTGTAAGCGGCATAACCGAGTTGCTGCAGGTGCGCGTGCAGGCGCTCGGCGTCGTAGTCGTTGCCGAACGTCGCGACCTGGACGGTCCACGCGCCCGTTGTCGCCACGGCCGGCACGGTCGCGCCCGGCGCGGGTACCGCCGCCGGCGCCGGGATGGCGGGAGCTGCCACGCCCGCGTCGGGCCCGGCCTTCGGCAGGATCGGCTTGAGCGATTCGAACTGGGTCTGGTACTCGTCGGTGATGCGCCGCGCATCCTCGGGATCCCGGATGATCCGCGGCGTGATCAGGACGATCAGCTCGCTGCGGGTCTTGTCGCGATCGGTCCTGCCGAACAGGCGCCCCAGCACCGGGATCCGACTGAGGAACGGGATACCCTGGTCGGTGATCGTGTCGGTCTGCTGGATCAGGCCGCCGAGCAACACGGTCTGTCCGCTCTGCACCGCGACCTCGGTGCTCAGGGCGCGGTTGGCGATGGTGAAGTTGCCGAACTGGTCCGGCGGACCCTGCGGCTTGCTGACGATCTGCTGCACGTCCATGTAGACCAGGCCGCCGGGGCTGACGCGCGGCACCACGTCCAGCAGTACGCCGGTATCGATGTACTGCACCTGGCCCACGTTGTAGTTGCCCGCCTGGGTGCCGAGTCCCGGCGTGTAGTAGGTCTGGACCACCGGAATCTTTTCGCCCACCTTGAAGGTGGTTTCCTGGTTGTTGAGCACCACCGTGGACGGCGCCGACAGCACCTTAGCGTTGCCGCTCGATTCCATCGCGCGGATCGCGAACTGCAACCGATTGCCCGCGAACGAATAGAACAGCGTGTCGTTGTCCGGCTGGTACTGGGCGCCCCCGAAACCCGCCGCGCCCTGGTGGCGGAGGAAGGACTCGTCGGTGAACGGCGGCGATCCCGGCTGAGTACCGATCAGCCCGCCGAGGTAATACTGCACGCCGAACTGGAAGGCGCCCTTGAGCGTCACTTCCAGCACCTTGGTCTCGATCTGCACCTGCAGCGGCTTCTCGTCGAGCCGCTGGATCACCGGCAGCAGTTTCTCCCACTGGCCCGGCGTCGCGCGGATCAACAACTGGTTGTTCTCGTTCACCGCGGCGATGCGCACGCCTTCGCTGGTGGTGAACGCAACCCCCGCGCTCTGGCCATATTGCTGTTGGCGGCGCCCGCTGGTCGCGCCCTCGACCATCCCGGCACCGACGCCGCTGTCACTGAACGCTCCCCCCGTGGCGGCACCGGATGCGTTGCTCCCGAAAGTGTCGTCCTGCTGGAACGTCCCGAAACCCTTTTGTGCGCCGAGGCTGCCGGGCGCGGCCTGTTCGAGCGGCGAAAAGCCGGGCGCCACGGCGCCCTGCACCGATTCGCCGCCGTCGGTCGCGTTGCCGAACAACTGGTTGAGGTGCTGGGCCAGCGCCGAGGCCCTGACGTTCAGCACGTTGTAAACGTACAACCCGGAGGAATTGCCGGCGCCGTTGTCGATCGTCGTGACCAGCTTGCGCACCTCGTCCACATAGGACGGCTGCGGGGTGATCACCACCAGGCTGTTGCTGCTGCTGAGCGGGAGCAGCCGCACCAGGCTGGACATCTGCTGGCCCTTTTCGCCGCCCTGTTCGGCGAACAAGGTCTTGAGCTGGCTGACCAGGTCCTCCGCCTGCACGTGCTGGAGCGGGATCACCGCCACAGACATGCCGCGCAGCCAGTCGACGTCGAAAGTGTGGATGATGCGCTGGTAGTTGGCGAGCTGATCCGGACCGCCGCCCATCACCAGCAGGTTGCGGACCGGATCGACCAGCAGGAAGGCCTTGGGATCGGCGAACGGCTTCAAGAGCTTCTGCATCGCCTCCGCCGAGACGTAGTGCAGCGGAAACAACTGCGCCGCGTAGCCCGAGCCGGGCGCGACCGCATGCAGGCCCGGCACCAGCGACCCGGGCGCGGCCTCGTCGACCGGCACCACCAGGTACCCGCCATTCCGTTGCACCAGCGCATTGCCGGTCCACGACAGCAGCATCTGCAGGATCGGCAACACCTCGTCCTTGCCGACCGGTTGCGAGGTCGCGAAGGTCACGGTGCCCTTGACCCTCGGCGAGATCGCGTAATTGGCGTGCAACACGTCGCCGAGGATCGCCTTGACCGCCGCCTGCACCGGCTGGTTGTCGAAGTTGAAGGTGATCGTGCCGCCCTGGTTGGTGCCGCCTTGCGGCGCTGCACCGGTGCCTTCCACGTTGACGAACACGCCGGTCCCGTAGTGGGTTTCCGGCTGGGCGCCCATCGCCAGCGGTTGGTTCTGCTGCGCCGTGCCCACGTCCAGTGGCGCCGGCACCGGCTGGTGGCTGCCGGCGATGGCTTCGCGCTGCAGGCTGTAATCGTTGTCGTGGCGGACGTGCGGCACGCAGCCCGCCAGCAGCGCGGCCACGCACACGATTATTCCCAGCGTGGAAAGCTTCTTGTACACGTGATGATCTCCGCCGTTGGGCCGTGGGGCGGATCGCCGCCCTCAGCCGCCCCCGTCCTGTTGCGCCTGGCGCCTGCGCGCCTCGATGCGCGCCCTGAGCGCCCGCGCACGCGCCTCGGCCGATGCCGGTCCGGCGCCCGCCGCCTGCCTCCCTGCCGAATCGTTCGCTCCGTGGCGCGTGACCATAACAGAAGCGCCGCTGCCGGCGCTCTCATCCTGCTCCATGCCGCCATTCCCGTCCGACCCGGATTCCGACGCCGCATTGCCCGGCTCCGCCGAGGGGCCGGGAACCAGGTGGAGCTGCAGGCGCGAGCCACCCGATTCCACCACAGCGCTGCGCGGATGCAATTCCACGAGCACCGGGCCGCCGCGGGACGGCTGGCCGGCGATCGCGCGGTAATCCTTGCCCGTGCGCTTGTCGTGCAGGATCGCCATCTTCAGCCCGGGCAGCATGATCACGCCGGTCAATTGCAGGTCGCCGGACGAGCCGGAATCGCCGGCCGTCGCCGCTTCCGGCGTCCGGCTCGGGCTGAACAGCGGGCGCTCCCAGACCACGCTGTACCGGTCCAGCGGTTCCACAGTGGGGGGCGGCGTGGTCGACGCGACCGGGGGTTGCGCCGCGGGGGTCGCAGTCGTGTCGTGCCAGGCGACGCCACTGCCCAGCCCCATCCAGAGCACGACCAGGAGCGCCGCCAGCACCACGGCGAGGATGCCGATCACCGGCGTCAACCGGCGGCGGTCGGCGGCATTCATGGCGAAGCCGCCGGGCGGAGGTAGCCGGACAAGGTCAGTTGTGCCTGCAGCCGCGCGCCGGCGGAACGCGCGATGCTGAGGTTGTCGATGAAGAGATAGGGAAGGCCGCGGTCGAAATCGTGCAGCACCGACGCGAGCGGCTGCATGCCGCAATCGAGCGTAATGCTGACGCTGACGCGCCGGAACGCTTCGTTGCCGTTGTCCTGTTCGATCGGCATCTTGGACGGCATGTTGCAACCCGAGCCTTCATTGGCGTGCGCCGCGACCACGTCGGTGGCGCGCTGGATCAGTCCGGCCGCGGCAGCGCTCGGGTCGTCCGCGGCGAGGAAGGCGCCGACCGTCGCACCGCCGCGCTCCAGCCGCGCCACCCGCTGCTCGAGTTGCGGCTGCTCGTCGATCGCGTTCGCGTACTTCGCGTGCAGCACCTGCAGATCGTGCATCTGGCCGCCCACGTCCAGCATGGGGGCGACGAACCACCAGTGCAGCAACAGGAAATACGCCGCCGCCAGCGCGACCACCGCAAGCACGATCGCCGCGAGACGCGACTGCACCGGCGTCAGCCGCACGGCGCCTCCTCGGCGACGGTCAATGCGCACCGGCAGCGCCTGCGCCGCGCACCCGCGCGACCAGCTCGAAGCGTTCCTTGCCGGTGGCTGGGTCGGGCTGGATCACGCCCTGCAGCTTCGGTTCGCTCAGGATCCTGGAGTTACCGAGGGTGTCGACCAGCGACGCGGCCTTGTCGGCTTCGCCGCGGATGTCGAGGCCGCCGGAATCATCCAGCGTGAGACTGTCGAGCCACGCCGTGGCCGGGAGGCGCCGGGTCAGGTCGTCGAGCACGGCTAGTGCCGAGGGATTCTCCGCCTTGCGCTTGACCAGGAACTTCGACGCCGCGAGCGCCCCCGTCAGTTGCGCGTGCAACTGTTCCGAGCGCGCGGCCGTCGTGCGCATCGCGGCGACTTCGTCCTGCATCGTCGCGAGTGCGGCCCGCCGGTTGTCCAGCCACTGCAGCAGCACCAGCACGGCCAGCAGCACGCACACCGCGGCGAGCAGCCAGTTGGCGCGCCGGCGCTTCTCCAGGTGCCGCGGACGCTGTACCGGCGGCAACAGGTCCACGCCGGCCAGGCGGCCGTCCGCGGCCTGCACGTCCACGCCGTCGGGTTGCGCCCCGATCGCCCTGAAGTGTTCCAGCACCGGATCGAGTACCGCCTTCGGCGCGACATAAAGATCGAGGGCGACTTGCCCGGCCGCCGGCTGCTCGGTGGCGAGCCGCACGTCGTAATACACCTGGTCGGCGGTGAAGGGCGTCTGCCGGTCGAGCTCGTATCCGGCCACGCGCCGCGGATCGGCGGCCGCCGCCGCCGGCATCACCAGGCGCCGCACCAGCACCTGCTCCGACGGCACGACCAGCAACAGCCGGCGATCATCCGGATCGATGCCGGCGCAGACCCGCGAGAATTCCTCGCGCTGCACCTCCAGCGGCGATTCCCTCGGCATGCTCGCGAGGGTCGTGCCCGTACGCGCGCGGCGCACTGTCACGCCGCCGGCATCCGCGCCGAGCCAGAGCACGTCACGGCCCCGCCGCACCCACTCCCGCAGGCGCACGGGCAGCAGCGCGAGCAGTTCGCCGCCCCACCAATCGAAGAACGCCGGCAGCGGCGAGCGCCGCCACGCGAGCCGCGTGCGCTCCATCGTTTGTGCGCTGGACATGGCCATGGCGGAGGATTATTTCACGGTGCCTTCGGAATGGGTGCGCCAGTCGGAATCATTGCGCCAATCGAGGACTTTGTACGGGCGTGTGCCGGTTCCCGTCAACGCCATGCGGATCGTAACGTCGAGGTTGACGCGTGCACCATCGGGCATCTCCGCCGTGCTGAATACGCGCTGGACCACGCCGCCGTAGCCCGCGACCAGCGGGCCACCGGCCACGGCACCGAGCGCCTGGCCGTTGCCGGCGCCGCCTTGCGCGGGCCGGCGCCGCCGCGCCTCCACCAGCGCGTTCGCCTCGGCGGGACCGATGCCCCGCAAGGCGGCGACGGCCAGGGGCCCGGCGTACGAGGCATCGGGAAAGTTGCGGCCGGAAAAAACCGTCACCGCCTTCGCGACCCCGTCGAACAGCCCGGAGTCCATGCCGGGCAGCATGGCCAACTGGTCGATCGCGCGAAACGGGCCGGGCGACGGGGCGGCGGTGCGGGGCAACACGGGGCCGGGCACGCCGATGCCGCGCGAGGCGCCGCCGCGAAACTGCACGACCGCCTGCGCAAGCCGCTCGGCGCGCAAGGGATCCGCGCCCGCCGCCTGGAACAGGCTGCGCAACAACTCGGGGGGGCTGGCATTGAGGTCCACCTGTCCGGTCGTGTCGACGACCGCGACCGTCACCTTCGAGCCGTCGAACGTGAAGACATGGGGGCGTCCGTCCGGCACCCATTGCGCGCCGGCACCGGGCGAGCGCAGCCCGGCGACGGCGTGCGCGAGGCCGGCTTCGGCGGCAAGCTCGGCGCGCACCCGCTCCGCGCCGTACAACGCTGCCTCGCTGTGGCTGCGCGACGCGGCGGCCACGCCAATCAACAGCGTCGCCAGCAACATCGTTGCCCACAAAACCAGCAGCAGGGCGGTCCCGCCTTCGCGGCCAGGCGGGCGCGCCGCTGCGCCCTGCCGGAGCGGGTGGGCACGCCGTCGCCGTAGGCCATTGGTCATTGCAATGTCCTGGTCTGCCCTGCCGTCCCGGCCTGCGGCACCGCTTCACCGCTGTGCAGGGCGATCAGCATGTCCGGGACCGGCACCCGCTCGCGCCACTGTGGCTCCAGATGGATCCGGACGGCGAGCGGCAAGCCATTCGCGTCCGCCCAGTCGTCCCGCCATCCGGCCGGCTCGCCGAAAGCGCCCCCGCCCAGGTACTGGAAGCTGCCGCCGTCGAGGTCGGAGAGCAACTCATGGCGCACGGGTTTGCCGGACGCCGGCACGTTGGCCGTGTAAGGCTGGTAGCTGAGCCAAAGCGCCAGGCGACCATCGCCCTGCTTCTCGATCCGCAGGGTTTGCAGATACAGACCGGCGTGCCCCGATTGCATGGGCAGCGGCGCGACGTACTGCATCGACGTGGCGTCCCCCGCGAACACCCGGGCGCGCGTGCCGGCGCCCGCCTCCGCCACCCAGGGGTGCATCCCGGCGTCGGCGACGTACCGGCGCAGGAACTGCTGCGCCATGTGCACGCTCTCGCTTCGTGCCATCACCGCGTCGGCCGAATGCGTGATCCGCGCCGCGCCCGCGAGCGCGCTCCACACGCCTAACATCACCAATGCCAGCAGCGCCAATGCCAGCAGGATTTCGAGGAGGGTGAAGCCCTGCGCGCGCCTCGCGCGCTGGAAACAATGAAGCGGGAATGGGAAACAGGGAACAGGGAACAGGGAACTACCGCCATACAACGCGGGACGCATTGGTTCCCCGTTCCCCGTTCCCCGTTCCCGCTTTTCGCACTTCACGGCTGCGGCTCCGCCGCGGCCTGCGCGCGCTGCGTCGACAATCGCAGCACGCGGCCGGCACCGTATTGGACGGCGATGTCGAGCTGGTAGATGTCGATGGCGCCGGCCTGCGCGAGCAGCACGCCCTGCCGCTGCAGCGCCACCGCTTCGCCGTCGCTCGTCCCCGGCCGCGTCAGCGCATGGATCCTGAGGGTCCAGCGCATGCCGTCGTCGAACTTGCCCTGCAGCGTCTCATCCTTGAGCGGCGCCATCAGGCCCTGTTCGTCGAGTACGCTCTGCGCGCGCTCGACCGCGGTGTCGAGCGCCGCGCCACGGACGGCGTTCTGCGCCGACTTGCCGAGCGCGCCGAGGCCGATCGCGAACGCGATCGCCAGCACCGCCAGCGCGGCGAGGACTTCGAGGAGGGTGAAACCGCGCCCGCGTTGCGCACGCAGTGACCGGGGACCGGGAAACCGGGACGAACCCACGACGCCGGCCCCACGCCCCGGGTTGCCTGTTCCCTGTTCCCTGCTCCCGCAGTTCATGGTTGGCCACTCACCGCCACCGCCCCCGTAAGCCAGTCAACATCGACCCGCACCGTCCGATGCGCCTCGCTGAGCTCGACGTGGCCGCCGCTAGAGCTGCCGTCGGGGAAGAACCGGATGCGCGCGACGCCCTGGCCGGTGGTGTCTTCGGCCGCCGACTTGACCTGCACCGCCGCTGCCGCCGGAAGCTTGCGCGGACCGCGTCCGGGCGCGGCGAAGGTGTGGGCGCGCAGGTCCACGACGAATGCCTGGGGCTGGCTGGTCGCCATCGCACGGGTGCGGGTATCGCGCAATCCCGCGGCCACCTGCTGGGCCGCGGCGTCCAGGCGGCCGCGGCCGGTTCCGTGCAGGGACACCGCGGCGATCGTGACGCCGATCGCGATCAGCACGATCACGGCGAGGATTTCGATCAGGGTGAAGCCGCGCGCGCGCTGCGCGCGCCGGGAACGCGGAACGGGAAATGGGCAGCAGGGGAAGCGCGCAAGACCGGACCGCTTGTGTGCCCTGTTCCCTGTCTCCTGTTCCCGCTTGTCAACCCTACTGCCAATTTCCGTAGTCACGGTCGACGCCCTCGCCGTTCGGCTTGCCGTCGCGGCCCAGGAAGACGATGTCGTACTGCCCATGCTTGCCGGGATACACGTATCCGTATGGATGGCCAAACGGATCCTTCAGGTCGGCCGGCTTCGCGTATGGCCCGTTCCAGGACGGCGCGTTGAGCGGCTTCGTGATCAGGTCGTCGAGCGACTTCGGCGGCGAACCGTTGTCGAGCGCGTACGCCTGCACATCCTGGTCGAGCTTGGTGACCCCGATGGTGCCGGCCTTCCACTTGCCGGTGTCGACCCGCCCCGAAACCGAGCGTGCGACGATCACCGCGACGATGCCGAGCAGCACGATGACGGCGAGCATTTCGAGGAGGGTGAAGCCGAATGCACGCGCGTTGCGCGGGGAAAGGGGAACAGGGAACAGGGCGTGACGTCGTCGTGGCAAGACGGGCGCCGAGCACTCCCCATTCCCCCTTCCCTGTTCCCGCTTTTCAAGAAAATTCATGCATGTGACTCCACTTCGGATCAATGGATGCTGCCCGTGAGGCTCAACAGCGGCAGCAGGATGGAAAGCATGATGCCGGCGACCAGCAGTGCCATCACGATGGTGAGGACCGGCACCAGCGCCGACAGCATCTTGTCGATCGCCGACTTGACCTCGCCGTCGTAGGTGTCGGCGGCGCGCAGCAGCATGGTATCGAGCGTGCCCGACTCCTCGCCGACCATGGTGATCTGGATCGCGAGCCTCGGGAAGCCCGTATGCGTGGCGAGCGCGTGCGACAGGGAATCGCCGCCCTTGACCGCCTCGATGGCGGGCGCGAGTTGCGCCGACAGGTCGCGGTTGGATACCACCTGGCGGGCGATGCCGAGCGCGGCGAGCAACGACACGCCATTCTTCAACATCGAGCCGAGGGTGCGCATCAGGCGCGCGGTGTCGACCTTCAGCAGCAGCGGTCCGAGCACCTTGACGCGCAGCAGGCCGGCGTCGAAGCCGCGCCGGACCTCGGGATCGCGCATCCGCGCGGCCGCCCACAGGATCGCCACCACGAGCGCCGCGAGCACCAGCAATCCCCAGTCGTGCAGGAACGATCCGATCGCCATCAGCACCCGCGTGATCAGCGGGATCTGCACACCCATGTCGTGGAAGATCGGCACGAACTGCGGCAGCACGAACGCCAGCAACAGTACCAGCGACCCGAGCACGCCGAACAACAGGAACGCCGGGTACACCAACGCACCGATCACGCTTTCGCGCAACCTGCGCGCCCGCGTCAGGTAATCGGCAAGCCGCGCCAGCGCCGCGTCCAGGGCCCCGCCGGCCTCGCCCGCGCGCACCATGCTGAGGTACAGCTTGGGGAACACGCCGTGTTCCTCTTCCATCGCCCGGGACAGCGACGAGCCGCCACGGACGCGGTCGCGGATCCGGCCGACCACGCGGCGCGCCCGCTCGCCTTCCGGCAGTTCCAGCATCATCTGCAACGCGCGGTCGAGCGGCAGCCCGGCGTGCAGCAGCACGCCGAGCTGGTCGGTGAACTCGACCAGCGCGGCACCGGCCAGCGACTTCCTGCGGAACCCCCCCAGCAGCGGACCGCCCTCGGCCGCGTCACTGGCCTCCAGCGGAACGTTGCCCTGTTCCTGCAGGCGCGCGATCACGTCCGCGACGCTGGCCGCATCCATCCGTCCCTCGACGGTTTCGCCGGCAGGCGTGACGGCTTTGTAGTGGAATGAAGCCATAGGAGCGCGGGAACAGGGAACAGGGACGAGACTCTAGCAACCATCGGTGGGACGGGTGGTCAACGCGACGTATGCGCGATTCACGCACCCTCGCGGCAATCGGGGCAGTTGGCGTTACCAGTCGGTCGTGGCGTAAACGATAGCGACTTCACGGACCGTCGAAACCGCACTCCCGGTTCCCGGTTCCCGGTTCCTTGTTCCCTGGTTCCGCTTCATGCCTCCTGCGTGACACGCAGCACCTCTTCGACCGTGGTGAGTCCCGCCAGCGCCTTGCGCAGGCCGTCCTCGTACATCGTGCGCATCCCGCCCTCGCGTGCGGCGCGCTCGATGTCGCTGGCGCCGGCGTGCTGCATCAGCAGGCGCCTGAGCGTGTCGTTCATCGTCAGTTGTTCGATGATCGCGAGGCGGCCGTGATAGCCATTGGGGTTGCCGGACGAAGGGCGCGGGCGATACAAGCGGATCGGGCGCTCCCGCGTGAGCTTGTCCAGCCCGAGTTCCGCGACCATTTCCGGCAGCGGCTCGTAGGCTTCGGCGGTCGCTGGATCGAGCCTTCGCACCAGCCGTTGCGCGAGGATCGCGTTCACGGTGGACGCCAGCAGGTAATCCTCGACCCCCATGTCGAGCATGCGGGTCAGTCCGCCAGCGGCGGAATTGGTGTGCAGGGTCGAGAGCACCAGGTGCCCGGTCAGCGCCGACTGGATCGCGATCCGGCAGGTCTCGAGATCGCGCATCTCGCCGATCATGATCACGTCCGGATCCTGGCGGACGATCGAGCGCAATGCGCCCGCGAAGTCCAGCCCGATCTGCGGCTTCACCTGCATCTGGTTGATGCCTTCGAGCTGGTACTCGACCGGATCCTCGACCGTGATGATCTTGCGCTCGGGCGTGTTGATCTGCGACAGCGCAGTGTAGAGCGTCGTCGTCTTGCCCGAACCGGTGGGGCCGGTCACCAGCAGGATCCCGTGCGGCTGCTCCAGCACGTGCAGCAGCAGCGGCAGTGAATGCTCGTCGAAACCCAGCGACTCGAAGTCCAGCACCACGCTGCCGCGATCGAGGATGCGCATCACCACCGACTCGCCGAAACTGGTCGGAATGCACGACACGCGCAGGTCCAGTTCCTTGCCCTGCACCCGCAGCATGATGCGGCCGTCCTGCGGCAGGCGGCGCTCGGCGATGTTCATGCGCGCCATGATCTTGATGCGCGAGATCACCGCGGCGGTCGATGACGCCGGCGGCGCTTCGACCTCGTGCAGCACGCCGTCCACGCGGTAGCGGACCTTCAGCCGGTTCTCGAACGGTTCGATGTGGATGTCCGAGGCGCGCTGCTCGACCGCGCGCTGGATCAGGAGGTTCACGAGCCGGATCACCGGCGCTTCGGA
>DASSOQ010000079.1:0-16607 GCA_035700365.1 Rhodanobacteraceae bacterium | reverse complement strand
GCGACCGCGTTCGCCGTCGCCGCCTGTTTCGCCTGTGCGGCTTCGCTGCCCGCGCACGCCGAGTCCGCCAAGGCCAAGGCCGACAGCAGTTCGGACTTCCAGTTGCCGCCGTTGCCTGCTGCCGCGAGCAAGTCGCAGAGCGTTTCCGTGGATGGCCACAGCCTCGATTACACCGTCACCGTCGGCTGGCTGCCGGTGCGCGACGACAAGGGCAAGACCATCGCGCAGGTCGTCTATACGGCCTACACGGTTCCCGGAAAGAACCGTCCGGTGACGTTCGCGTTCAACGGCGGGCCCGGCGCGGCGTCGGTGTTCCTCAACATGGGCGCGATCGGTCCGAAGATCGTGAGCTTCGGCGTCAACGGCGATTCGCCGTCCGAGCCCGCGCAACTGCACGACAACCCGAGCACCTGGCTGCCCTTCACCGACCTCGTGTTCATCGATCCCGTCGGCACCGGCTACAGCCGCTCGCTGGTGGACGACAAGCAATCAACCAAGGACTTCTATTCCACCGACGTCGACATCGAATACCTCTCGCAGATCGTGTACGACTGGCTGGTGAAGAACGGCCGGATGGCCTCGCCGAAGTACATCACCGGCGAAAGCTACGGCGGCTTCCGCGCTCCGCGCATCACCCAGTACCTGCAGACCCGGCTCGGCGTGGCCATGAACGGCATGGTGCTGGTGTCGCCGTACCTCGATCCGCTGGCGTGGAGCGACGAGTTCGTCTCGCCGATGGCCTGGATGACCACCCTGCCCTCGATCGCCGCCGCGCACCTGGAACGTGAAGGCAAGCTCGACGCCGCCCACATGGCGCCGATCATCGCCTACACGCGCGGCGCCTACGCCGAAGCCCTGATGAAGGGCCGCAGCGATCCGGCAGCCTATGACGCGATGATCAAGAAGGTCACCGAACTCACCGACCTCGACCCGGTGTTCGTGAAGAACTCGGGCGGACGCCTGGAAACCCAGGCGTATCTTCGCGAGGTGTACCGCTCCGAAGGCAAGCTCGGCAGCCGCTACGATTCCAACTACACGGCGTGGGATCCGTTCCCGTACGCGCCCCGCCAGCGCAGCGGCGACCCGATCCTCAACGGCATCATCGCGCCGACCACCACCGCGATGGTGCACTTCGTGACCCAGACCGTCGGCTGGAAATACGACGGCCAGTACCAGACCCTCAACTACAAGGTCGGCCGGCTGTGGCATGACGACGACGATGCGAACGACGGCTCGGTGCGCGAGTTGCGCGAAGCCGTCGCCAACGATCCGAACCTGCGGGTGCTGATCGCGCACGGCTGGGACGACCTGTCCTGCCCCTTCATGGTGTCCGTGCTCGCGGTCGACCAGATGCCGGCGATGGGCGATCCGACCCGAGTCGAGGTCAAGGAATACCCGGGCGGCCACATGTTCTACGCGCGCGCCGCCAGCAACGCTGAATTCGTCCAGGACGTGCGCGCGTTGTTCGACAAGCGCGGCTGATCCGGTCGCACGCATGGCACGCTCCTGCAACACGCGCTGCTGCAGGGGCGGACCATGCCCGCGATCCGGTTGCGTTACGCTGGAGCGCCGGAACGGTGGCGAATCGTGATGCCAATGCGCCGCTTCTTTTCCGGGTTCTTGCCGTCATGCTTGCTCGCGGCTTTCGTCGCGGCACTGCTGCTCGGGGGAACATGCCTGACCGCAATGGCGAAAAGCGCGGCGCCACGCTACCGCGTTGTCGGTTACGCCACCGGCTGGAACCCGGCGCAAGCCAAGGACCTCGACAAGATCGACACGCTGATCTTCGCGTTCGCGAAGGTCGAGGACGGGCGTGTCGTC
Source organism: Rhodanobacteraceae bacterium (assembly GCA_035700365.1). GTDB lineage: Bacteria > Pseudomonadota > Gammaproteobacteria > Xanthomonadales > Rhodanobacteraceae > 66-474. The sequence continues at coordinate 14,786 of DASSOQ010000079.1, read as the reverse complement.
CTCGGCGACCACGCCGCGCAAAAGCTCCAGGCGCTGGTCGCGCTGAAGCGGCGCGATCCGACGCTGAAGGTGGACGTCTCCGTCGGCGGCTGGGGCGCCGGCGGGTTTTCCGAAGCCGCACGAACGGCGGCAGGTCGCAAGGCGTTCGCCGACAGCGCGGCGCGATTGGTGGCGGACCACGGCGCCGACGGCCTCGACATCGACTGGGAATATCCCGGCCACCACGAATCAGGGATCGCGTCCAGCCCCGATGACCGGCAGAACTTCACGTTGCTGTTGCGGGCGGTGCGCGCAGGCCTGGATCGCGCGGGCGCCGCCGACGGACGCACCGGCAAGACCCGCTACACCCTCAGCGTCGCGGTGGCGGATGGCCCGTTCGTCAGCGGCGTCGACATCGCCGCCGTCAATGGCTATGTCGACTGGTTCAACCTGATGACCTACGACTTCTGCAACGCGATGACGCCGCGCACCTGCCACCACACCGGCCCGCACGCGTCGAAGCTGGCGCCGGCGGACGCGCGCATCACCGATCGCGCCGTCGCCCAATTCCTCGCCGCCGGCGTGCCGCCGCACAAGCTCGTGATCGGAGCTGCCTTCTACGGCCGCGAATTCGGCGAAGTGAACCCGGCTCATCACGGTCTGTACCAGCCCTACGGCAATTACACCGGCGAGATCCCGTGGCCGAAGCTGGAAGCGGACTTCATCGACAAGCACGGCTTCGAGCGCCACTGGGACGCCCAGGCCCAGGCGCCGTGGCTGTGGAACGCCAACACGCGCACCTTCGTCAGCTACGACGATCCCGAGTCGATCGCCGCCAAGGCCGCCTTCGTGAAGGCGCAGCACCTCGGCGGCATCATGTACTGGGAGCAGGAACTCGATCCGACCGACGAGCTGCTCGACGCCATCTGGCGCGGACTGCAATGAGTGCCGCTCAAGGATGCCGCGATTGCGCGAGCACATTCGCCTCGCGGTGCGAGGCGTCCCGCGCGACGCCCGCGTGAAGCGCACTGCGTCGCCCGCCGCGAGGTGCGACCCCTCCCGCCGCCGATAGTCCCGCGATTCGGAATGGTCTGGAAATGCATGCCGGGCGCCCCGGTCTTCGCCAGCAGCACGTCCCAGGTCTCCACGCGCGGGGACGGATTGTCTTCGAGCTACGGGTACCCGCCGGCAGCGGGCGTGCGCACGGAGATCACCTCGACGTTGTGGTTGCGCAATCTTGCGGCCGCGGTCGAAGCGCGCCTGATCTGGCGAGCAAGCGTGTCCGACGTCAGGCCGGGTCCGACTCGAGCTCGCGGGGCGGCTCGCAACCGGGCGGTTCGGCGTCCGCCTTCCCGGGATCGAGCACGACCCGGTTGCGGCCGGTCTTCTTGGCCACGTACATCGCCTGGTCGGCACGTTTGACCAGGGTGTCCATCGCCTCCTCGCCGCGGGTACTCGCCACGCCGATGCTGACGGTGGGCAGGCTGCCCGCGGCGGTTGCCGACGCAAGCTGCTGCAGGCGCCCCCGGATCCGTTCGGCGATCTGCATCGCGCGACGCTCGTCCACACCCGGCAGCGCCACCACGAACTCCTCGCCGCCGTAGCGGCCGATGTCGTCCATGTCACGCAGTTCCTCGCGCATCACCGACGCCAGCGTTTGCAAGGCGCGGTCCCCGGCATCGTGCCCGAACCGATCGTTGATCTCCTTGAAGCGATCCAGGTCCAGGAACAACAGCGAGAGCGACTCCCCGCGCGCCCGCGTGCGTTCCTGCAACTCGGCCAGCCGGCGCGCCCACGCGCGCCGATTGAACACGCCCGTGAGCGGATCGGTGTCGGCAAGGCGCCGCGCCTGGGTGTGTTCGCGACGCATGACGGCGCTGCGGAGCACCAGCCCGAACGCCAGCACCAGCGCTTCGAAGGCGCCCGCTCCCATCGCCGCGGCGTTGCCGAAAATCCAGTCCGGGAACCATCCCGTCAACTGCGTGCTGCCGAGCGCGTTGATCAGCAGCAGCGGCGACCAGCCCGCCAGGAAAAGCAGTGCGTAGCGGGACCCGCGAATCGCCGCGATCACGCTGGCCGCCAGCGCAGACAACATGCCCAATGCCAACAGCGGATTGATCAAGCCGCGCACGAACGCCTGTGCCCCGGGCAGCGGAAGCAGGCTGCACGTGGTCAAAGCCACGACCACGGCCGCATAGCCGAGCAAGAATCCGCGCCAGCGCGGCGCGCGGCGGCGCAGGTCCGCGAAACGCGACACGAAGAGCATCGCGCACGTCACCGCCAACGCCGTCGCGATGTGCCCCCACAGCTTGGGCGCCGCCGCCACGAACGACCAGCCGAGCGGTTCGACCACGTAACCGCTCTGGATGGCGAAGATCATCGCGTAGCCGAGATTGAAGGCCGCGTAGTACGCGAAGGTAGTGTCCCGAAGCCAGATGCAGAAGAAGACCGCGATGAGCAACACCGTGATCATGACCGAAAGGCAGATGCTTGCGAACGCCATCCGCCGCATGTCGGTGCGCAGGTAGTCGTTCATCGACCGCACGGAGAACGTAACCGATGCGGGCGTCACGTCGTGCGCTTCCAGAAGCAGACGCACGGGCTGCCCGGCCGGGGGAGCGTGCGCTACGCGGAACGCCAGGCGATCGGTCCCGGCCAGCGCATTCGTCGCGGACATCAGCCGCGCCGTTTGCACCGCCGCGGAATCCGGTGGAAAGAAACGGGCGGTCTGCAGGCCCGGCGCATCCACCTCGACCACGAAGGGTGCGGCGGGCCATTCCGCCACGGGCCACAACAGTATCCAGTTGCCTGCCTCGCCCGGCGCGAAAACCCGCGGGCGCGCGGGATCGAACCGGTGCAGCCGCGAATCCGAAAGCGCCGGGGGTTGTTCGTGCGCGTGCGCCGGTCGCCACGATCCCTGGAGCGCGATGTCCTGCGCACCCGCGCGGGCGCCGAACAGCATCAACGATGCAAACAGCGCCAGGGCGACTCGCTGCCGCCAGACGGACGTTGCGCGTCCCTGCCACGGCGGGGCGGTCGGCATCGGCTCTCCTGCACTCACGGAAGTTCGGCGGGCAAGGATAAGGCCGCGCTTGCACCAACGATCATGACCGGGATCACCGCCTGGGAATCGGCACATTTGTTTGCGACTTGCGCGGACACGGACAAGACCCGGCCCGCCCCCTCGCCGGCGTGCCGGGCGACCACCGGATCAGCGAAGCCCCGGGCGCAAACCGCATCCCGGCCAGCGGGCCGGCCGGGATGCGGCGCGGGCAGCCGTTCAACCCTTCGGCTTGCGGAACCGGTAGATGAACTGGCTGGTATGGCCGCGGATCGACGGGTCGAACACCTTGATGTCCAGCGGATCCTTGGGGTTGACCAGGGCATCGCTGGAACCGTCGAACACGAAGCCCGCGGCTTCGACTTCCTGCTTGACCACCGCGGGATCGATCCGGTGCAGCGTGTTGGTGTCGCTCAACCCGGAGCCGGCAGGCGCTGCATGGTCGATCACGATGAACACGCCGCCCGGCTTCAGCGCGTCGTACACCTCCTTGTCGAACTTCTTCATGTCCACCGGACCCATGAACGGGTCGTGGTAGTCATGGTAGTTCTGCGAGGTGAACACGACGTCGACCTTCTGCGGCACGCTCAATGTCGCCCCCGGTTGCTTCAGCAGGCTGACATTGGTGTAGGTGTCCTTCACCAGCCCCTGCCAATCCGCGTAGCTCTTCTCCGAGTACTTGGCCATTTCGTCCGGCCAGACCGTGTACACGTGGCCGCCGGGGCCGACGATCCTGCTGAAGACGCGCGTCCAGTAGCCCGACCCCGGGACCAGCTCGAGCACCTTGTCGCCCGGCTTCACGCCGGTGAACGCCATCACCTCCGCGATCTTGCGGCGTGCATCGTCCTTGCGGTCGGCGGCGCGCGCGGGATCGTTGATCGCACGGGTGATGTAAGCCGGCACGTTGCTGGAAGCCGTCGCGGGCTCGGCTGCGGGAGCGGTGGCCTGCGCAGCCGCGGCAAGCGGCAACAGCAACGCAGCGATCAAGGAAGAACCGGGCTTGTGCATGGCAATCTCCTTGCGGTCAGGGACGGCCATTGTGCTACCAAACCGGCGGGGCTGCCGGAGCCGATGGATCGCGACTTCGACAGGCCGGCTCGAGCCGGCGAAGCCCGACGGCCGTCGTGGGTCACCCCACACGCCAGGAATGCCGCGTCCCCTGCCGGCTCGGACGCCGGCTTCTCCCGGACGAGGTCCGGGATCAATCCACCGTGCCCCAGCGAATTGCAGATCGGCGGTCCTGCCGGTCGGTGCGGCGCACGGCAGGCAAAAAGCGGGAACACGCACGCGGCGTCGGGCTGCGGCCCGACGCGCCTGCGGCGTAGGCTCGACTTGTCACATCGCCAGGTCAGCCCGACCCGTCATCCCCCGGGTGGGCCAGGCCGCCATGGCCATGCAGCCACTCGAGCGCCTGCGCCTCGGTTTCGAAGACGTTGTTGATGAAGCCGCGGTTCATCCCGAAGATCACGCCGAAGCGGTCCGGCGCTATGAACTCGGGCCGGGTCACGATCGCAAGCCGCACGCTGCCTCGCCCGGCGTTCGCCCATTCGCCCATCATCCAGTAGCGGGCGTCCACCGAGGGCGGTCCGACGCCGGTGATCCCGGTGATGTCGACGAGCAGCTTTTCCAGCCCGAGCTGTTTGGTCCGGAGGATGGCATCGGTGACCCGGTGCACGCCATCTTCCAGCTCCTGCTCACCTGCCAGACGGAAGCAGGCGATCCGTCCAACCACTTCGTACGACGCGCTCCCCATGGGGCACCTTGCCGGCGAAGCCCTGAACCTGGCCAGATGGTAGCACCCGCCGGGGGCACCGCATCAACTCGCCACGGCGAACCCGTTGCGGCCGGCGAGCTTGGCCCGGTACAGCGCGCCATCGGCTTCCTTCACCCAGTCGCTGACGCTGTGGAACTCCGGGTCGTCCTGCGCCACCCCGATGCTGACGGTGCAATGCAATCCCGGCACGTTCTCGAGCAGCGAGCAGGCGATCCGGGACCGGATCCGCTCGGCCACCCGCTCGGCCGCCGCGGCATCGATGTGGCAAAGGACCACGCAGAACTCGTCGCCACCGTAGCGGCCCGCGAGATCCCCCTCGCGCAGGCTGCTGCGGATCGTCGCCCCGACCATGCGGATGACATCGTCGCCGACGGTGTGGCCATGCTGGTCGTTGACCCGCTTGAAGTGGTCGATATCGATCAGCAGCATCACCGCCTGGGGCCGGTGGCGCGCCGCGAGCAGCCCGTCCACCACGCCTTCCCAGTGCCTGCGATTGAACAGGCCGCTGAGGCCGTCGATGCTGCTCATCTCGCGCAGCACGCGGTTCTGTTGCCGGACCCGTTGCGCGAGCCCGTACATGATGACGCTCAGCGCCATCGGGAACACGACCAGCAAGGGGATGGCGGCCAGCAGTTCCGGAATGCCCGTGGCCGGTTCGACCGCCAGTCCGTTGAGCGCGGCCGTGATGCCGCACGCGGCCACCTGTACCAGCGTGCCGCGCAGCAGCAATCGCCCGCCGCCGATCGCCACCAGGGTCATCGCGAACATCGCCGCCAGCAGCACGCTCGGCAGCAGGTTGAACTGCATCAGCGCGATCCAGACGCCGATCATTGCGGCATCCACTGCCATCCAGTGCCGGTCGGCCGCCACCGGACGCTGGCTCCGGCGCGCCAGCAGCCACGCCGCATGCGGCCACACCAGCACGTACAGTGCGAGCAGTCCCCATACCGCCGCCGGCGCGTGGTGCCGGTACAGCACCGTGCCCACCATCACCGCGCCGAGCGCGAGGCCGAGCGCGCGCAATACGTGCGAACGCCGCATGGCCCGCCGCAACTCGTCGGCGATTACCCGGGCCGGGACTGGCAAGGCACCGCTGGACATCGGAATCGGACCCTCGAAAGGACGCTCGATTACCAATGAGCAAAATGGGTGCCACGCGCAGACCGCCCGCCGGTGCGATTCGCCTCCCGCACCTGGAAGTGTGACCGGCGCACTCCCCCGACACCCTTGTTGACCGGGCGGCGTGACGCGCGCCCGTTCCGCCTGCAAGGCAATGTGCCGAACTGTGAACGTTCCGGGGACTGCGCCGGCGCTCGTCGCCCCGGACATGAGCTACGGCTGCCTGCGGCCTTCCAGCATGAATGCCGCGTGGTCGCTTGCGCGCGAGTCGGCACCCACGTACACATCGAAACGGCCCGGTTCCGTGCCGAAGCTCATGTCGAGGCGATGGAAGGCCAGCATCGCGGGCCTGATCGTGAATGTCACACTCCGTGACTCGCCCGGCGCGAGCGTCACGCGCTGGAAGCCGCGCAGTTGCCGCACCGGCCGGCTGACGTCGGCAACCTCGTCGCGGATGTACAACTGCGCGACTTCCGTTCCCGCGCGGTTGCCAGTATTGGTGACGCGCACCGTCGCATGCAGGCTGCCGCCCGGTGCAAGGGCCTGGCGGTCCAGTTGCACCGGACCTAAGTCGAACGTGGTGTAGCTCAAACCGTAACCGAACGGATACAACGGCGTGTTGGGCACGTCGACGTAACGGCTGGTGTATGCCGGCTGCGCCGGATCGAACGGCCGCCCGGTTGCGAGGTGCGCGTAATGGATTGGCACCTGGCCGAGCGTGCGCGGAAAGGTGATCGGCAGTTTTCCGGAAGGATCCTCGTCGCCGAACAAGAGGTCGGCGACTGCATGCCCGCCCTCGTCACCCGGCAGCCACGCCTCCAGCACCGCGTCGGCGTGCTCGTGCAACCACGGGATCGTCAGCGGCCGTCCATTGACCAGCACCACCACGATCGGCACCCCGGCTGCCTTCACCGCCTTGGCGAGCTCGAGTTGCCGGCCGGGGAGGCCAATGTGCGCGCGGCTGTTGCCTTCGCCGATCATCGGGCGATCCTCCCCCAGCACCAGCACCGCGACGCCGGCGGACTTCGCGAGTTGCACAGCCGCCCGGATGCCGGACGTGTCGTCGCTGTCGACGTCCACGCCCTTCGCAAATGCCACCTCGACGCCCTTGCCAGCCACTTCACGAATGCCATCGAGAATCGTCACCACGTCGCGCGGCTTGGCGACCGCGGGCATCGGACCCTGCAGGGTTTCGCGTGCCCCTGCGAGCGGGCCGATCACGGCGATCCGTCCGCGCCGCTGCAGCGGCAGGCTGCCATTGCGGTTTTCGAGCAACACCATCGATTCGCGCGCGATCCTGCGCGCGAGATCGCGATGCCGCGGCGACAACGTCACCCGTTTCGCCGTGGCGCGGTCGCCGTAGCGGAACGGGTCATCGAACAGTCCCAGCTTGTACTTCGCGACCAGTACCCGCCGCACCGCGGCATCGAGTTCGGCTTCCGGCACCTTGCCGCCGCGCACCAGGGCGGGCAGTTCGTTCAAGTACGTTCCGCTGTGCAGATCGATATCGACGCCCGCATGCAAGGCGAGGCGTGCTGCTTCGGCCGGATCGCGGGCGATTCCGTGCTGCTGCAATTCCGGAATGGCGTCGTAGTCGGACACCACCAGCCCCTTGAACCCCCACTGGTCGCGCAGGATGCCGGTCAGCAGCCGGCGATCGGCGGTCGCCGGCACGTAGTCGAGCGCAACGAATGCGGCCATCACCGATCCCGCGCCGGCATCCACCGCGGCGCGGTAGGGCGGCAGGTACACGTCGCGGGATTCGCGCGGCGGGATCCATGCCGAGTTGTAGTCGCGCCCGGCCTGCACCGCGCCGTAGCCCGCGAAATGCTTGACCGTCGCCATCATGGTGTCCGGTGCGGCGAGGTCATCGCCCTGGAAGCCGCGGACCTGCGCCTCGGCCATGGCGTTGCCGAGGAAAGGATCCTCACCCGCGCCCTCCACCACTCTCCCCCAGCGCGGGTCGCGCGAAATGTCCACCATCGGGCAGAACGTCCAGTCGACACCGGCCGCGGTCGCCTCCACCGCGGCCGCGCGATCGACCTGCTCGACCAGTGCCGGATCCCAACTGGCGGCCATCGCCAGCGGCACCGGGAACAGCGTCGCGAATCCGTGGCACACATCGCCCATGAACCACAGCGGGATCTTCAGGCGCGACTGCATCGCGAGCTGCTGCATGTGGTGCGTGTAAGCCAGGACATCTGTGTCCTGCAGCACGCCATTGGTGCCGCCGACCTTGCCTTCGCGGATCAGTTGCTCGAGGTCCTTGCTGTCGGCGCCGAGGATCGTGAGCTGGCCGACTTTCTCCTCGATCGTCATCCGCTGCAGCAGGCCATCCACGAACGGCCGCATGGCCTCGTCGTCGTACGGTGCCGGCGCGGCACCGGCGGCAAGTGCGGGCACCAAGGGCGCCAACCACAGAAGCGCGAGGGCGGCGGAAACAATGCGGATCATGGGGCATATCCCGTGCGGCGGTATACCCGCATCGTAGCGTGCCCGCCCGGACGACCATGCGCAGGCCGGACACCGTCCGCCGCCCACCGATCAGTCGGCGGCAGCTTGTTGAATCCCATGCGGACCACGTTGTGGGCGATGCCCGCCCTGCGGCGCCGGATCGCGGCCCCCGGAGCGCGATCCGAGCGCGGGACATCGCCGGGCAACCGACGCAGCGACTTTACAACTGACCATCGGTCATTTACATTCGGCGGCATCCACCGCTGCGCCTTGCATCCCCGAGGAATACCCATGCCCCATTCCGCCGCGCCTTCCGGCGCCGTCCTGGTGACCGGCTGCTCCACCGGCATCGGCAAGGCCACCGCCGCACGCCTCGCCCGTTCCGGCTGGACGGTGTACGCGACCGCGCGCAAGCCGGAGACGCTGGAAGACCTGAAGGCAACCGGCTGCCGGACCCTGGCGCTGGACGTCAACGACGAAGCCTCCATGCAGGCCGCGGTCGGCGTGGTCGAGCACGCGCACGGCGCAGTCGGCGTGCTGGTCAACAACGCCGGCTACAGCCAGTCCGGCGCGGTGGAGTCGGTGCCCCTGTCCAAGGTACGCGCGGAGTTCGAAACCAACGTCTTCGGGCTGATCCGCATGTGCCAGCTCGTCCTTCCAGGCATGCGCCGCCAAGGCCGGGGAAGGATCATCAACATGGGTTCCATGGGGGGCAAGCTGACCTTCCCCGGCGGCGGCATCTACCACGCCAGCAAGTACGCGGTGGAAGCGCTCAGCGACGCCCTGCGTTTCGAGGTTCGCGGTTTCGGCGTGGACGTGGTGCTGATCCAGCCGGGGCTGATCCGCAGCCAGTTCAGCGCGACCGTGGGTGCGGCGATCGACGCGGTCCAGGCCGGTGCCGGGCCGTACCAGGCGTTCAACACGGCCGTGGCCGAGACCAGCCGGGACGCCTACGAAAAAGGCCTGCTGGCGAAACTGGGCGGCGGACCGGAACGCGTGGCGGCCACCATCGAAAAGGTCCTGCGAAGTGCCCGGCCCCGCGCACGCTATGCCGTCACGCCCTCTGCCAGGTTGATGATGACGCAGCGCGCCGTGATGACCGATCGCGCGTGGGACCGCTTCCTGCGCAGCAACTTTCCCACGCCCGGGTCCGCGGCCTGACCGCCGGCATGCACCGCACGCGGATGCACGGGAACCGGCCCGCCGTGCGCCGGCGGGCGGTCAACGGCGAGCAGAAGGCGCGCCGCCGCCGCGCGATCCTCGATGCGGCGCTGGAGCTGTTCGATGCACGCGGTTTCGAGCGCGTCAGCGTGGCCGAGGTCGCCGCGCGCACCCGCCTGGCCAAGGGCACGCTGTATCTCTACTTTCCCACCCGCGAGGCGTTGTTCCTGGCCCTGTTGACCGAACAGTTCGAGGCGTTCTTCGACGCGCTCGACGCCGCGCTGGAGCGGCCCGTGTCACGGGATGCGTTCGTTGACCACCTGGTCCGGGACCTCCACGCGCGGCCACGGCTGCTGCGCCTGATCGCCGTCATGCATACGGTGCTGGAGCGCAATGTCGATCTCGATACGGCGCTCGAATTCAAGCGCTTCCTGGCCGCGCGTGCACAAGCCAGCGGCGCGCGAATCGATACCAGGGTCCGGGGCGTGCCGACCGGCTTCGGCCAGCGCCTGTTGCTGTGGCTGCACGCGCTGGCGATCGGGCTGCACCACATGGCCGAGCCCGCACCGGTGGTGCGCCAGGCCATCCGGGCCGACCCGCGGCTTGCGGCGTTCGATATCGATTTCCCGCACGAACTGCGCGCCATGCTCACCCGCCTGCTGCGGGCGCCGGCGCGAAGCACGTCGCGGCTCGACGGGTAATCAGGCCTTGAGCCGCCATCCGGTGCGGAAGATCCACCACACCCCGGCGAGGCACAGCAACAGGAACCCCAGCGTCGCCGCCACGCTGATCCCGAGGTTGACGTCGGCGAGGCCATAGAAGCTCCAGCGGAACCCGGAGATCAGGTACACCACCGGATTGAGCAAGGTGACCTTCTGCCACAGCGGCGGCAGCACGTGGACGGGATAGAAGCTGCCGCCGAGGAACGTCAGCGGCGTGATCACCATCAGCGGAACCACCTGCAGCTTCTCGAAGTTGTCGGCCCAGTTCCCGATGATGAATCCGAACAGGCTGAAGGTGACGGTGGTCATCACCAGGAACGCGACCATCACCACCGGATGCGCGATCGAATAGTCGACGAACAGCCGCGCGGTGCCGAGGATGATCAATCCCACGATGATCGCCTTGGTCGCGGCCGCGCCCACGTAGCCCATCAACACCTCGATGTACGACAAAGGCGCCGAATGCACCTCGTAGATCGTGCCGACGAATTTCGGGAAATAGATCCCGAAAGAGGCGTTCGACACGCTCTGCATCAGCAGCGACAGCATCACCAGGCCCGGGACCAGGAAGGCCGCATACGGAACGCCGTCGATGCTGTTCATCCGCGCACCGATCGCCGAGCCGAACACCACGAAGTACAAGGACGTCGACACCACCGGCGAAAGCACGCTCTGCATCAGCGTGCGGCCGGTGCGCGCCATCTCGAAGCGGTAGATCGCGCGAACGCCGTACAGGTTCATGCGTCCTCCTTCACCAGGCCGACGAAGATCTGCTCCAGCGAATCCTGGCGCGTGCTCAGGTCCCTGAAACCGATGCCGGCGGCCGAGAGGTCCTTCAGCAGCGAGGTGATTCCCGTTCGCTCACGCTGGGTGTCGTAGGTATAGACGAGTTCGTCGCGCCCCTCATTGAGGTCCAGCGCGTAAGACGCCAGCGACTCGGGCACGGCGGCGATCGGCTCGTTCAACTGCAGCCGCAGTTGCTTCTTGCCGAGCTTTTGCATCAGCGTGGCCTTTTCCTCGACCAGGATCAGCTCGCCCTTGTTGATCACGCCCACCCGGTCGGCCATGTCCTCGGCCTCCTCGATGTAGTGCGTGGTCAGGATGATCGTGACGCCGGACTCGCGCAGCCGCCGCACCATCGCCCACATGTCACGGCGGAGTTCGACATCGACGCCGGCGCTCGGCTCGTCGAGGAACAGCACCGTCGGCTGGTGCGACAAGGCCTTGGCGATCATCACCCGGCGCTTCATGCCGCCGGACAGCATCAGGATCTTGTTGTCGCGCTTCTCCCACAGCGACAGGTCCTTGAGCAACTGCTCGATGTACGCATCGTCGGGTGCCTTGCCGAACAGGCCCCGGCTGAAACGCACGGTGTCCCACACGGACTCGAACGCATCGGTGGTGAGTTCCTGCGGCACCAGCCCGATCATCGAACGGGTCCTGCGCCACTCGCGGATGATGTCGTGACCGTCCACCGTGACCGTGCCGTTGCCGGGATTGACGATGCCGCAGATGATGCTGATCAGGGTGGTCTTGCCGGCGCCGTTCGGCCCCAGCAGCGCGAAGATCTCGCGGCGGTACACCGTCAGGTCGATGCCCTTGAGGGCCCGGAAGCCGCCCTTGTAGGTCTTGTCAAGGCCGCGCACCTCGATCATGGGATCAGTCGCCGCGCGCGGCGCGGAAGGGGTCTCGTTCATGGGCGTGCCTTCGGGTGGCTGTCCGGCGTCGCTGCGGCCCTCATCGAACCGGCGGGCATCGTATGGACGATCGTGACTCCATCGCAACCCGCGTTGCGGATTGCAAGGCAACGACGAACGAACGACGCAGGATTCGCCAGCCTGCCACGGCGCTCGACGGTGCCCTCGCGGGTCAGTGGTCGGCTTGACGCGTGTAGATGCGGCCGTGTTTCACCACGAAGTCGATCTTCTTGGTGTTGTGGATGTCGTGCGACGGATCGGCGTCGAGCACCACCAGGTCGGCCAGCTTGCCGGGCGTCACCGTGCCGCGCTTCGCGGACTGGCCGAGCGCCGCGGCGCCTACTTCGGTGGCCGCCTCGATCGCCTGCAACGGCGTGAAACCCGCATGCTCGACCAGCAGCGCCATTTCCTGGTGCACCGAAGGCGGCTGGCCGAGTTCGGGTCCGTCCTTGCCGTACGGGAAGCCCGCGTCGTCGGTGCCCGCATCGACCAGGACGCCGCGCTGGTGCGCCAGCTTCGTCACCGCGTAGCTCCACGGCATGATGCCGGCGCCGACACGTTGCGGATGGTGTTCCGCCTCCTTCTTGAACACCAACAATGTCGCGTCGAGGATGGTCCCGCGCTTCTCCATCGCATCGAACAATGCGAGGATCCGCGGCGCATCGGGCTCGATGTGTCCGAAATCACCCATCGCGCGCATCCTGTAATCGTCCGGCACGCTCGGCGCCGCTTCCCACACCAGGTACGGGCTGTGGGAGATCGTGTCCACTCCTGCATCGACCGCATCGCTCGGCCTGGCCGGGAAAATCGTTGCGTGCGTCCAGACCCGCAGGTCCTGCCGGTGGGCCTCGGCGGTGATCGCCTCGACCAGCGCCGCGGGCAGGTTGGCGTACAGCTTGATCCCGGCCGCGCCCGTTCCCTTGGCCTCGGCGACGGCCAGCGGAATGTCGGTCCTTGCGGTGATCGCCTGCATCCACGGTGCGAAGCCCAGCGGTTCGCCCCTCGAGGCGTCCTGCGCGCGGAAGTCTTCCTTGAAGAAGGTCGGTCCGGCCATCAGCGCGACGTAGAAAATGTCCGGCGAAGCGAACGCGTCCGAATTCGCCTGGTCGGCGAGGAACTGCAGCAGCCGGTCGTCGCCCGCCATGTCGCGGATGCCGGTCACGCCACCCAGCAGCAAGGCGTGCAGGAACGTCCGGTAGTGCGCGATGTCCGGTTCGGCATCGGTGATGTGCACGTGTGCGTCGATCAGGCCCGGCATCACGTACTTCCCGGAGAGGTCGCGAACTTCGCCGCCCTTCGGCGCCGGCTGGCTGCCGCTCGGATAAATCGCGGCGATCTGCCGACCCTCGATCACGATGGTCATGTCGCGCTGCACCGGCGATCCGGTGCCGTCGATGAGGCCGACGTGGGTCAGCAGCAAAGGTTTCGGCGCGGAGGCCAGCGCCGGCCACGCGACCAGGCACAACAACAGCGGCAGGATGCGATTCATGGAACCCCCGGATGACGGCCAAGGATAAACGGAACGGCTCGCGCAGCCGAACGATTGCGCGCGATGGTCCCTGACGTCGTCGACAATAACGAATTTTTTCGTGTCGAGCGTAGCGAAGCTTCGCCAGGTCGAAACACCGCTTGCGCAGGCACTGCGGCCTCACGCCTTCGGCGCTACGCTCAGTGCGAACGGCCCATTACCCGAAACGTCTTTGCAGCTTGAATTGATCCCGGACTTGCTCCGGGAGAAGCCCAACGACGGAGCCACCGGATTACAGTAGTCCGCGAACGAAAAGGAGACCGCCATGGACGCGAATACCGACCGCATCGAGAAGCAGGTCCTGCTGAAGGTGCCGCGCGAACGGTTGTGGCACGCGCTCGCCGATGCGGAACAGTTCGGCACCTGGTTCGGAGTGCGCTTCGACGCACCGTTCGTCGAAGGTGCCAGGGTGACCGGCAGGATCACGCCAACCCAGGTCGATGCCGAAGTCGCCGAAATTCAGAAGCCCCACGAGGGCACGCCGTTCGAATGGGTGGTCGAGAAGATCGAACCGATGCAGCGGCTCACGTTCCGCTGGCATCCGTTCGCCGTGGACGCCGGGGTCGACTACGCGAGCGAAGCGATGACCCGGATCGTGTTCGAACTGCACGATGCGCCGGACGGCATCCTGCTCACGGTCACCGAATCGGGGTTCGATGCGCTGCCGCCCGCGCGCCGCGAAAAAGCCCTCGCCGCCAATGACGACGGATGGGCGCACCAGATGATGCTGATCGCGAAATACCTCGTGCGGCAGTAACGGCTTTTCTCCTCCCCCGTCCAGCCTGCCGTCCCGCATGAACCTTTGCATCATCATTCCGGGGCCCGTGCCTGCTCGCCGGTACGGGAACCCGGAATCCATGCTCCGCCGACGCCGGAAGACCTGGATTCCGGATCGCGCCCACGTCGTGGGGGCGTCCGGAATGATGGTCATGGACTCCTCCCCTCTATCTATCGGCATCGCAAGGCGTGCCATGCTGGTGGAATGATGAAGTTCCAGCGGGTGAGAGAGGAGGAGTCCGAGATGAACGCTACGACTTTCAGTGTGGATTTGGCAAGCAAGGTGTTTCAGGTGCACGGCTACGATCGTCAACAACAGCGGGTCAGCAAGCAGCGATTGTCGCGGGCGCGCTTTCAGTCGTGGTGCGAGGGCTTGCCTGCGGGAACGCGGGTGGCGATGGAGGCGACCGGCTCGGCGCACCACTGGGGGCGGGTATTGCAGGCCCGCGGGGTGCGCGTGAAGTTGTTGCCGCCGCAGCACGTCAAGGCGATGCTGATCGGCAACAAGACCGAT
>DASSOQ010000078.1:0-13098 GCA_035700365.1 Rhodanobacteraceae bacterium | reverse complement strand
CTAGTGCCGCGCGCGGCTCCGCAGCAGCATCTTGTCGGCGCGGCGAAGGGTCGATTCCAGCGATTCGTCCTCTTCACGCACGGCCCAGCCCAGCGAAAACACCGCGGGCATGCCGTCGCGCGACGCGGCGCCGAGGCGCTCGGCCAGCTCGCGCACGGTGTTCTCGTTCGCTTGTGGCATCAGCACCGCGAATTCGTCGGCCCCCAGGCGCACGACCACGTCGCCGGACCCGGAACTGTTGTCCAGCAGGGCCGCCATCTCGCGCAGGAGTTCGTCGCCGCGTGCGCGGCCCTCGCTCGCGTTCAATTGCCGGAAGTAGTCGATGTCCACCAGCACGCAGCCCCACGCCTGGTCGTGCGCGGCCTGCAGCGCGAAGGCATCCAGGAACCGGCGCGTGCGACAGCCGGTCAGCGGATCGCGCTGGTTCTGGTCACGCAGCCGCAGCTCGTAGCGGCGCCGCAGCGTCACGTCCTGCGCCGCGCCCATCACGTACGGCACCGGTTCGGCATCCGGATAGCAGACGAACCGGTACTGCCAGGCCCGCCGCTCGCCGTCGCGCGCGATGAAATGCAGCACGCCGGCGTCGCGCGCGAGGTTGCGGGTACGGTTCATGTAGTCGACCCAGGTCCCCTGGGCCTCTTCCGCGACGAAATCCGAGAGCGGGCGGCCGACCATGTCTTCGCGTTCGTAGCCGAGCGCATGCGCCATGGCGCTGTTGACTCTCAGCAGCCGGCCCTGGAGGTCGTGCATCCATACCAGTGACAGGCCCGATTCCAGCAGGTCCTCGTAGCGCTTCTCGCAATCGCCCAGCGCCAGCTTCACGGCCGACTCGGCGGACATGTCGCGGATGAGCATCACCCGCGATGGAACGTCCTCGTGCGGCAGGTTGCCGATGTCGGTGAGCACGTCGAACGCCTCCCCGCCGGCACGCCGATGCTTCCAGGCGACGCTGCCCGGGCCGATGGGCCTGCCATCCTCGCGCAGGTAGGCATGCAGGCGATCGGCCTCGACGGGATCGAACAGATCCGATACCTGCATCTGCTGCAGGCGCGCGCGGCCGTAGCCGTAGCAATGCTCGGCGGCAGCATTGGCCTTGAGGATCCGCAGGCCGGAACTGGCGAACACCACGACCGGCAGCGGATTGAGATCGAACCAGGCGCGCTGTTCGTCGGCACGCCGCCGCGCGGTCCGCTGGAGTTCCAGTTCGTCGGTGATGTTGCGCGCCGCCCCGACCAGGCCGGAGATCCTGCCGCGGGTGTCGTGCAGCGGATACTTGGAAACCAGGAAGATGCGTTCGCCGCCGCCCGGCAGCTTCTGGGTTTCGCGAAACATCGTCGGGAGGTCGCGCTCGAGGCAGACGCGGTCGTTCTCCTCGTAGGCCAGCGCTTCGGCACCCGGCTGGAGCTCGCTGTCGCGCCTGCCGTTGGCATCCGCGGCGCGGCGACCCAGCAAGGCCGCCGCCGCCTCGTTGAGGAAGCGGTAGCGGTGTTGCGCATCCTTGATGAACACCGGATCGTGGCTGCGTTCGCAGAGCAACTGGGCGAGCTCGGCGAGCCGGCGCAGGCCCGAAAGGACCCGCGCCAGCAGCAGCGCGGTTCCGGTCAGCGCAAGCAGCCCCGTCACCGCCAGCGGCAAGGCCAGGCTTTCGTTAGGCGCGAAGCCACCGCCCGCTTGCGCCAGCGCTGCCATCAGCACCGCGGGGATCACCAGCAGCGCGAGTCCCAGCCAGCCGCACCAGCGCAGCGAAGCGCGCGCGCCCGGCAGGGCCGCAAGCACGTCGAATTGTCCCCTGTTCCTTGCCACGACGCCTCCTCAAGGCGTTGCCGGTCACCGCGCAGCGCGCGGTGTTACGCGTCCGGTGCAAGAGCCGTGCTCGCCCGCGCGCCACAAGGGTTTGCGTCACAGTTGTTGACCGGCCGGCGGGGGGTTTGTTGACCGGCGTCTCAGTGAGCGACGCGCAGCGGCACATCCTGACCCGGGTGACGGATGAACCCGAATCGAGCTGTTGCCCGGCGTCCGCGCGGCCGCGTCAGGCGCGCATCAGGGTGGACTTGCCGAACAGGCTTTCGACGAGGTCGACCACCAGCTCGGCGGTGCGGTTGCGCTCGTCCATCGCGGGGTTCAGCTCCACGATGTCGAGCGACGCCGCGAGGCCGGTGTCGGCGATCATCTCCATGCACAGTTGCGCCTCGCGATAGCTGGGGCCGCCCGGCACCGTCGTGCCCACGGCGGGCGCGATGGAGGGATCGAGGAAATCGACGTCGAAGCTGACATGCAGGTGGCTGTTTTCGTCGAGCCCGGCCAGGGCCTCCTGCATCACCTGCCGCATCCCGACCTCGTCGATGTAGCGCATGTCGAAGATCTCGAGCCCGGCCTGGTGGACCAGCTTCTTCTCGTTGGGGTCGACCGAGCGGATGCCGATCTGGCGGACCTGGTCGGCGGTGATCGCAGGGACAGTGTCGCTCATCCCTATGAGTTCGGGCGGCCCGAGGCCGCACAGGCACGCGACCGGCATGCCGTGGATGTTGCCGGACGGGCTGATGTCGGAGGTGTTGAAGTCGGCGTGGGCGTCCAGCCAGAACACCCGCAACTTGCGGTTGCGGCCGCGGCAATAGCGCGCGACCGCGCTGATCGACCCGATGCCGAGGCAATGATCGCCGCCCAGCAGGATCGGCATCCGCCCTGCCTCGAGCTCCGCGAGTCCGGCATCCCTCACCGCCTGGTTCCAGGCGACTACCTGGTCGAAGTGCCGGTAACCGCGGTGCGGGGGCTGCCATGGGTTTTGCGGGCCGGAAACGTTGCCGCGGTCGACGACATCCAGGCCACGCGCCGCGAGCGCTTCGGCAAGTCCGGCCACGCGCAGCGCCTCCGGACCCATGGATGCGCCGCGGTCGGCCGCACCGATGTCGGTGGGCGCGCCGATCAGGGATACCGGTTTCGCTGTGGTCACCACGTGTCCTCACCCGGAGCGTGACGGTGCAGGGGTCTGCAAGGATAACGTGCGGCTGGAGCCGCAACCACCCGCGGGGTCAGACGGACGCGACCGCCGCTTCCAGCGCCGCCAGAAGCTGCGCGACGGACATCGCCAGCGGGGCACGCCGGCGACACGGCGCGCGCCCGGAAAGCTGCCTGTCCAGGCCGCGCGCCACCTCGCCCAATCGATCGAGGCCGTAGCAGGGCGCGGATCCCGACAACTTGTGCGCAACGTCGCGCAGGCGCTCCCACGGCGCCTCGTCGCCCCCGTCCGCACAGTCGCGCCAGGCTGCCGCCAGCGCGGCGCGGCGCTCCGGCAATCCGTCCACGAAGTGCCGGCGCAGCGTCTCGAGCTGCGCCTGGAACTCCACCTCGCGGGGATCCAATTCAGCCACCATCGCTCGCCTCCCCGTGCCTCGCGATCGCCTCGCTGGTGCCGACACTCTGATTCGAACAGAGGACCTACCGCTTACAAGGCGGTTGCTCTACCAACTGAGCTATGCCGGCGTGCGGGCGCCATCATCGCACGCCCGCGCGGCCGGGATCAAAAGCGGTCACCCGAAGATCCCGGTGGCGCCGCATCGGGCGGCACTGTGGCGGACGAGGACCCGGAAACCGGTGCGGATCCCGACGCCGGCGACGACGCGGACGCCGGCGATGATGCGGACGCCGGCGACGATGCGGATGCCGGCAATGATGCGGATATCGGCGAGGGTCCGGAAGGCCCGGAACCACCGATGCAATCGATGGGCTTCGCCCGCAAGTCGCTGCGGTCCGGCAGCCACGCCCGCCAGTCGAACGCGTCACCCGGCGGCACCGCATAGTCCAGCCAGTAGGCCGGCGCCGAATCGACCCGCTCCGCGACCCGCGCGGGGAAGCCTTCGCTGGTCACGGTCGCGAGGCGCCGGTCGGCGTTGGCCTGGTCATTGAACAAGCCGAGCGAGATCGTGTTCTGGGTGTCGCCGGCGGTCACCACGTAATAGTCGTGGATGCCCTTGGCCGCGAGCCGGCGGGCATCGTCCAGCGCCGCCTCGCGGCTCGGCGCGGCGGGCAGGTACACCCAGTAACCGTGCGAACGGCTCACCTGTTCCTCGCGGTACTGGATGCGCGCGACGTGCGGCGACAGCGCCTGCATGGCCGCGCGCATGTCGGCCGCGTTCGTGAACGGTCCGAGCGTCGTGCAGGTATCGCCCTTCGCCTGCGCGGCCGCCGACGAGGGCGCGACCGGCACCGGATACCGGGCCGGCGCCGCCTTCGCGACGTCCGACCACAGCCGCAGCTCGGGCACGCCCGGATCCGCGGCAGGCGGGAACGCGCGTGCCGGCGCCCTCCCGAACAACAGCCATGCGGCCGCCCCGAGGTTCAGCGCCACCAGCAACAGGAACACCAGGCGTACGAACATCAGCTTCTGCACCGGGGTGACGCGGAGATTCTAGCGACCGGGCCGGAGCGCTGTCGCGACGCGGCGCAGATTGCGCGATGCGGCACGAACGCGGCAGGTGGGTACCGTCCGCCGCGTGGGCCGACCCGTTGAATCACTCCATCGAAGCGGCTGTTGCGGAAAAGTCAATCCATGGAAGGCCGTTCTGGGCCTCCATTCGAGCCGCACCCTTCGGCCGACGGGCGCGCCCCGGTCCGCGGCGATCAGGAGCGGTCGGGCGGACATTCCGCCCACACCGCCAGGCCGTGCAGGACCGCGTGCCCCAGCACTTCGACAGCGCAGCCGTCGCGCGCCAGCCACGCCGCCAGCGCCTCCGCCCACCCGCCGTGCAGCCACACGGCCGGCACGCCGATCGCCGCCTGCTGGTCCCTGGCGAACCATTCGACAAGCGCGCCCGCGGCGGCCCAGCAGCCGGCGCGGAGCGAAGCCGCCGTGTCGTCTTCCGCATCAGCGCGGAAGGCGTCGGGATTGCGGTCGGCGATCGCAGTCTCCCGCTGGAGGGCGAGCAGCATGCGTTCGGGCGATGGCGCGATCAAGCCGGCCGGGTGGTCGCCGTCGCGGCCGATGGCGTCGAGCGTCAGCGCGGTGCCGCAACCCACCACGACCGCGGGCCCCGGCGCGCGCGCATGCACGGCCACCATCGCCAGGAAGCGGTCGACCCCCAGCCGTTCCGGTTTGACGTAGCGGTTCGACACGCCGCAAGCGCGACGCGGCGACCGCAACCATTCGATCTCGACCGACGGTTCCCGCGGCAGGCATTCGCGCAGGGCGCCGCTGCGCGCGTCCGGCGCCACCGACGCCACCAGGATCCGGCGCGGCCGAGGCCAGGAACCCAGCAAGGCGCGCGCGGCAGCCACGAAGTCCGGCCGCGACCAATCGAGCGCGGCGACGTCCGCGGGCGCCCCGCGCTCGAGGCGCGCGAGCTTGGCGCGCGAATTGCCGAGGTCCAGCAACCAGGTTTCCCCGGGTCCCGCGCTCACAGCGGCCGTACCGAGACTTCGCCGCTCTCGATGCTGCGCAACCCCTCGGGCGTGCGCACCTGCAGCGCGCCGCGCGCATCGACGCCCTCGGCGATGCCCCGGATCTCGCCCCGCGCGTCGTCGACCCGCACCGGCCGTCCGGCGAGCGCATCGCGTTCCGCCCAGGCCGCGCCGAACGGCCCGAATCCGGTGTCGGCGAACCCATCGAGCGCCGCGGTCAGGCGTGCGACCAGGGCCGCCGCGAGCTCGCTGCGCGAAGGCGCCGCGCCGCCGCACAACCGCGCGAGGTCCGTGCTCGGGCGGTCGAGCATCCTGCGGGTGGATTCGGGCAGGTGCAGGTTGATCCCGATGCCGATGATCGCGCGGCTTGGCCCCATGAACTCGCCGGCGAGCTCCACCAGGATCCCGCCGAGCTTCGCGTCCCCGTGCACGAGGTCGTTGGGCCATTTCAGGCACACGCCCCGCACGCCGCGATCCTCCAGCGCGCGTGCCGCGGCGACGCCGACCGCGAGCGACAAGCCGGACAATTCGGCGTAGCCCCCGGCAAACCGCTTGAGGCAGGAGAACTGGAGGTTCGTCGCCGGCGGCGAGCACCACTGCCGGCCTCGCCGGCCGCGGCCAGCGTCCTGCCAGTCGGCGAACACGAAGGAAAGGTCGGGAAGATCCGCCGCCCGGCGGGCCAGCTCGCTCGAGGTCGAATCCAGCCGCCAGTGGCTTTCGATCGCACCGACGCGGCGGCGCACCGCGGCCGGCAGCGCACCCCGCACCTGCGCCACCTCGAAAAGGTCCAGCGGACGTTCCAGCCGGTAACCGCGCGCCTCCGACGCGATCTCGAGCCCCGCATGCCGCAGCGTCTCGATCTGCTTCCAGACCGCCGCGCGCGAAATATCGAGCCGGCGCGCCAACGCCGGACCGGTGAGCGCCGCCCCCGACGCGAGCAAGCGCAGCACCGGCGGCATCCCCGCCGCGGCCGGCGCATTCGCGACCGGGGCGGTCGCTGGCGGCGCCAACTGGGTTGTGTCAAGATGCCGATTCGACACGCGCTGTCCGGGGGCTGTCATGAAACACCTGACGTCGTGGTTGACGGTGCTGCTGTTGGGAGCGGTGCCGCTTTCCGCGGCCGCACTCGATTATGGCCCGAATCGCCCGCTGCTTGCGGTCGAGAACGGTGCGCCGCAAATGCCCGACGTGAACGCGCACGCCGGATCGGCGGCCCCGATGGCGAAGCCCGACGTGGCCAGCGTGGCCGAGGTCGATGCCATCGACGCGGCGCCCGCGATGCCGCGGGTGGCACCCGTTGCCGCGCCGGGCGCGCCGCGTCCCGGCCAGGCGCCCTCGGCGAGCAACAAGCCGCGCAGCAAGATCGCCAGGCCCGCAACCGCACCGAGCCCCGCGTCCTGGCAATCATTGTTGCCGGGTTCCATCCAGTAATCGCGAAACGCCGGGCGTCCGGCCGAACCGTTGCGCTCCCGGCGGCCCGCTGGCCTCAAGGCTCGTTGATGCGGACGTGGAAGCACGCGCCGCCGAGTTCGGTCGAGCGGTCCACCTGCAAGGTGCCGCGATAGGAACGCACGATGTCCTCGACGATCGCGAGCCCGATGCCGTGCCCCTGCACGCGCTCGTCGCCGCGCACGCCGCGCTGCAGCACCCTTTCGAGTTGTTCCGCGGGAATGCCGTCACCGTCGTCCTCGACCCGGATGTCCAGGCCCAGCCGCCACGCACGCCGGTTCTCGGGCGGGACCTTTTTCACGCTGAGGAGCACCCGGTGTTTGCCCCACTTGAACGCGTTCTCCAGGAGGTTGCCGAGCAACTCGAGCAGGTCGCCTTCCTCGCCGAAAAAATTCGAACCTTCCTCGATATCGAATTCGCACAGGATGTTCTTGCCCGCGTACACGCGCTCGAGGCTGCGCACCACCGCTTCGGCATGGTGCTGGACCGGCACCGGCGCCGCGAAGGTGGAATGGCCCGACATCTTCGCCCGCGCGAGCTGGTAGGCGACGATCTGGTCCATCTGCTGCACCTGCGAAAGGAGATCGTTGCGGACGTCGTCTTCGCGGTCCCCGGATTCGAGCCGCGAGCGCGCGACCGCCAGCGGGGTCTTCAGGCTGTGCGCGAGGTCGTCGAGCGTGTTGCGGTAGCGCTTCAGGTGTTCGCGCTCGCTCTCGATGAAGCGGTTGAGGCCGCGCGTGAGCACCGCGACCTCGCGGGGATAGGGCCCGGTCAGGCGATCCGCGTTGCCGCGCTCGATCTTGGCGAGGTCGCGCGCCACCCGCCGGAGCGGCGAAAAACTCCAGCGCAACAGGATCTGCTGCAGCACCAGCAGTGCGAGTCCGAGCGCCGCGAGCCAGCCGAACAGGGTGCGCCGGTACGCCACCAGGCGCGCCTGCAGCAACGCATCGTTCTCGGCAACGTAGATGGTGAGGTGGTAACTCTTCTGGTCCCGCGATATCCAGTCGATGCCTTGGCTGAGGACGTACAGGGACCCTGCCGCGGTTTCGATCGGCCCCTCGAACCGCGCGGGCCCCGGCGGCAGCAGCGCGCCGAACGGCAACTCACGGCCTAGCGTGGACTGGGTCTCGAAGCGGAATCCGTTCTCGCCCACGATGACGGCATAGAGTCCGGAACCCGGCCGCCCGAAATCGGGGTTCGGCGGCGTCACGTCCGGTGGAATGGCGCGACCGGAACGGCCGCTGACATCGAAGCCGGCGAGATAGGTGTAGGCATAGCTCTGCAACTGCGCGCGCAGGCCTTCCAGCGCCGCGTGCGCGTACGCGCGATCGAGCGCGAAACCGGTTATGCCGAGGAATCCGATCAGCACCAGCAGCGTGGCGATCGTCGAGCGCGAAACCAGCGACAGCGGCCTGCGCGAAGTGCCGTCCTCCAAAGCCATTGCGGTCGGTTCCTTGGCCGGCCATGCCCGGCCGATGGCCGTGATGATCGCCGTGTGCAACATGCGAGGGCGGCCCGGAACCGGGAAGGCGTGGCTTACTCGGCGACCGTCTCGTCGCGGGGAATCGCGAAGCGATAACCGCGCCCGCGCACCGTCTCGATCGGCTTCAGGCTGGCCTCCGGATCGAGCTTGCGGCGCAGGCGGCCGATGAAGACCTCCAGCACGTTGGAGTCACGATCGAAGTCCTGCTGGTAGATGTGCTCGGTCAGGTCGGCCTTGGACACCAGCTCGCCTGCGTGCAACATCAGGAACTCCAGCACCTTGTACTCGTAGCTGGTGAGGTCGGTTGGCTTGCCATCGACCGTGACCGTCTGCGCGGTGGTATCGAGCCGCACCGGCCCGCACGACAACACCGGCTTGGACCAGCCCGATGCGCGCCGCACCAGCGCGTTGATCCGCGCCAGCAGCTCCTCGACGTGGAACGGCTTGACGAGGTAATCGTCGGCGCCGAATTTCAGGCCTTCCACCTTGTCCTGCCACGACGAGCGCGCGGTAAGGATCAGGATGGGATAGCTGTGGCCTTCCTTGCGCAGGATTTCCACCAGTTCCATGCCGGACAGTTTGGGCAGACCGAGGTCCACGATCGCGAGATCGAAAGGCACCTCGCGGCCGAGGTACAGTCCTTCCTCGCCATCGGCGGCGGCATCCACCGCAAACCCGTCACGCTTCAGGCGCGCGGCCAGCGTTTCACGCAGCGGCGCTTCGTCTTCCACCAACAGGATGCGCATCAGTGCCCTCCTTGATCAGAATCATTTTGTTCGGAGCTGGATTTGTCGGAACCGGACCTGCCCGGATCGGATTGTGTCCGCCCGTTGGAACGCATCTGCACTACCCGCACCTGTCCTTGCGGCGTCAGCACCTTGATGCGATACACATTCGTCTTGCCGCGCGTCACCGTGTCGGTGGCGAGGATATGGCCATGGGTCTGGCGCTGTACCTGCTTGACCGCCTGCTCCAGCGTCAGCGGATGCGCCGTCGCCGACGCCGCGGGTGGCGGGTGCGATGGCGGCTTGCGCGCGAACGCCGGCGCGGCGCACAGCAGTGCGCACCCCAGCGCCAACGCAACGTTGCGGACTTTCATGGCCATCGGCATCCGAATCGCGAATCTTCCAGGCAACGATCATCCCGCAGCCCATTGAATTCGTGCTGAACATCGCCCGGAGCGCATCGGGACGGGGCTTTCCACACCTCAGGCCACCGCCTGCATCGCCCTTCGGTCGACCTGCGCCAGCGCCGCCTCGACCGCGTCCCAACCCGCGTCTTCGGCACGCGCCCGTTCCGACAGCACCCGCCGGAACGCCTTGCCGCCGGGTTCAGCGTGATAGAGGCCCAACAGATGGCGCGTGATCGACCCCAGCCGCACGCCGCGCTCGCACTCGGCTTCGATGTACGGCCGCATCGCGCCAAGCACGGCTTCGCGGGCCGGCACCTGGCCGCCATGCAGCGCCACGTCGATGCGTGCAAGCGCGTACGGATCGTGGTAGGCCAGCCGCCCCAGCATCACGCCATCGACGTGTTGCAGATGTTCGCGCACGGCCGCCACGCCATTGATGCCGCCGTTGATGATCACCCGCAAACCGGGAAATTCCCGCTTCAATCGGTACACGCGCGGATAGTTGAGCGGCGGCACTTCGCGGTTCTGTTTCGGTGACAGGCCCTGCAACCACGCCTTGCGCGCGTGCACCACCAGCACTTGCACCCCGGCGTCAACCATGCGCGCGGCGAACCCGCACAGATCCGCGTCATCGTCCTGATCGTCCACGCCGATCCGGCACTTCACCGTCACCGGCACCCGGACCGCTTCGCGCATCGCGCGCACGCAGTCCGCCACCAGTTCCGGTTCGCGCATCAGGCACGCGCCGAAGCGTCCCGACTGCACGCGGTCGGACGGGCAGCCGATGTTGAGGTTGATCTCGTCGTAGCCGGCCTGTTCACCATGGCGCGCGGCCTGCGCCAACTCGACCGGGTCGGCGCCACCGAGCTGCAACGCCACCGGGTGTTCCTCCGGGTTGTAGGCGAGCAGATGCGTCCGCTCGCCGCGCACCAGCGCCGCCGCAGTCACCATCTCGGTGTAGAGGCGCGCGTGCGGACTGAGCAGGCGATGGAAATACCGGCAGTGCCGGTCCGTCCAGTCCATCATCGGCGCCACGCACAGGCGCCACGCGTTCGTCGGTTGCAAATCCATCCTGCCATGATAGGCAATTTGCGCATCATCGCGACAGCAATTGCTTAACGTCGTGCCGCCTAGACTCGCCGCTGGTTCCCGTCGAGCACCGACCATGAAGTCGCTGACACCGCTTTGCCTGATCGCCACACTGGCCGTCACCGCATTGACGGCGTGCCAGCAACAGGCCGAAAGTGAAACTTCCTCGCGTGCCGCGGCCACCGCATCGGCCGCAAGCGCCTCGGCGCCCGTGATCCCGCCGCCCGCGCCTGCCAGCGCGTCCACAGCCGACCTGCCCGGCGATCACGCCAGCACGCGCCACTACAAGATCGCGATCGAGCTGCCCACGTTGCCGGCCGACGAAAAACCGCTGGCCGATGCGCTGCGCGCCACCGCCGACCACGCCAAGCGCGATTTTCTCGACGCATTGCCCGATCCGGAACAGATGCCGGAATTCGCCGACCGGCAGTTCGAGATGCAACTGGACTTCAGCGTCGCCGCGAATACATCCGCGTTCACCAGCGTGCGCGAAACCGGCATGCAGGACACCGGCGGGGCGCATCCCCTGCCGGTCGAGGCGGCCTTCGTGTTCGACCGCAAGGCCGGAAAGCTGATCGCGCTGGACGACCTGTTCACCGATCCGGACGCGGCGCGCACCGCCCTCGCCAATTTCGCGCACGATACGCTGCTGAAGAAACTCATGGCGAACGCGCCCAGGCCGGGCGAGGGATCGCCCGCGGCGATCCGCGAATGGAAAACCAACATGACCCAGATGCTGGGTGACGGGACCAAGCCGACCAGCGTGAACTATTCGGTGTTCGTGGTGCGCGCAGGTGCCACGCCGGACGCTGCGAGTCCCGGCCTCACGTTGGTCTTTCCGCCATATCAGGTCGCGGCTTACGTGTATGGCACGCAGACCGTGGACGTGCCGGCCAACGTGTTTGCGAAGTTCCTGAAACCCGCTTACGCGAGCGCGTTCGCGCCCTGACCCGTCAATTGTCGGCCAGGTGCGCCACGGCAGCGGTCGCCGCATCGCGATGCTCGTCGTCGAACGGCGGCAACCACTCGCCATCGGCCAGCACGTCGTCATCGAGACATCGCGCGTTGATGCTGTAGCCGTGTGGATGCGAGCGCGGCACATAGAACGACTCCACGCCACAGTACCGGCAGAACAGGTGGCGCGCCACGCCGGTGTTGAAGCGGTATTCGGTCAATGCATCGGCGCCACGGTGCAAGTGGAACCGCGCAGCGGGCACGATCAGATGCACGTACCCCGTCATCCGGCAGATCGAACAGGTGCACGCCTGCAGCAGCGGCCGCGGCGCCACGCGGACTTCGAAGCGCACCGCGCCGCAGTGGCAACCGCCACCCCGCACCACCAGATCGGCATCGGACATGGATGTACTGCCATGGCGACCAGACTGCGATTGTAGCCAGCGCGGCTGACTTCCGGCCCATCCAGTCACCGGATGAAGCGTGTTAGTGTCCGATCAACCCAAGGGAGATCCGCCATGTTCACGCGAAGCCTTGCCGCCGTTGCCGCCTTTGTGCTCGTTGTCCCGGTCGCGTTCGCCGCACCACCCTCGTCGGCCAGGCCGGACCGGCGTCCGGACCGTCCGCCGGTGCCGCCCCCTGCGTGGGTCGCGCAAAGCAATGCATACGCGCAGGTGCTGCTGAAGACGCTGGCCGAATTCAATCCGGAATTCGCATCGCAATTCGGCCTGCCGGGTTACGACGACAAGGTCGTCGACCTCAAGCCCAATGTCGACGTGCGTTCGCGCAAGGCGCTTGCCGAGGCGCGCGACGCCCTGAAGGCCGACCTTGCGAAGACCACCGACGCGAACGTCCGCGAGGATCTGGAAATCATGATCCACGCGGCCGACCGCTTCATCGAGAGCAGCAAACTGCAGGACCAGTACATGCTGCCCTACACCGACATTGGCCAGACGATCTTCCAGGGCGAGTTCGGATTGCTGCAGGACCAGGTTGCGGCCGCGCGCCGGCCGCATGCGCTGGCGCGCCTGAAGTGCTATGTCGGCATGGCGCCCGGCTGCGCTCCGGTCACGAAAGAAGCCGAAGCGTTGTTCGAAGCCAAGGCGGGCGACAAGAAACTGCTGGGCCCGTACAAGGCCGAGGTGGAACAGAACCTCGCCAACACCAAGCGTTACGTCGATGGCATCCGCAAGCTGTACGCGAAGTACAAGATCGAGGGCGCCGGGCCGGCGCTCGATGCGCTCCAGCAGCAGCTGGACGACTACTCCGCATGGGTTAAATCGACCGTGCTGCCGCGCGCGCGCACCGACGCCCGCCTGCCCGAACCGATCTATGCGGACAATTTGAAAAACGTCGGCATCGACATTCCGCCACAGGAGCTGATGAAGCAGGCGCAAAAATCGTTCATGGAGATCCAGAACGAAATGAAGACGCTGGCGCCCTACGTCGCCAGGGTGGAGGGCTTCGCGCCCACCACCGACTATCGCACGGTGATCAAGGACCTGAAAAAACAGCAACTCGACCGCGACAACATCGAGTCTTACTACCAGACGGTCATCGACAAGATCGAGGCCATCATCCGCGATCAGCACATCGT
>DASSOQ010000077.1:0-2807 GCA_035700365.1 Rhodanobacteraceae bacterium | reverse complement strand
GACGAAGCCGAGGCAGCCGGCCAGCAGCCACATCGCGGCCTCGGCGCCGCGCGCGTCCATGCCCAGGCGCAACGCCAAGCGACGCAGCGTGACCACGATTCCTACCGCGACCGCCAGCGCCTCGACGCGCGCCACCCAGGTATGTACGCCCACCAGTTTCCAGCCGCCCGCGATCAACCAGAACAGGAGCGGCGATTTGTCCGAATACCACGCGCCGTTGACGGTCGGCACCAGCCACTGGCCGGCGTTGACCATCTCCCAGGCGGCCGTGAGGTAGCGGGTCTCGTCGATCGGGATCGGAGGAAGCACGATCACGAGCGGCAACAGCAGGGCGCACCAGCACGCGATGCCCAGCCACCGCACAGCGCCCGGCGTCGCCGCCCCCCGCGGCACGTTCACTGCGGCACGCCCCTCACCGGCCGCCCGTGCGCACCCCGCAGCGATCCGGTACGGTTTGCCGGTGCCGATGCATCGCCGCGCACGCGAAGCCCCTGCCAGGCGGCGAGGACTTCATCGAGCGTGATCTCGTCAATGCGGCTCCGGGCCGGCGGGCCGCCCAGCGCCACGACGGCACTGCCGCTGGCGCCCGGCGGACACCACAAGGATGGCGGCCGGGCGCCGTACAACACGATCAACGGACAACCCAACGCGGCCGCGACCTGCACGCAGCCGGAATCCACCGAAATCATCGCGTCCGCGTACTCGCACAGCGCCATGAACCGTCGCAGCGGCAGGTCGTCGCCCACCGCCCGGATGCGTGGCGATCCAGCCAGGCTCCCCAGGTCCAGGTCTGCGTCCGTGCCGCATGCCACGACGGTGAAATCGGCGGGATCGGCGAGCAATGCGCGGATCAGGGCCCCCCAGTTGGCGCGCGGCCAGCCACCGGAAGAACCGTCGCGTCCACCGCCCGGTGCCCGCCCGCTGTCCGGCTGCAGCACGATGATCTTCGCCTGAGCCAGCGCCCGTCGCGCCAGCCACTCCGCGAGATCCTCGCGATCGCCGGCGTTCAGCACCAGGCACGGATCGGCGGGTCTTCGCGTACCGGCGCCGAACCGCGATGGAGCAAAGGCGGGCGGGGTCATTTCCGCAAACCGTCGCCAGCGGTCGATCCAATGTTCGCCGTCCCGCCGCGGGCAATCGAGATCGGCGAACCGGCACTGATCCTCGAGCACGCCCGCGTGTCGCAGGAGCCGGCGCGCTCCGGCCCCCGCAGTGTCGTCGCACACGTACACCGCGCCCGGCGACCGCATCCGCAGGCACTGCGCGGCTTCGCGTTGCGTGGCGTCGAGCCAGTACGGACGTTCGACATGCGCGACGGTCAGCACAGCCTGCACGTCGGGATGACCGTCCAGCAATGGCTCCAGCCAACTTCCGGAACCCATGACCCGGCACGGCTGCCGATAACGCCGGTGGAGCAGGCGCAGCAAGGGTGTCAGCAGCACCATGTCCCCGAGCCCGCCGAAACGGACGACGAGGGGGTCGTACGAGAACATGCAATACCCGGAATCCGGTTGATCGCCGCGAGTGTCGGGAGACAGGCTTATGATTCGCTTAGCTGGTGTTTTCGCTGGAGTCCGGCCCTGCCTGTTCGACAGCCAAACCCGCCGGCACTGGGAAGACCCATGCCGATGGCCAGCCCGACAATCGAGCCACGCCCGTGATCACCACCTCCCCCGCCGCCTTCCTCGCCGCCCTGGCCGGGCTTCCGCCGGTGTCCGGGGCGCACGCGACTGCGCGGGCGGCGTTCCTGGTGGCGCCCGCGGCGGCCGGACTGGCGGCCGAGTCGGCGCGCGACAATCGCTACATGCAGATGCATGCGTCGTTCGATGTGCAGCGGGCACTGGTGCAACACGCGGCGCTCGCGCAGGCGGTGCGCGAGGACGTTCCGACGATGGTGTTTCCCGGCGATCCGTGCGCGCCCGACGCCATGTTCCCGAACAACGTATTCGCCACGGCCCCCGGCAGGCTGATCGTCGGGCGGATGCGCCATGAGGTACGGCAGCGCGAGGCCATGCGGCAAGACATCCGCGGCTTCTTCCGCGACCTGCTCGGCTACGCGGAAATCGACCTGTCGCAGCGCGAGGACTGTGTGGCGGAGCTCACCGGCTCGCTGGTGATCGACCACGCCCGCGGCATCGGCTATTGCGGGCTCTCCGAGCGCTGCAACATGGCCGGCGCGCGCGCGATGCACGAAGCGTTCGGGCTGCGCCTCATGTTCTGCTTCGAGCTGGCGGAGGGCGAATACCATGCCAACGTGGTGCTGGCATCGCTCGCCGGGCGCGCGGTGGTGCTGGCCGGAGATGGCTTTGCCGATGCGGCGGCGTCGGAGGCGATCGCAAAGGCGCACGACGATCGCGCAATCCGGCTGGCGCCCCGGCAGAAGCGCGCGTACGCCGGCAACGCGATCGCCCTCAGTGCAGATCGCCTGTGGATGAGCGAACGCGCATCCGCCGTGCTCGACCACGCGCAACGCGCCGCACTGGCTTCATGGGGTTTCCGGATCGGCAGCGTGCCACTCGATGAAATCGAGAAGGCCGGCGGCAGCCTGCGCTGCTGCGTCGCCGAAATCTTCTGAGCGTTACCGGCGAAATCGCGCCAGCAGCTTCGGGGATTCGAACGCTGGTTCCTTGCGGTCGATCCAGGCGTGGATGTCGGGCAGCGGCAGTCCGGCGCGGCCGGCAAGCCACAGCACCACGCCGAGCACCGTGAACCCGACGGTCAACCACAGCGTGACGACCGCCGCCTGGTGCACGCCCGGCCAGTCGAGTGGCGGCTGGTACGAGCGCACGCGCGCGATCTTCATCACG
>DASSOQ010000076.1:0-7925 GCA_035700365.1 Rhodanobacteraceae bacterium | reverse complement strand
AAGAAGCGGCCGAGTGCCGAACGCCGCGGACGCGGCGGTGGCGGGCGCAACGCGCGTGCCACGGTCTTCTCGGTGGTGCGGTAGATGTCGGCGACTTCTTCCGGCGCGCCGTAGGTGGTTGCGATCTTCGCGAGCAATTCGTCCTCGCCCATGCCCGGGTTTTCGGCCAGTTCCGAACGCAGGTGTTCCTCGGCGTCGTAGAGCGCGTCCTGGATCATCGCCGGGTCGGCGCCCGCAAGCGCTGCCCGCAGTTGCGCGAGGTATTCCCTGATGGTCTTGGGCGTGCTCATGGCTTCAATCCTTCAAGATCGAGTCGACGTAACGGCGGGTGGAATCCCAGGCATCGGTCCATTCGCGCAGGACCCGCCGGCCCAGCGACGTGATCCGGTAGTACCGGCGTGGCGGCCCGGCTTCGGAGGGTTCGACGAAGGTGTCGAGCAATCCGGCGGCGCTCAGGTTCCGCAACACCGGGTACAGCGCGCTCTGCTTGCCGACCAGCACGCCGCCGGCATCGCGCTCCAGGCGTTTGGCGATCTGGTAGCCGTACATCGGCTCGCGGGCGGCGCCCAACGCGGCCAGCAGGACCAGCGATACCGTGCCGGCAGCCAGTTCCTTCTCGAACTTCTTAAGGTGCGCTTCGGTCTCGCCCATCGCGGTGAACTTGCATCATCCGTACAGACGAGTACACTATACCGCACTTGATAGTAGTCACGTCAGCCAGAAGTCATGGGCATGTCGTCATGGGCCGCGAGGCGTGCTTTTGCACGGCGCGGCGGAGGCGCATACTGGATGCGCGGATTCGATCGCGATGCCGCGGGACGGCGGGAGGTCAGGATGTTCGAAATCGCAGTGGTGCTGCTGGCCGTGTTCGGTGCGGTCTGGCTGTTCGGCGCCCTGGTCGTCGGCGCGTTCAAGCTGACGTTCGGACTGCTAGGCATGATTTTCGGCGGCCTGTTCGGCCTGTTCGCGCTCGCCATCGCGGCCTTGGTGGTGGTTCCGGTCGTCCTGTTCGCGATGCTGCCGGTGCTGCTCCCCGTGCTCTGCGTCGTTGGCCTGGTGTGGCTGATCGTGCACGCATCGCGCCCGCACGCCGGCCCGCCGCAGGGTAACGCCCGCCCCGGCTAACCGGCGCGGAAGCGTTACCCGCGGTCCAGCTCGAAGTGCACGGGCACCAGCGCCCACGCTTCGATCGCGTGGCCGTCCCGCACGGCCGGATGGAACCGCCACGCCGCGAGCACGTGCCTGCGTGCCGCATCATCCAGTATCCGCGAGCCGCTGCCGTGTTCGACCACGACCTGGATGGGCCGCCCACGCGGGTCGACCAACACCTTGAGCAGCACCGTGCCCTGGATGCCGGCGCGCAGCGCCGCGATCGGGTACGAGGGTGCCGTGGCGGTTTCGTAGGCGATGGTCGCGTCGGCATCGCCCGCGGTGCCAGCCTGGACCGCTTCCACCGACGTCGCGGCAACCGTCCGGATGGATCCCATGGGTGCGATCATCGGAAGCACCGGCGTGGCGAGGGGCAGCGGATGCATCACCGCCCGGGGCACGGTCGGCATGGCCACGTGCTGCACCGCGCGCAGGATCGGCACGGGCGACGCCGGCGCCGGCGCCGGCGCGGGTTGCAGCAGGGTGGCGAGCAGCGACGGCGACGGGGGTGCGTGGGGCTCGTACGGCGTGTGCGGCCGCAGCGCGAACAACACGAGGGTCAGGTTCAAGCTGAGCGCGAGCGCCAACGCGATGGAGCGGGTCGCATGCGGCGCACACTCGAAGGAAGCACCGAAGCGAAATGACGTCATGAGCCACCTCCTTGCACGAGGAACGTGGCCAGGGACGTCCGGGAACGACGCCCCGGTCGAGCTTCACGCTACGCCTCCAGGTGATCCCCGGCAAGTGCCGGCGCGTGCTCACGGTTCGCCGCGGATCGGCAGTTCGTGTTAATCCGCCGCGTAGTCGAGCCTTCCGTCCGCCACGTGCGCCGCCGACGTGTACGGATGTTCGCGCGGTGCGCCGGGTCCCATGATGTGCAGCACGCGCGTGCCGTTGAGCTTGAATACATCGGAAACCAGGCCGCGGTGGCAACGCCACCAGACCGCTTCCGAGCACATGATCGCGGTTCGCTTCGCCCCGGCGAGCGCCTTCAACCGCTCGATCCCCGCGCGGAAGGCGTCCGTCTGCATGTAGTCCGCGTAGCCCCGGAATGCCGGGAGCCGCCAAGCCGTGTTCGGCGAATCCGGTTGCATCTTGCGACGGCCCCCCAGTTCGGTGAAGGGCTCGTAGTCGATGCCGGCGCCGCGCAGCGCGTTTCGCAGCGGCTCTACGTTGAAATGCGGATATTTGCGCGACCCCGGAAAGTGGCGCACATCGGCCAGCACCTCGATGTCGTTCTGTTGCAGCAGCGCGATGAATTCGTCGATGCCACGGGTCGAATGCCCGATGGTCCATAGCGTTTCGGGCCAGGGCGCTTCTTCGGATGTCGGCTCGCGCATGCGAACAGCATACGCGCTCAGGCAGAAACGAACGCGGCCCTGTATCTATACTTGGCTCGAGAAAGGTCGCTCATCAATTGTCGTCATTCCCGCGAAAGCGGGAATCCAGCGCCTTTCGTGCAACACGTTGAAGCGCGAAAACGCTGGATCGCGTATATCGCTTCGCAATTCCGGATGACGGCCAAAATCAAAGTTCCCCCGAGTGCACGCATACACCACCGCCAACACCATCGACGACTTCCGGCAGCACCTTGCCGACGTGCACGCACGCATCGACGCGGCCTGCGCGAAAGTGGGGCGGGACCCCGCGAGCGTGCGCCTGCTGCCGGTCAGCAAGACCGTTTCCGAACAACGCATCCGCAACGCCCACGCGGCCGGTTGCCATACTCTGGGCGAAAACAAGGTGCAGGAGGCGCATCGCAAGTGGCAGGTGCTGTCGGACCTGCCGGATCTCCGCTGGGCGATCATCGGCCACCTGCAGACCAACAAGGCCGGGCAGGTCGCCGAATTCGCGTCGGAATTCCAGGCGCTGGACAGCCTGCGCGTCGCCGAGGCGCTGGACAAGCGCCTGCAGGCGCTCGGCCGTTCGCTCGACGTGCTGGTGCAGGTCAACACGTCCGGCGAGGAAAGCAAGTTCGGCCTGGCGCCGGATGACGTGGAGGCATTCGTCCGGCAGCTTCCGGCATTTTCATCGCTGCGCGCGCGGGGGCTGATGACGCTGGCGCTGTTTTCGGACGACGCGGCGAAGGTGAGGCCGTGCTTCGTGCGTCTGCGCGAATTGCGCGACCGGCTGCGCCAGGATGCGCCCGACGGCGTCGAACTGGAAGAGCTGTCGATGGGCATGTCGGGCGATTACGAACTCGCGATCGAGGAAGGCTCGACCATCGTGCGCGTGGGGCAGGCGATCTTTGGCGCGCGCAAGACGTCGGACGCCGCTTACTGGCCGGCAGGCACAGCGAGGTAGGCAACCAGGTCGCGTGCTCGCGGATCACAACAGCCGGGTGAAGATGCGCGCGGCCGCGAGGTATTCGCCGGCGATGGTGCCGAGGTTGGTGAGCATGAACACCAGCAGGGTTCGTGCGACGCGGTTGCGCCACCAGCCGGTGGCGTGCAACAGGTCGTGGCGCAGCGACTGGAAGTCGGCCACCCGGGGCTTGCGCAACCACGCTTCGGCCATGCCGGCGAAGACGCCGGACGATAATCCCGGCGGGCGCAGCGGTTTCAGCGGACCCATCACCGCGGCGGTGAGCACCGACAGCGGATGCCCGCCCGCGACCGCGGCGCCCAAGGCGCTCAACAGCCCGGTGTAGATCACCCAGTCGCGCAGCGCGTGCCAGCCCATGGCCGCGTTGCGGTAAAACAGGAAGCCGATCGCGGCGAAGATCGCCAGCATCACGCAGATGGCGAAATATTTCGGCCACTTTGGCGCCGGCAGCTTCGCGGCGAGCGGGTCGATGATCGCCCGCGGCGGTTCCTGCTGCGCGCCGAGTTCGCGTTCCACGCCCTTGAGGTGCCCCGCGCCGATCACGAGCAGCACCCGCCTGGCGGCCGGGTTCGTGGCGGTTTCTTCGCGCAGCCGCGCAGCCATGAAGCGGTCGCGTTCGCCGATCAGTGCTTCGTACAGCGGCCTGGATTCACGCGCGAATTCGCCAAACGCGCTTTCGAGGATGTCGCCCTGCTTGAGTTTCTCGATGTCGGCTTCGTCGATTTCCTCGCGCGACAACACGCTCGCGATGAGGCCGCCGAGGATGCCCATGCGGTCGCGAAACGGTACCCCGCGATAGGCGTGGTTGAGCGTGATGCCGATCTCCCGGTCGACCAGCCACAGCGGCAGTCCCCGCGCATCGGCGGCCGCCATCGCGGCCTTCATCTCGGCGCCGGGCTCGATGCCGTATTGTTCGGCGATCCGCTGCTGGAACGACGCCAGCGCCAGCGAGGCGAACACCATGCCGGCCTTGCCGGTGCGGATCACCTGGAAGAGGTCCATGTTCGCGAGTGCCTCGGGATCGCGGATGCCGCGTGCGCGCGATTCGCAGAGTTCGATGGCAATCGCGTCGAACGGCTCGCGCTCGACCAGCGCCTTCACCGCATCCACCGATGCGCGCGAAACGTGCGCGGTACCGAGCAGCACGAATTCCACGCCGTCGCGCGTCACGCGCTTGACGGGCTGGTCTTGCATCGGATCGGGTTGCGCCGCGTTCTCGGCGGGGGACTCGGGGCTGGTGTTCAATCGCGGAACCGCCTGGTCAAATCGCCGTAGGCGTCGATGCGGCGGTCGCGCAGGAATGGCCAGATCCGCCGCACGTTTTCGCTGCGTTCGAGATCGACATCCGCGATCAGCAGCTCGCGGGTGTTGCTCCCCGCCTGCGCGAGGATTTCGCCCTGCGGCCCCGCGACGAAGCTCGAGCCCCAGAATTGCGCACCGCGTCCGCCGTCGGGCGAGGGTTCGAAGCCGACCCGGTTGCAGGCCGCGAGCGGCACGCCGTTGGCGACGGCGTGGCCGCGCTGGACGGTGGTCCAGGCATCGCGCTGGCGATCCTTTTCATCCTGCGGGTCGGCCGGGTCCCAGCCGATCGCGGTCGGATACAGCAGGATCTCAGCGCCCGCCAGCGCCATCAGCCGCGCGGCTTCCGGGTACCACTGGTCCCAGCACACCAGCACGCCGAGCTTGCCGATCGACGTCGCGATCGGATGGAAACCGAGGTCGCCCGGCGTGAAATAGAACTTCTCGTAGTACGCCGGATCGTCGGGGATGTGCATCTTGCGGTAGATGCCGGCGATTCCGTCCGAGCGGTCGAACACCACCGCGGTGTTGTGATACAGGCCGGCCGCGCGGCGCTCGAACAGCGAAGCGACGACAACCAGCTTCAGTTCGGCGGCGAGTTTGCCGATCCGTCCGGTCGACGGGCCGGGGATCGCTTCCGCGCGATCGAATTCCGCCACCGATTCGTGCTGGCAGAAGTAGGGGCCGTTGTGGATTTCCTGCAGCAGCACCAGTTGCGCGCCGGCCTGCGCGGCCTCGCGCAAGCCCGCCTCGATCGCATCGAGGTTGGCGTCGGTGCCGCCGCGGTCGGTTTCCTGCAGCAGCGCAAGTTTGAGGGTCTTTTGATTCATGGCAACCCGTAAAGTGCGACTTGACCTCGCGACGGCCCTCGTTTCGTCATTCCGGGGCCGTTCCCGGCTTCACCGGGAACCGAATCCGGAATCCATTTCCTGCACTCGCCGCATGATGAACAGCTGGATTCCGCATTCCGCCAGCGGATGAAACGCGACGGCGGCTCCGGAAGGGCGAGTGTGGGGTAGTTGCGGAGGGCTTTCAACGTCGGGGATCAGGCAACGACGCCTTCCGGAAGCTGCATCGTCACGCAATGCAGGCTGCCGTTCTGCCAGATCAGCGGACGGCAGGGGATCTGCACCACTTCGCGACCGGGGTGGGCAAGCCGGATGGTTTCGGCAGCCGCGTCGTCGGCGATGTCGCCGTAGGCCGGAACCAGTACTGCGCTGTTGACGACCAGGTAATTCGCATAGGACGCGGCGAGGCGGCGGCCTTCGTCGAAGATCGGTTTTGGCCACGGCAGCGGGAACAGGCGGTACGGCTTGTCGTCGGCGGTACGCAGCGCTTCCAGGTCCTGCCGCATCGCGTCCAGTTCGCCGTAGTGCGGATCGTCCGGGTCGCTGCACGCCTGGTACACGATCGCATCGTCCGGTGCCAGGCGGGCGAGGGTGTCGATGTGCGCGTCGGTGTCGTCGCCTTGCAGGTAGCCGTGCTCGAGCCACAGCACGCGGGACGCGGACAACCTGTGGCGCAAGGTGCGTTCGATCTGCTCGCGCGACAGGTCCGGGTGGCGCGTTTGCAGGCACCGCGCGGTCGTCAGGATCGTGCCGCGGCCGTCGGACTCGATCGCGCCGCCTTCGAGCGCCCAATCCACGCGCTGGTGTTGCGCGTCGGGCTGGAAGACGCCACGCTCGACCAGGCCCGCGACCAGCGCGTCGTCCTGCGAGGCCTCGAACTTGCCGCCCCAGCCGGTGAACCGGAAATCGAGCAGCACGAAACGACCGGCGGCGTCACGCAGGGTGATCGGGCCCGAATCGCGCAGCCAGGTGTCGTCGTAGGGAATCTCGACGAAGCGCACCTGCCCGAGATCGGCCCCCGCGTCGCCCAGCAGGGCGGCTGCGTGGGCGCCGATTTCACCGTCGGGAACGCAGACGATCGCCGGTTCGAAGCGGGTGATCGCTGCGACCAGGGCCGCGTAGGACTCCTCGACCTCGTCGAGCCGCGCGGCCCAGTCGGTGCCGGCGTTCGGCCAGGCGAGCAGGATCGCCGACTGGGGCTCCCATTCGGCGGGCAGGCGCAATCCGGGGGATGGCATGATCTATGGAACCTTCAAAGCTTCCGATGTCGTCATTTTGGCGCAGGCCGGATCCAGCCTGCATCAGGCGCCAAAACATGGATCCCGGCCTTCGCCGGGATGACGAGCAAAAGCGAGGCCGGGATGGCTTCTACAGCGAATTCGGGCCCGGCGTCCGCAGCACGCTGTGGATCACGTGCTTGTATTCGAAGTAAACGATGTACTTCGGATATTCCCAGCGGTGGATCGGCGGCTGGTACTTGGAGCTGCCGCCACGGGTCGCCAGCACTTTCAGTGGCGCGCCGTATTCACGCTTGACCTGGTCCATGGTCATGCCGCGCGTGGGCAGGTTCATGTGCTGTTCCTGCTGCACCTTGGCGCTCAGCGGGACGGACTGCGTCTGCGTTTGCAGGATTTCGGCCTGCGCCGGCAATGCCAGCGCACCGGCAGCGAGTGCAAAAGTCACCGCAGTCAAGCTGGTGGCGATCCGGTTCATGGCCATGGCTTCCCCTGGCGCAGTGCGCCGATGGCGCATTTGTAGCAAAAACGGCAGTCCCGCGCCAGCGACGGCGATCACGAAAAAGGCCGCTTGTGTGCGGCCCATGTCGGTGCGTTTGCTCGAAGCGGCTGTCGTGGAAAGTCGGGGCAGGATGCCCGTTCTGGTGTCCACCCACCTGAAGACGTCGGTTTGCCACTCGCCTGGCGGCGGCGCGGCCAGGGACGACCGTACTCTTACCTTTGCCGCGCCTTGAACCGCGGATTGCTCTTGCAGATCACGAAAACCTTGCCGCGCCGGCGCACGATCTTGCAATCGCGGTGCCGCTGCTTGGCGGACTTCAGGGATGAAAGCACCTTCACGACGAACTCCTCGGGCGACGGAACCGGCCGAAACAAAGCGCGAAAGTTTATCGCGCGCGGCCATTTGCCGCAAGTCCGCGGACATGCCCGATCGCGGAGGTTATCCTAGCGGGTCCAGCGCCCAGACGACCCAGGAGCGAACCGC
The DNA here is from genome assembly GCA_035700365.1 of Rhodanobacteraceae bacterium. Lineage (GTDB taxonomy): Bacteria > Pseudomonadota > Gammaproteobacteria > Xanthomonadales > Rhodanobacteraceae > 66-474. The sequence continues at coordinate 84 of DASSOQ010000076.1, read as the reverse complement.
CGTGGCTACCGACCTCGACCAGACCTGCATCAACACCATCCGCTTCCTGTCGGTGGACATGGTGCAGAAGGCCAACAGCGGCCA
>DASSOQ010000075.1:0-10932 GCA_035700365.1 Rhodanobacteraceae bacterium | reverse complement strand
GGTGTAGTGGTTCAGCGCGGCCTTCATCGCGGCGTACGGCGGCCCCATCGTGCGCGGCCGCAGCGAGCCGATCGAACTCGTGTGGAGGATGCAGGGGTGCGGTGAACGCCGGAGGTGGGGCACGGCGTGGCGCGAGGCGCGGACCGCGGCCAGCAGATCGACATTGAAATCGACCAGCCACGATTCGTCGTCGTCACGGAAGCCATAGCCCGTGGCGTTGTTGACGAGCACGTCGATGCCGTCCATCGCTCGTGCCGCGTCCGCGATCCAGCGTTCGATCTGGTCGGCGTCGGCGAGGTCGCAGGTGTGGGCGTGGAGTTTCCTCGCGTGTTCGCCGGCATCACTGCACAACGCGTCGAGGCCTTGTTGTCCGCGTGCGCAAACCGCGACCTGGGCGTGCGCTTCGAGGAAGCCCAGCGCCATGGCGCGGCCGATGCCACGACTGCCGCCGGCGATGGCGACGCGGTATCCGGCGAAGTCGAATGGGCTGCTCATACGATTGCTCCGATCGCGGGTGACGCTCCTTCGCCGCCGGAGTCATCCCCCCGCCGCTGCGCGGAGCGAACGTACGCGAAGCGCGAGAGGGGGATGGCTCTTGCTGTCTCGTCAAATATCGAACTTGATTCCCTGCGCCAGCGGCAGCGCATCCGACCAGTTGATGGTGTTGGTCTGGCGGCGCATGTAGGCCTTCCAGGCGTCCGAACCGGACTCGCGGCCGCCGCCGGTTTCCTTCTCGCCGCCGAAGGCGCCCCCGATCTCGGCGCCGGAGGTGCCGATGTTGACGTTGGCGATGCCGCAGTCGGACCCCATGGCCGAAAGATATTGCTCGGTGGTCTTGAGATTCTGGGTGAAGATCGCGCTCGACAATCCCTGCGGCACGTCGTTCTGCATCGCGATCGCGTCGTCCAGCGTCTTGAACGGCATCACGTACAGGATTGGCGCGAAGGTCTCGGTCTGCACGATCTCGTCGGAATTCTTCACCCCGGTAATGATGGTCGGCTCGACGAAGTTGCCCTTGCGCTCGAGGACCGAACCGCCGCTGACGATGCGCGCGCCGCCGGCCTTGGCGGTTTTCACGGCGCTGGCGAACTGCTCGACCGCCGCCTTGCTGTTGAGCGGGCCCATGAGGGTGGCGGGGTCGGTCGGATCGCCGATCTTCTTCTCGACCTGCTGGTACGCGTGGCGCAGCTTGTCCAGCACGTCGTCGATGATCGACTCGTGCACGAACAGCCGGCGGGTGCTGGTGCAGCGCTGGCCGGCGGTGCCGACCGCGCCGAACACGATCGCCGGAATCGCGAGTTTCAGGTCCGCCGAGCGATCCAGGATGATCGCGTTGTTGCCGCCGAGTTCCAGCAGCGAACGGCCCATGCGCGCGGCGACCCGCTCGCCGACGTGGCGGCCGACCTTGGTTGAACCGGTGAAGCTGATCAGCGCGATGCGCTTGTCGTCGACGAACTTCTGCGCGAGCTCGTTGCCGGCATCATTGATGAGGTAGAAGATCTCCGGGAATCCGCCGGCCTTCAGTGCCTCGTTGCAGATCCGGACGCTCGCGATCGCCGACAGCGGCGTCCTGGGCGACGGCTTCCAGATGCACACGTCGCCGCAGGCCGCGGCGATGAAGGCGTTCCAGCTCCACACCGCGACCGGGAAGTTGAAGGCGCTGATGATGCCGACGAGGCCGAGCGGATGCCACTGCTCGTACATCCGGTGGCCCGGGCGCTCGGAATGCATCGCATTGCCGTACAGCATCCGCGACTGGCCGACCGCGAAGTCCGCGATGTCGATCATCTCCTGGACTTCGCCATCGCCCTCGGGCTTGATCTTGCCCATCTCGAGCGCGACCAGAGAGCCCAGCGCGTCCTTGTGTTCGCGCAGCGCCTGCGCGCACAGGCGAATCGCCTCGCCCCGCCGCGGCGCCGGCGTCTTGCGCCATTCCTCGAAGGCTTTCCTCGCGTTGGCGATCACGGCTTCATAGTCCGCGTCGCTGGTGGCGTACACCTTCGCCAGCGGCTCGTTGGTCGCGGGATTCATCGGCTCGAGAACGCCGGCATCGGTCGTTTTCGACCATTCTCCGTTGCCGAGGAAGGTGCCGGGATTGGCTTCGGCGAGGCCGAGCGCGGAAAGGATGGCGTGGGACATGGATGCTCCTGTTGCGTGCAGCGCGAATGTCGTCAATGCAATCGGCCATTGTAACAGCCGTGACGCATCGCTTCGAGCCGCGACGGAATGACACCAGTGCGAGCGGCCGCACGCGCGACCCAATCGGCGCGCAGCATGTGCAAGGATGGCGACCCCGACAGGATTCGAACCTGTGACCTTCCCCTTAGGAGGGGGACGCTCTATCCAACTGAGCTACGGGGCCGGGTCGTGGATTGGGCTGCGTTGAACGAAGTGAAGCGTCGTCGATTGGGTGGGCTTCCCGGCGCACGTCCCGGATCGATCCACCTTGCGCCGGGTGCCGCGGACCGGTGATTCTCGCATGATCGCTCCCTTCGCGCTGCGTAGACGTTTTCCGTGTGAGCATCCGGTTTTCGCGGCCCGGCACTGGCGCAAAGGATCATGAATGCCACGCAAAGTGTTGTTTGGCGTCTACCACTGGGGCCTCGGCCATGCGACGCGCAGCCTCGGCCTGATCCGCGCGTTGCTCGATCGCGGCGACGAGGTGACGATCCTGATGCAACCCGGCGGAGGCATGCAGTTGCTGAAGTCGGAGCTCGGCGACACCTGCGAATACCTGCCATTCCAGGACACACCTGCACCCTTCAGCCGCTACCCCGTGGTGTTTTACGTGCGCATGACGGCTGCGATGCCGTGGATCCTGGCCGGTTTCAAGCGTGAGCACCGCTATACCGAAAAACTGGTTGCCGAGCGGCACTTCGACCGCGTGGTGTCCGACAGCCGCTTCGGCGTGTGGTCGCGCGAAGTACCGAGCTATTGCATCCTGCATTCGCTTCATCAGCGCGTTCCCTTCTTCAGTCGCTTCACGGAGTGGTGCGCCGAGCGGGGCCAGCGCGATCTCCTGAAGGGATTCACGAAGATCCTGATCCCTGACGTCGAGGAAAACGGTGGACTGTCCGGCTGGCTGGGACACGACCCCAATTTCGACTGGGGCGAAGGACGCCTGGCCTACATCGGTCCCTTGTCGAGCGTGCCGCGCCTGGACGTCGGGCAGGACATCGACGTGTTCTTTTCGGTTTCCGGGATTGAACCGCAGCGCGGCTTGCTGGAGGAACTGGTGCTCGACGCGCTGCCACGGCTGTCCGGAAAGATCGTCGTGACGCTCGGGCGGCCGGGGGATGCCGGCGAATGCCGCGAAATCGCGGGCGCGACGGTATTCGACTACCTCGATCGCAAGCGCCAGGCCGAAATGCTCAACCGCGCCAAGCTGGTGATGACCCGGTCCGGCTATACGACGCTGATGGAACTCGCCGGCCTGGGCCGCCGCGCCTTGTTCACCCCGACGCCGGGACAGAGCGAACAGGAATACCTCGCACGGTTCCATCGCGAGCGCCGCCACGTGTGGTCGGTGGACCAGAAGGACATGGACATTCCGCGCGACCTCGAACGCGCGCGCGCCGCGGGTGGCATTCCCCGGATCGACACGACCGCATCGGTTGGGAACTTCCTCGCCGAGATCGGCTGACGCAGGTGTCGCAGGTGCCCGGGCATGAGGCCCGCTTGTCGGAAAACTTTACGATCCGGGCGCGTGGGAGCCGGTTTGCGCCTGCAACCGGTTGATTGTGCTGACTTCATTCGGTTGGTATGGACCGTGCTTCCGCATGAACCTGCCTTGCCCGAGGCCGGCCGCAGGTCGTCCGATCGGTGAGCGCTTCAGCTTCGCGCCCCTGTTGCGCCGGCATCTGCCCGTGCGCGGGGCCGCGGCTTGCGCTTTAGCGCATTCAAACTCCATGGGGGGAATACTGATGAAAGCCAGAGCCAGCGGGGACCAGCAACCGGCCCTCGCGACCGTCCGTCGCGCCCTTCGGGGCGCCTCACACCTGGCGCTCGCGGCGTGCGTCTGCCGATTGGCGCTGTACGGTGCGCCGGTACAGGCGGCCGAGCCCCTGGACTGCAACCCGATCGGCGGCAACGTCGAAGTCTACGACGCCAGGTATGTAGCCAGTGGTGCCGCCTGCACCACGTTCTGGCTGACCGTCCATTCGGCCGGTTCCCTTTCCAACGCCGGTGCACTGACGAATTACGTCGGCCTGACCAACGCGGATGGCGGCCAGATTGCGAATGCGGTCGACGGATCGATGCTGCTCTTCGGCGCATTCGTCAACGACGGCGGCCTGGACAACTCGGGCCGGCTGCAGCTCTCCGGCTCCAGCCAGGGCTTCAACAGCGGCGGGTTGACCAATTCCGGTTCATTACTGAATGATTCCGGGCTGTTCAATACCGGCCTGATCGCCAGTCAGGACGGCAGCCTTGAGAACCGGGCGCCACTCGTGAACCAGGGAAGCCTGGTGAACGGTCCGGGCAGCACGCTGACGAGCATTGCGGTCATTTCCAATTCCGGAACACTCAGCAATCTCGGGGGCACGCTTGCCAACGACGATTCCCTGATCAACAGCGGCACATTGACGAACAGGGGCGGGCGAATAAACAACTTCGATGATCTCCAGAATATCGGCACGTTTACAAACCAACTCGGCAAGATCGTGAATTTCGGCAGCGTGCGCAACAACATGACGTTGGAGAACGGAATCGAGGGCAAGATCGAGAATTACGGAACGTTGTCCAATGTGCGCGCACTCGTCAATCAGGACACGGGCGAGCTGACGAACTACAGCTCGCTGTCCAACGCGATGGGGGCAACGTTCGAAAACCGGGGTGCGTTGACCAACTTGCTGCCGGGAACGCTGAAGAATCAGGGCTCGCTCACCAACACGGCGTCCGGGGTGTTGGAAAACCGGGGCAGGTTGACGAATGGTTCATTTGCCGCGCTCGTCAACGAGGGCACCTTGACCAATGCCATGCGCGCCACGCTGGAAAATGCGGGCAGCGTGCGCAACGAGGAAGGCGCGCACTTCGCCAATGGCGGCGTGCTGCGAAACGATGGTCTGGTCACCAATGCCGGCGAGCTGGTGACGACTGGCGCCATTCAGGGTTCCGGAACCTTCACGCAGACTGCCGGCAGCACGACACTGCATGGCGAGCTTTCCCAAGGCACGATCAACATCGACGGTGGCACGCTTGTCGGCAGCGGCCATGTCACTTCGAGGGGTCTTTTCAGGGTGGGCGCGGGCGCGATGCTGAGTCCCGGCGAGGATCCGGGCGACATCGGCAGCCTGGTCATCGACGCGCCGACCGGCGAGCTGTTCGGCTCGCTGGACCTGGATATCGACAGTCTGACGACCTTCGATTTCCTCGCGGCCGCCAACGAAGTGACGTTCGATCCATTCGGTTCGACGTGGTTCAATTTCCACCTCGACAACGACGCGAGCCAGCGCGACGGTGATGCGTTCGATTTCTTCACGGCCGAAGGTTTTGCCAACTTCGACTGGGTGAACTTCAGGTGTTACGGGCTGATGGCCGGCTTCGGGTGTGAGCTCAACGAGATCGACGGTGGCCGGGGCCTGCGACTCGCGCTGACCGGCCCGTCGAGCGCCGTGGGTGTTCCCGAGCCTGGCACGTTCGGTCTCACGTGCCTTGGCCTGGTGCTGCTGGGCGGAGGATTGGGCTGGCGCAGGTGGCGCGATGCGGCGCGCGTGGCCACCGTTCCGCGGACCGTGGCACGGGCGCGCAACCATCGCTCACGCACCGGACCGGCGCCAGCGCTTCAATCGGACTGCTGCTTCCCGCCTTCGCCGGATCCCCGCTTTCCGCTGGACGGCATTTCCCGCCAAGTGGTGCCGACGATCGGCAGCGTCAGGAGCCAGATCGAGCCGGTCCATACGATCCGGAACCCCAGCATCATCGCAAGGCCATCGACGTAGCCGATGCCGTACGCCTGCGCGATGATCATCCCGAGCAGGTCGACCGTGCCGATCTGGCTGATGAGGCCGGCGCCGATCAGGATCACGGCCAGCGAGAACATGTAAACCGAGGCGGCGTCCACGTAGCCGAGATGCTCCACGTGCATGCCGCGACCGACCTGCCAGAACGCCGTCGCCAGCGCCCCGAGATAGATCGCGCCCAGCACCAGGCTGACGCCGATGGTGGCCGGGGTACACAGTTTGCGCAGCCCGTCCAGCAGTTCGACGCCGCCCTTGGCGAGCTTCTTGAGCCATTCCCGGCGCGGCCTGGCCGCAAGTTCGCGCGCCTTGTCCTCGAACAATATGGCGCCCGCGACGAATGCCACCATCAGCGCAAGCAGCGCGGCCGCGACCCAGCGCACGGCGTGCCAGTGCGGGATCCCCACCGCGGCGAGGAAAAGGAACACCGCGGCGATCTCGATCAGCAGCATCATCACGGTGGCGGCGGAGCTGCGCCCGACGTGCACGCGCCGGGAAGCGGACATCACCCAGTTCTGGGAGAACAGGCCGAGCGGCAGGGTGACCGTCATCTCGCCGACCGCGAACGCCAGCCAGAACGAGCGCGGGGGGATCTGGACATTGATCCGCTTCAGCATCAGGTGGAGTTGCACCGCCTTGCAGCCGAGGTAAATGCCCGCGCAGGCGACCGAAATACCGAGGATGTGGAGCGGCAGGTTTTGCAGCCGTGACACCACCTTCCCGAGATTGCCCAGGTTGAACGCGAACACCAGCAGCGCGGCGGCAAGCAGCACCGGCAGGACCACCTGCGGCTTGAGCACGTGCACGACCCTCGACCAGGTCTGCTTCAACATGGCGCCAGTCGCTCGATGTCGGGCATGAAGTCCGAGAGTGCATTGTCGAGATAGCGGACGACATTTTCCGGACGCCGCCACCCCGGCGGCGCCTCGCGCGGACACGTGTTCTGGAACTTCTCTCCTCCAGGGGACACGAGCCGCTTGCGGCCGAGCCATCGGAGGCGACGCCGGGCGAGTCGCTCGATTGGAGTGCGCTCGAACAGCGGATCCACGGCCGCACCGTGGGCCGAAAGGCTCGAATGCGCTTGCGCGAGCCATCGGCAGAGTTCGTCGGCGTCGAATTCCGCCGGCCCGTGCAGGAGGAAACGCGCCAGCAGGTGGCTGGGCGTGATGGTGACCAGGTCGAGCACGGCACGCCGCAGCTTCGCATCGAACTCGCATCGGCGCACGCGGGCGTCGGCACGGACTGCCTGGCCGACCCGGATCACCACCCGCGACTTTCCCGGCGCGAGCGTATCGTAGGCCAGCCCGATCGGCTGTATCCAGGGCGGCGATTCCGCCGCGCAGGCGATCCGGTAGAAGCCGCCGCGGACCCGGCCAAAGGGGCCGCGTCGGGAAATCGTGCCTTCGGGCGCGAAGTAGATGCAGCAGCCACGGTCGAGCCGTGCCGCGAAATGGGCGATCTGCCGCTCGACCGTCGCGCGAAAGCCCGGTGCGATGGTGGCTCGAGCCTCGCGGGAAAGCCTGCGCAGGCCCCACCATTGCTCCAGGGCATCATCGTCGCCCTCGAGTAGCGCGTCGACCGTGCGCTCGCCGGGCCGGGTGCAAGTCTCCCGGTGCCCCCGGGCGTTCAGGAGCGAACCGGCGTCGGCATCGCCGAGCCCCTCGGCCGCCAGCGCCCGCAGTGCGTCGCCGAGGGTGAATTCGGCGGTCCGCCGCATCGGCTCGGTGCGGCCCAGCGGGAAAAACCACGCCAGCGAGATCCGCCGGAGCAGTCCGGACAACGCACGCGGCCAGCGCACCGTGAGCCGTGCCAGGATGCCCGGCCGGAACAGGTCCTCACGCGTGACGTAATACGGCAATACACCCGCGAAGCGTAGTCCGCGCCGATCCAGCAGCACCGTTCCCAGCATCGGGCCGTCGACGTCGCGCTGGTGGTTGGATGCGACCATCGAGCCGGGCCTCAGGCGGAAGTCCGCCGGCCGGATGACCTCACGGCGGTATACCGCCCTGATGTACAGGTCGCCGATGAATTGCAACAGCCAGCTTGCGACGGGATGCGGGCTGGCATGCGGGATCGTGCCGGTGTTCGGCATGTGCACGGAAGATGCTGGCTCTGCGCGATGTTGCATCAACCGGGTCCGCGCTGGTAGCGGCGGTCCTTCCAAACCGACCGTGTCCCGGCCAGCGCGCGCCAGGCCGAGAACCAGGTCGCGGCGAGAAAGAAGGTGGCGGTCGCCGGCAGGAGCACGGAAGCCAGCGGATTGCGCCGATAGTACAAGAGCGTCGGCACATAGCAGGCGATCAGCAGGAGCCAGGCGCCCGCACCCAGCCAGCGGACCATGCCGTCGCCCGTTGCAACCGCCAGCACCGGGATCCAGAATGCCAGCACCAGCAGCGCCGTCGCCGCCACCAGCAGCGCGACCGATTCGCGCAACTGCACGAATGCCGTGCGCGCGACCATGTGGGCGATGGTGCCCGCATCCGCGCGGCGCAGGCTCGTGGCACCGCGGGAGAGGCCGATCCAGCAGCGGTGGCCCGCACGCTTGACGTGCGCCGCCAGCGTGCAATCGTCGATGATGGCGTTGCGCCATGCGCCGAAGCCGCCCGCGTCCACGAGTGCGCGCCGATCCACCAGGACCACGCCCCCGGCCGCGGCAGCGATTCGCGAACCGTTCCGGTTCGCCAGCCGGAACGGATACAGCAACTTGAAGAAGTACACGAACGCCGGCAGCAGCCAGCGCGCGGCGGCGCCGGCCCAGCAGGGTTGGGCGCAGGCCGAGACCAGTGCGTAGCCTTCGTCGGCCTTTTCCTGCAGGGCGCCCGGCATGCCGGGCGCAAGCCGGATGTCCGCGTCGAGCAACAGCACGCGGGAGGTCGTGACCTGCTGGAGGCCCTGCTCCAGGGCCCAGAGCTTGCCCGTCCAGCCGGCGGGCGGCGGCGTGCCCCGCACAAGCCGCAGGCCGGCGAGGCCGCTGCCGCGCGCGATGTCGGCGGTTGCGTCGCTGGACTGGTCGTCGACCACGACCACCGGGACGGAGGGCGCACAGGCGCGCAGCGCCGCGAGCGTCTCGCCCAGTACCGCGGCTTCGTTGCGCGCCGGGATCAGCACCGTGAAACCGGACGGTTGCGCATCGCCGGCGTCATCGGTTTCCAGCCTCTCCGCGCAGCGCCATGGCTGCCACGGGAGCAGCAATACCGCCAGCCACAATGCGAGCGAGGCGGCGGCGAGGATCAGCATGTGGCACCCGCGCGGCAGCGTCCGGGGATCAGTTCCTGATGCCGCCGAAGTGCGCGATCGGAACGTTGCTGTGCGGGCTTCGCTGGTTCGGTTCCGGGGTGTCGTACAGGATCGGCGGGTCGGCCGCGAACGGGCCGCTCAGCTTCGGCCCGCGCACGCTCGCCCAGAAGGCCTTCAGCGGATGCCGGAACGAATCGTCGGCCGCGGTGCCCTCGAAGCCGCAGTGCGCCATGCAGTTCGCGCACTTCGGATTGCGGCCCACTCCGTAGTTGTCCCAATCGGTTTTCTCGACAAGGTCCTTGAACGTCGGCACGTAGCCTTCGTCCACCAGCAGGTAGCACGGCTTCTGCCAGCCGAACACGTTCCGGCACGGCATGCTCCAGGCGGTGCACTGGTAGCCCTGGTTCCCGCACACGAAGTCGAGGAACAGGCTCGACTGCGACAGCGCCCATTTGCTGCGCGTTTCCTTCCGGCGGCGGAAGATCTTGCGCATCAATTCCTTGGATTGGCGCCGGCCCATGAACACGTCCTGGCGCGGCGCGTGCTCGTAGGCGAAGCCCGGCGAGAACGTGATGCCGTCGACGCCCAGATCGTAGGTCGCGAAGTCGAAGAATTCGGCGACCTCGTCCGGCTTGGCGGTGGTGAACAACGTGGTGTTGATGTTGACCCGGAATCCGCGTTGCTTGGCTTCGCGGATTGCGGCGACCGCGATATCGAACACACCCTCGCGCCCGACGCTTTCATCATGACGTTCGCGCATGCCGTCGAGGTGCACCGAGAAGGTCAGGTGGTCCGATGGCGTGAACAGGTCGAGCTTCTTCTCGAGCAGGATCGCATTGGTGCACAGGTAGATGTATTTGCCGCGCGCGAGGAAACCATCGACGATTTCCTTGATGTCCTTGTGGACGAGCGGCTCGCCGCCGGCGAGCGACACCATGGGTGCGCCGCATTCGTCGATCGCCTGCATGCATTCCTCGACGGACAGACGCTGCTTCAGGATGTGCGAGTCGTAATCGATCTTGCCGCATCCGGGGCAAGCGAGGTTGCACTGGAACAACGGCTCGAGCATCAGCGTCAGCGGATAGCGCTTCGCGCCGCGCAGCTTTTGGCCGATGATGTAGCTTGCGACCTTGAGTTGTTGACGGACGGGAATGGACATCGTTGACTCCTCTGGCGCCGGAGCGCCTGGGGTGACCGGCGGGCGGTTGCGCGTCGGTGGGCCTGCCCCGGATACTGGACCCGCGCGTGTCAACGTGGCGTTGACGCCCGCCGGCGGAGCCGGTGGTTGCTCGCGAACGGGATGCACGCGTCGCGCCCGCGGCGTTACCATTTCGCTCGTCGTGCAATCGCTCCGGCCACTCTAGCAGCCCACCATGCCATGGGTTGCACCCCCGGAGCGTTCGTCCCTCGTCCATTACTCCACGAGCGGTTCCCCGAACATGTCGAGCGACGGTGAAGCTGCGGTCGGGCTGCATCTGGACGCCGCCGGCGCGGCGGTGCGCGATGCGGCGCCTGCCGAAGTCCAGGCGCGCGCGAACAACTTCGATGCGATCAGGCTGGCGGCCGCGCTGCTCGTGGTGTGCTCACACCAGTTGTTCTTCCTGGGCAGGGCCCAGCCGACGGTCGGCGGTTACACGCTCGGCGAACTGGCCGTGATGATGTTCTTCGTCATCAGCGGCTACCTGGTCGCGGAAAGCTGGTATCGCGATCCCCATCTGGTGCGATTCATCCTGCGGCG
>DASSOQ010000074.1:0-3738 GCA_035700365.1 Rhodanobacteraceae bacterium | reverse complement strand
CGAGTGGCAGCCGAGTACGAGTAGGCCGGCTCAAGCCGAAGGCGGAGCCGGCAAGTCGTGTGCATACGCCGGAAAACTCCGGGCATCCTGCCCTGCGGCCCTTCGGGCCCGGCTGCGCCGTTCGCGCCGCTCCTGCGGCACAGTCGTCGCTGGCGCCCCTTGATCCGGCCTACTCCACCGTGACCGATTTCGCGAGATTGCGGGGCTGGTCGACGTCGGTGCCCCGCAGGACCGCGACGTGGTACGCGAGCAATTGCAGCGGCACGGTGAGTACCGCCGGGGCGACGAAGTTGCCGCCCGCGTCCACGCCGACCAGTTGGCCGCGGCTCCCGTTCAATGAAACGTCGGCACCCGCGTCGGCGAAGACGTACAACTGGCCGCCGCGCGCGCGGACTTCCTCCAGGTTCGACTTCAGCTTTTCGAGCAACTGGTTGTTGGGCGCCACCGCGATGATCGGCATGTCCTCGTCGACCAGTGCCAGCGGGCCGTGCTTCAGTTCGCCGGCGGGGTACGCCTCGGCGTGGATGTAGGAAATCTCCTTGAGCTTGAGCGCGCCTTCCATCGCCACCGGGTAATGCGCGCCGCGCCCGAGGAACAGTGCGTGGTGCTTGTCGACGAACGCTTCGGCGAGTTTGGCGATCACCGGCTCGAGCTTCAGCGCCTCGTCGAGCTTGCGCGGCAGGCTGTCGAGTTCGGCGGTCAATTCGGCGAGCTTGCCCTCGTCGATCCCCTGGATGCGCGCGAGTTCCAGCACCAGAAGTGCCAGGGCGCTGAGCTGGGTCGTGAATGCCTTGGTCGACGCCACGCCGATTTCGGGGCCGGCGCGGGTCATCAGGGAAAGGTCGGCCTCGCGCACCAGGCTCGACTCGGGCACGTTGCAGATCGCGAACGACCCCACGTAGCCGCGCGATCGTCCTTCGCGCAGGGCAGCCAGCGTATCGGCCGTTTCGCCGGACTGGGAAATGGCGAGGAACAAGGTGTCCGGCATCACCACCACGTGGCGGTAGCGGTATTCGCTGGCCACCTCGACGGTGCAGGGAATGCCGGCGATGCCTTCCAGCCAGTACCGCGCCACCATCCCGGCGTGGTAGCTGGTGCCGCAGGCCACGATGTGCACGCGCTGCACCCGCTGCAACAGCCGTTCGGCATCCACGCCGAAGATGTTGGGAAGCACGTGGCCGTTGGCGATACGGCCTTCGAGGGTGTTGGCGACCGCCGTCGGCTGCTCGTGGATTTCCTTCAGCATGTAATGCCGGAACTCGCCGCGCTGGACGGCGTCCCGCGACAGGTCGCTTTCGCGCACCCTCCGGGTCACCGATCGACCCGCCGCGTCACGGATGGCCAGGGAATCGGCGGTGATTTCGACCGTATCGCCCTCGTCGAGGTACACGATGCGGTTGGTCACCTGGATCAGCGCCTGCACGTCCGATCCGAGGAAATGCTCGCCGATGCCGACGCCGACGCAGAGCGGGCTGCCGCGGCGCGCGCCCACCACGTGGCCCGGCACGCCGGCGTGCATCACCGCGATCGCGTAGGCGCCGCGCAGCCGGCGCGTCGCCTCGAACACGGCGTCGTGCAGGGATTTGCCGTCCGCCACCAGCTTGTGCACCAGGTGCGCGATGACTTCGGTGTCGGTCTCCGACGAGAAGGCGTAGCCAGCCGCGGACAGTTCGGCGCGGAGTTCCGCATGGTTCTCGATGATCCCGTTGTGGACGACCGCGACGGCATCCCGCGAAAGGTGCGGATGGGCGTTGGCTTCGTTGGGAACCCCGTGGGTGGCCCAGCGGGTATGCGCGATGCCGGTGCGCCCGTGCGCGGGCGAGGACTGCCAAAGCGCGTCGAGCGCGGCGACCTTGCCCGGGGTCCGAAGGCGGGTCAGCCGGCCCTCGTCCAGGACCGCCAGGCCGGCCGAATCGTAACCCCGATACTCGAGGGCATGCAGCCCCGCGAGGAGGATCGGGACGACGTCACGTTGGGTGCAGCCGGCGACGATTCCGCACATGGTGGCCTTCGATGGAGGGCAGGGCCCGCAAAGATACACGGAAGCGCACCCCGCCAGCAGCTCGTTCATTTTTCTGCGAGGCACGTTTCTTGCAACGACTTCCGACCGTTTTCTTATCGAACTTTGAACTGCGTCACGGTTGTGGTATAAGAACCGTCCCACTCGCGAACCGGGCTGACCACCGACGCAGGGACAAGGCATACAACAAGGACGGGGGCATCGACATGTTTCGATTGTTCCGACAAAGAGCACTGCATTGGCAGTTGTTGTTGGTATTGGTCGAGTTCGGAATCCTCACCGCCGGTGTGTATGCGGCGGTGGTGTTGCGTTATTGGGGCGACGCTGACACCCAGTCGGCGTTCAACCAGGTATTGCATTGGCGCGCGCCCCTGGTGGCCGGCGTCGTGATCCTGGCCATGACGTCGCTCGGGCTCTACCAGATCCACCTCCGCGCAGGCTGGCTCGGCCGGCTCAGTCGCCAGGGGGTTGCATTCGTGCTGGGGGGCGTCGCGCTGACCGTCCTCTACTACGCCTACCCGGATGCGTACCTCGGGCGTGGCGTGCTCGCGATCGCGCTGGTCCTCGGATACCTGGCGGTGGCGCTGTGGCGGGTGTTGTTCCTCGGCTTCGTGGACGCCGATCTGTTCAAGCGCCGCGTGGTGATGCTCGGCGCCGGGGATCGCGCTGCCGTGGTGGCGCGCAAGATGCGCCGCCGCACCGACCAGCGCGGCTTCAAGGTGCTGGGCTACGTGCCGGTCGGGACCGACCCGATCAGCGTGCCGGCGACCTCCCTGCTGCATCCGGAGGGCCCCCTGTGCAGGTGGGCCATCGGCCTCGGGGTGGACGAAATCGTGGTGGGACCCGATGACCGCCGCGGCACGCTCCCGGTCGAGGCACTGCTCGAGTGCAAGCAGCGCGGGATGGCGGTGACCGAACTGGCCGAGTTCTTCGAACGCGAGGCCGGCACCATCAAGATGGACCTCACCAATCCTTCGTGGCTGGTGTTCTCCGACGGCTTCAATACGTCGCCGGTCCGCCGCACGATCAAGCGCGCATTCGACATGGCCGTCTCCCTGCTGGTGCTGGCGACGACCTGGCCTCTGATGCTGCTGACGGCGCTGGCCATCCGGCTGGAATCGGGCCCCGGTGCGCCGATCCTGTACCGGCAGGAGCGGATCGGCGAATACGGCAAGCGATTCCACGTCATCAAGTACCGCAGCATGCGGACCGACGCCGAATGCGACGGCGTTGCCCGCTGGGCAACCAAGGACGACGAGCGCGTCACCCGGGTGGGGCGCTTCATCCGCAAGGTCCGCCTCGACGAGTTGCCGCAGTTGTGGAATGTGCTGCGGGGCGACATGAGCATCATCGGCCCCCGACCCGAGCGGCCGCAGTTCGTTGACGATTTCAACACACGCATTCGGTACTATCCGTTGCGGCACTGTGTGAAACCCGGCCTTACCGGCTGGGCCCAGCTTCGCTATCCCTACGGGTCGTCGCTCGCGGATGCCGAGGAAAAGTTGAAGTTCGACCTGTTCTACGTCAAGAACCACAACTTCGTGTTCGATCTGGCCATCCTGGTGCAGACGGTGGAGGTGGTGCTTTTCGGACGCGGCGCGCGCTGAAATTCCAAGGAGAAAAACAAGTGAAACCGCTACCACGCAACTTCGTCTTGTGGCTGATCATGGCGGCGGGTCTTCTGCTGCTCGGCGGCTGCGCCACGGCACCGGCCGTGC
>DASSOQ010000073.1:0-26610 GCA_035700365.1 Rhodanobacteraceae bacterium | reverse complement strand
GGGGATATGAGACACGAAACGAGGCTCCGGAAGAAATTGCTGGCGGCGCTGATCACGAGCAGTGTCGCATCGACGTTCGCATTGCCCACGATGGTCTGGGCGCAATCGGCGAACGCCAACCTGCGGGGCACGGCGCCGCCCAACGCCCAGGTCACCGCGCGCAACATCGCGACCGGCGAGGTGCGCAGCACCACGGCTTCCGGGAGCGGCAGCTACGTGCTGGTTGGCCTGCCGCCCGGGACGTATCGCGTGGACGCCGGCCCCGGCACGGAACAGACGGTGACCCTGTCGGTGGCATCCACCTCGACGCTGAACCTTTCCGCAGAGGCCGCCGCGCCCACGCCGGCGGAAGCGCAGACGCTGCAGGCTGTGCAGGTGGTCGGCAACCCGCTGCTGCACACGGATACCTCGCAGGTCGGGGAGACCGTTTCCCAGCACCAGATCCAGACGGTGCCGCAGGTGACCCGCAACTTCCTCGAGTTCGCCGACACCGTGCCGGGCATGATCTTCACGGTCAGTCCGTCCGGCAACACGTCCCTGCAGTCCGGTGCGCAAAACAGCGACGCAGTCAACGTCTACATCGATGGCGTCAGCCAGAAGAGCTACGTGCTGGGCGGCGGCGTGGCTGGCCAGTTCGCGACGCAGGGCAATCCCTTCCCGCAGCTCGCGATCGGCCAGTACCGGGTGATCACTTCAAATTACAAGGCCGAATACGGCCAGCTTTCCAGCGCCGCGGTCACGTCGGTCACCAAATCCGGCACCAACGAGTTCCACGGCGAGGTGTACGGCAACTACACCGACTCGGACTACCGCGATGAAACGCCGTCGGAAAAGGCGGCAGGCCACAAGACGAAGTCGGAGAGCAAGGAATACGGCTTCGCGCTCGGCGGTCCGATCATCAAGGACAAGATGCACTTCTTCATCACCAACTCGGTGAAGCGTTTCAATACACCGATCGCGGTGGTTCCCGGCGTTGCGGAAGCTGTGTCCTTCCTGCCGTCGGACACGCAGGCGCAACTGGGCCCCGCCAACCTGCCATTCTTCGAGAACCTGTTCTTCGGCAAGTTGGACTGGGAGCCCACAGATCGCGACCGTCTCGAACTTCGCGCGCAAATCCGCGACGAAAACCAGATCAGCAATATCGGGGGCACGACGGCCGCGTCGGCGGGCATCCAGGTCAAGAACACCGCCAAGCGCTACGAGCTGTACTGGTCGCACAGCGGCGACAGTTGGTTCAACGAATTCCTGCTCGATTACCAGAACGCGTTCTACGTCCCGCAACAGATCACGAGCGGGGTCGGTTCGGCCTATACCTTCGGTACGAACAACGCGCTGGTCGTCCAGACCGGTGCGCCCGATCCGCGCGCCGAGCAGAACAAGGGCCAGAAGGGCCCCGGCTTCAAGGACGACTTGACCTTCACCGATCTCCATTGGCTCGGCGACCACGTCGTGAAGATGGGGGTTCGCTACGCCGACCTGACGCTGGTCGCGCAGGATGCCGGGGCCGCCACCGCGCAGGCGTTCTACAACGTATGTTCCGGCGACAGCAGCATCGACAGCCTCAACTGCCCGCCCGGCTTCACCGGCACCATCTCCACGCCGTACAAGGCGGTGTTCGCAACGCCATCGGTGGGCTTCAGCCCCATCGTGCGGACCAAGGACAAGCAGTTCGGCGCCTACATCCAGGACGACTGGACGGTCAACGACCACCTGACCCTGAACCTCGGCGTGCGCTGGGACATGGAGCGCAACTCCTCGTACCTCGACTGGGTGACGCCGGCCAACATCATCGACGCATTCAATGCCCCCTATCCCGCGCAGGATCCCAGCTTGCCGCAACCCACCCCGGGGGAAACCTATGCCGATGCGCTGCGGCTCGGCGGCATCGACATCAACGACTACATCTCGAACGGACACAACCGGAGCCCGTTCAAGGGTGCCTGGCAGCCTCGCCTCGGTTTCTCCTACGACATCAACGGCGACCAGAAGCACGTGATCTTCGGCGGCGCGGGCCGCGCCTACGACCGCACCCTCTACAACTACCTGCAACTCGAGCAAACCAAGTTCGCCTTGGCCGAGCCGACCTATTACTTCAGCGGACCGGGGCAACCGTGCGAAGGGACGCCGTGCACCCCCTGGAACGACTCGTACCTCGATGTCGCCAACCTGCAGGCGCTGCTGCAGGGCACCAACGCGGGCAAGGAGGTCGACGTCATCAACAACGACCTCAAGCAGCCCTATTCGGACCAGTTCAGCCTCGGCATCCGCAACAAGCTCGGCGATTGGAATACCAGCGCCACGGTGGTGCGCGTCCTGAGCAAGGACGGCTTCGTGTTCACCCTCGGAAACCGCTATGCAAACGGCGCGTTCTGGGCGAACGGAGGGCAGCCTTGGGGCCAGGGCATCCCCGGCTTCGGCAGCCTGATCGTAGGCAACAACGGCATCGAGACCCGCAGCACCCAGCTATTGCTGTACGCGGAAAAGCCCTACACCGAGCAGTCGGGGTGGGGCGCCACCATCGCCTACACCTACACCGACGCCGAAAACAACCGCGACATCTCGCAGCACTACGCATTCGACCAGGCGACCATCCAGGACTATGCCTTCATCACCTCCAACGCCGCGCCCAGGCACCGGCTGGTCGCGACCGCGGTGGTCGATGTTCCGTGGGGCATCACGCTTTCGGGCAAGCTGACCCTCGCGACGCCCACCCCCTTTCCAGGCTTCATCAACTACACCTACCCGGCCACCGCTCCCAACGGTGCGAACAACCTGCCGGTGGCGGACATACCGAACGGCGGAAAGAGCTTCCTGATCGGCGGTCCGATCTTCGGTTATCGCGACATCGACTTCGCCGCGATCAAGAACATCCGGATCAGCGACAGCGTGTACTGGTATTTGCGGCTCGATGTGATCAACGCGTTCAACTACAAGAACCTGATCGACGTGAACGCGACCTACCCGACGTTCTACCCGATCGCATACAACCCCACCGGCAATATCACGGGGGTGCCGCGCACCTTCAAGTTCTCGATGGGCGTGCGATGGTGAGATGCGGCGCCGTCCTGGACGCCGCCCGCCCGCAGGCGGCCGGCACGGTCTGTGGCGGCGCCGGCGGGCGGGCGTGATGGAAGCGGAAGCGGCGCCGGTCCGGAACATCGTGATCGTCGGCGGCGGCACCGCGGGCTGGATGGCCGCGGCGGCGCTCGCCAAGGTGTTCCCCGGCACCCGCTCGATCCGGCTGATCGAGTCCGAGCAGATCGGCACGGTCGGCGTCGGCGAAGCGACCGTGCCGCACCTGAAACTGTTCAACCAGTTGCTGCAGATCGACGAGGCCGAGTTCGTCCGCACCGTCAAGGGTACCTTCAAGCTCGGCATCGAGTTCGTGGACTGGGCACGGATCGGTGACCGCTACTTCCACGGCTTCGGCACGATCGGGCACGACTACGGCGTGCTGCCGTTCCACCAGTACTGGATCAAGGCGCACCGCCAGGGATTGGCCGCCGAACTCGGCGCGTATTCATTGCACACGGTGGCGGGGCCGCGCGGCAAGTTCATGGTCTCGGCCGAGGACGTGCCGAAAGAGTCGCCGCTCGCCGACATCGCCTACGCCTACCACTTCGACGCGGGACTGTACGCGAAATACCTGCGCCGCTACGCCGAGCAGCGCGGCGTGCGACGCACCGAAGGCAAGGTGGTCGACGTCCGCCTGCGCGGCGATGACGGCTTCGTCGAGACGGTGGTGCTCGAGAGCGGCGAGCGCATCGAGGGCGACTTGTTCCTGGATTGTTCGGGCTTCCGTGGCCTCCTGATCGAACAGACCCTGCACGCAGGCTACGAGGACTGGTCGCACTGGTTGCCGTGCGATCGCGCCGTCGCGGTGGGCTGCGAAAACGTCGGACCGCCCACCCCGTTCGTCCGCTGCACCGCGCGCGATGCAGGCTGGACGTGGCGCATCCCGTTGCAGCACCGCACCGGCAACGGCTACGTCTATTCGAGTTCGCACATCAGCGACGAGGCGGCCGCGACGGCGCTTTTGAAGCAGCTCGACGGGCACGCGATGGGCGAGCCGCGGGTGTTGCGCTTCAGCGCGGGCCAGCGCCGCAAGGTGTGGGACCGGAACGTCGTCGCGATCGGCCTTTCGGCGGGCTTCCTCGAGCCGCTGGAGTCGACCAGCATCTACCTGATCCAGTCGGGCATCGCACGCCTGGTCAACCTGTTCCCGGACGCCGGCTTCAGCCGCGAGGTGATCGACCGCTACAACGCGCAGACCGCCTTCGAGATCGAGCGAATCCGCGATTTCATCATCCTGCATTACTGCGCCACGCAACGCGACGACACGCCGTTCTGGAATTACTGCCGCACGATGGAGATCCCCGGGCCGCTCGCCGAAACCATCCGACTGTTCCGCGACAGCGGACGCTTCTACCGCAACGCCGAGGAGATGTTCGCCTTGACCAGTTGGGTCGAGGTGATGATCGGCCAGGGCATCCTGCCGCGGGCGTGGCACCCGGCGGTCGACCAGCTCGGCGATGCCGAGCTGAAGCAACTGATGGACGACGTGCAGCGCGTGATCGCGGCCTGCGTCGACGCGATGCCCACGCACCAGCAGTTCATCGCGCGGTGCTGCGCCGCGGTCTAGCCACGCGGCCGGCTGTCTTCCTACACTTCGTCCAGCCACACCTGTACGAGGGCACCACGTTTTGAATTTCGAACATCCCCGCGAGGCGGCTCGCGAATTGCATGCATGCGTCGACGCAGGCCGCGATGCGGCCCGGGAAAAATCCCCGATGACCGCTCCCACGTTGCGCACCCCGCGTGCTGCCCTGCCCGCTTTGCACCGGATGGGCGCAGGCGTCGCCTTCGTGCTGCTGGTGCTGCTGTCCGGCGCACCCGTCCATGCGCAGCGCGCGCCGCGAGCACAGCCCTCGGTACAAGCGGCGACGTTGTCGCTCGACGACATCGAGCACCGCACGTTCGAGTTCTTCTGGCGAACCGCGAACCCCAGGAACGGCCTGGTTCCCGATCACTGGCCGCCACGCGAAGGCGTACCCTACTTCTCCAGCATCGCCGCCGTGGGTTTCGCGCTGACCGCCTACCCGATCGG
Organism: Rhodanobacteraceae bacterium; assembly: GCA_035700365.1. GTDB lineage: Bacteria > Pseudomonadota > Gammaproteobacteria > Xanthomonadales > Rhodanobacteraceae > 66-474. Next base: position 21,503 of record DASSOQ010000073.1, on the reverse strand, counting down.
CGTGGAGCGCGGCTGGATCACCCGCGAGCGGGCGCGCCAGCGGGTGTTGGCGACACTCAGGTTCTTCGCGAACGCGCCGCAAGGCCCGAGCGAGGACGACGACAGCGGCTACCACGGTTTCTTCTACCACTTCCTCGACATGCAGACCGGCCTTCGCTGGAACCGGCAAATCGAGCTGTCCACGATCGACACCACGCTGCTGATGGCCGGCGTGCTGTTCGACCAGACCTATTTCGATCAAGATGATCCCGCCGAACGCGAAATCCGCGCGCTGGCGGACCGGCTGTACCGCAACATCGACTGGACTTGGGCGCAGGTGCGGCCGCCACTCGTCAGCATGGGCTGGACCCCGGGCGGCAAGTTCATCCCCGCCGACTGGGAGGGATACAACGAGGCGATGATCCTCTACATCCTCGCGCTCGGCTCGCCCACGCACGCGGTGCAACCGGACGCCTGGGCAGCGTGGACCTCGACCTACGACAAGAGCTGGGGGAGCTTCCACGGAAGCAAGCCGCACGTCGGCTTCGCGCCCTTGTTCGGCCACCAGTACAGCGAATCCTGGATCGACTTCCGGGGCATCCGCGACGCCTACATGCGCAAGCGCGGGCTGGACTATTTCGAGAACAGCCGGCGCTCGGTGGTCGGCCAGCACGGCTACGCGATCGCGAACCCGCTCGGCTGCAAGGGCTACGGCGCGGACATCTGGGGCCTGACTGCAAGCAACGGCCCGGGACGCGCCAAATGGGTCCGGCCCGACGGCACGTTCGTGCGGTTCCACGGATACCTTGCGCGCGGCGCCGACGTGGGCGAGGTGGTCGACGACTGCGTCGTCGCGCCGACCGCTGCGATCGCCTCCATCGCATTCGCACCGGACCTGGTGCTGCCCACGATCCAGGCGATGTACCAGCGCTACGGGAAATGGTTGTATTCCCAATACGGTTTCCTCGACGCGTTCAGTCCCAGCTTTCCCGGGGACGTGCAGCCAACCGCCGGCCACGTGGTGCCCGGCGAGGGCTGGTTCGACAACGCCTACCTCGGTATCGACCAGGGGCCGATCCTCCTGATGATCGAGAACTATCGGAGCGGGTTCGTGTGGAAGGTGATGCGCCGCAATCCGTACATCCGCCGTGGCCTGGAGCGCGCCGGATTCGAGGGCGGCTGGCTGGGCAGCAAGCCGGCCGCCGAACCGCAACCCGCGGCCTCCACTGCAAGGGAAATGCCCATGGCGGCCGCCGTGCAATGAGTTCGCGGGTCCGCCGCGGCATCGCAGCGGCTGCGCTCATCGCTTCGTTGCTGCTGGGCGCTTGCAACCGGCGGGATGCATCGGGCGTTACGCTGGAGTTCTGGACCATCGGACGCGAAGGCGAGGCGGTCGCACAGCTGCTGCCGGCGTTCGAAAAGGCGCATCCGGATATCCACGTGCGCATCCAGCAGATCCCGCTGACCGCGGCGCATGAAAAGCTGCTGACGGCCTACGCCGGCGGCTCGCTGCCCGACCTCGCGCAGATCGGCAACACCTGGATCCCCGAGTTCGCCGCGCTGCACGCGCTGGAACCCTTGCAAGCGCGGGTGGACGGTTCCGCCACGTTGCGCGAGGATGACTATTTCGCGAGCGCCTGGGCCACCAACCGGGTCGGCGGGGTGCTGTACGGCATCCCCTGGTACGTCGATACGCGCCTGCTGTTCTACCGCGTGGACCTCCTGCGTCAAGCCGGGTTCGAGGCACCGCCGCGCACCTGGGCCGAATGGCAGGCGCAGATGGATGCGATCCGCGCCAGGAGCGACGGCAAGCGTTGGGGCGCGCTGCTGCCGACCAACGAATACGATCAGTTGCTGGCGTTGGCGCTGCAGCAACACGTGCCGCTGCTCCGTGACGGCGGCCGCTATGGAAATTTCGAAAGTGCCGGTTTCAAGCGCGCGCTGGCCTTCTACGTCGGCCTGTTCAAGCGCGGCGACGTGCCGCCGTACACCAACGTGCAGGTCACCAATCCATGGCAGGCGTTCGCGCGCGGCGATTTCGTGTTCTATTTGTCGGGCCCGTGGAACATCGGAGAATTCCGCAAGCGAATGCCGGCCTCCCGGCAATCGGAGTGGTCGACGGCGCAACTGCCGGGCCCGGATGGCCCCGGCGATTCCGTCACCTACGGATCGAGCCTGGTGATCCCGCGTTCGTCGCGACACAAGCAGGCGGCATGGGCGCTGGTCGAATACCTCTCGCGACCCGACGTGCAGGTGCGGTTCTACGCACAGTTGGGCGACCTGCCGGCCCGCCGTTCGGCGTGGGACAGCCCTGTCCTGGAAAGCGATCCGAAGCTGCGGGCGTTCCGCGCGCAACTCGAGCACATGCGTCCGGCGCCGCAGGTGCCCGAGTGGGAGCAGATCGTCAACATGATGCAGGAACTCGCCGCGCGCGCGATCGCAGGGCAACTGACGATCGACGAGGCCACCGCGCAAATGGACGCACGCGCCGATACGATCCTCGCCAAGCGCCGCTGGGTGCTGGAGCGGCACCATGAGTGAACGCAACGCAAGTGGGGCGCATTCGGGCGCCGCGCGAAAGAGCCATCCCCCTCGGTCCGCCTTCGCGCGCGAAGGCGGAAGACGACCCAACCCCCTTCCGAAGGAAGGCTGTCGATCATGAACCGCGCCTCGGCCGCCTGGCTGTTCCTCGCGCCCGCGCTGCTGGTGCTGGGGGTGTTCTTCCTGCTGCCGGTGCTCGCGGGGCTCGCGTTGAGCTTGACCGACTACGACCTGTACGCGCTCGCCGATATTCACAACCTGCGCTTCGTCGGCCTCGCGAACTACTGGGCCTTGCTGCACCGGCCGCTGTTCTGGGCCGCGCTGTGGCACACGCTGTATTTCGTGGTGGTGGGCGTGCCGCTCTCGACGCTGGTGTCGCTCGGCACGGCGCTGCTGTTGAATTCTCAGGTGGCGCGGATGAAGCCGCTGTTCCGCACCGCGCTGTTCGCGCCGGTGGTGACGACGGTTGTCGCCGTCGCGGTGATCTGGCGGTACCTCTTCAATACGCAATATGGCCTCGTCGACTTCGTGCTGGTGCACCTCGGACTGCCGCCGGTCGACTGGCTGGGGGATCCGGACTGGGCGATGCCGATGATCATCCTGTTCGCGGTGTGGAAGAACTTCGGCTACAACATGATCATCCTGCTCGCCGGGCTGCAGGCGATTCCGGCGGACCTCTATGAAGCCGCACGAATCGACGGTGCATCGGCGTGGCGGCAGTTCCGCCACATCACGCTGCCCGCGCTTTCGCCGATCCTCGTGCTGGTCGGTATTCTCACCGTCTCCGGCTACTTCCAGTTGTTCGCCGAACCCTACGTGATCACCCAGGGCGGACCGCTGCAGAGCACGATGAGCGTGCTGTACCTGATGTACGACGACGGGTTCAAGTGGTGGAACATGGGCACCGCATCGGCGGTCGCCTTCCTGCTGTTCCTCGTGATGTTTGCGGCAACGGCGCTGATCTGGCGTTTCGGTGAGTCGCGCAGGGAGAACGCATGAAGCGCTTCACGAGGCCACTGCTGGTCAACGGTACGCTCGCTGCGTGCGCCGCGCTGGCCGTGTTCCCGCTGTTCTGGATGCTGTCGGTGTCGTTCATGCAGCCGGGCGAGGCCAACAACCTGCCGCCGCCGATGCTGCCGCTGCACCCGACCCTCGACAACTACCGCGAGTTGTTCGCCCACGCCGGCATGGGCCGCTACTTCGCGAACAGCCTGGTCATCTCCACCGCGATCACCGTGCTCTCGCTGGTGTGCAACACGCTGGCTGGCTACGCGTTCGCGAAGTTGCGGTTCGCCGGCCGCGAGAGGTTGTTCAGCGCGGTGATCGGCGCGCTGGTGATCCCGGCGCAGGTCGCGATGCTGCCGCTGTTCCTGCTACTGAAATACGCCGGGCTGGTGAACACCTACGCCGCGGTCATCCTGCCGGCGATGGCGAGCGTGTTCGGCATCTTCCTGGTGCGCCAGTACGCGCGCGGCATTCCCGGCGAGCTGCTGGAAGCGGCGCGGGTGGACGGTGCGGGCGAACTGAGGATCTTCGTGCAGGTGGTGTTGCCGCTGCTGAAGCCGATTCTGGTGACGCTGGCGGTGTTCACCTTCCTCGTGGCCTGGAACGATTTCATGTGGCCATTGATCGCGCTGACCGGCCAGCAGCACTACACCCTGCCCGTCGGCCTCGCCTCGCTCTCGCGCGAACACGTGCAGGACTCGGGCTTGATGATGGCGGGTGCCGTCGTCACCGTGGTGCCGGTGCTGGTGCTGTTCCTGGCGCTGCAGCGCTACTACCTGCGCGGCCTGCTGCTCGGAAGCGTCAAGGGATAGAAACCGGGGTCAGAGTGCACTTTCGCGCAAGGGTCGTCGGATCTCGGCTTCGATGTTCGAAAGTGCACTCTGACCCCGGTTTTCCCGGCTTTCCTACGCCGGCAGCAGCACGGCGCCGTGGCTGGCGATGACGTCGGCGTAGAACCTGGCGCTGGCCTTGGGCGTGCGTTGCTGGGTCGCGAAGTCCACGTGCACGATCCCGAAGCGCTTGGCGTAGCCGTGCGCCCATTCGAAATTGTCGAGCAGCGACCATACGAAGTAGCCGCGCAGATCGACACCCTGCCGCATCGCGGCACGCGCCGCGCGCAGGTGCGCGCGCAGGTACGCGACCCGCAGCGGATCCTGGACGCGGCCGTCGACGGTCGGCGGGTCGTAGAACGCCGCGCCGTTTTCGGTGATGTAGATCGGCGGGCGGCAATAGCGCGCCGACACCCAGTTCAGCACATCCGTGAGGCCTTGCGAATAGACCTCCCAGCCCGTCTCCGTGCGGGTCGCGCGCCTTTGCGGCACCCCGCTGGCGCGCTGTGGCCAGGCACGTCCGTCGTGGCGGGTGACGCTGCGGGTGTAGTAGTTCACGCCCACGAAATCGATCGCCTGGCGGATCTGCGCCAGGTCCTCCTGGGGCCATTCGGGCCACGCGTCGCCGAACATCTCCTTCATTTCGTCCGGGTAGCTGCCGCGGCACACCGGATCGAGGAACTGACGGTTCATGTAGGCGTCGGCGCGAGCCGTGGCGGCGAGGTCGTCGGCGCCCGGTGTGGCCGGGTACTTGGGTTCCAGGTTGACGACGATCCCGATGTTGTTGCGGCCGTCCGCGCGATACGCCTGCACCGCGGCGCCGTGCGCCTTCAGGAGGTGGTGCGCCGCGATGACGGGCTCGTATCGACTGCGGTGGCCCGGGGCGAGCACGCCGTGCAGGTAGCCGCCGTCGGTCACCACCCACGGTTCGTTGATCGTGGCCCACAGGCCGACACGATCGTCGAGCTTGCGGAACACGACCTGCGCGTAGTCCGCGAACCAGCCTGGGCTGTCGGGGTTCAACCAGCCGCCGCGATCGTCCAGCGCGGCCGGAAGGTCCCAATGATAGAGCGTGACCATCGGCTGGATGCCGTTCTCGAGCAGCGCATCCACGAGGCGATCGTAAAACGCGAGCCCTTCCGGATTGACCCGGCCGCGACCTTCGGGAAGCACCCGGCTCCAGGCGATGCTGAAGCGGTAGGCGCGCATCCCCAGCGCGCGCATCAGCGCAATGTCGTCGCGCCAACGCCGGTAGTGGTCGCAGGCGACGTCGCCGGTGTCGCCATCGCGCACGCGCCCCGGCGTGTGCGAGAACCGGTGCCAGTTGCTCGGCCCCGCGCCGTCTGCCAGCGGAGATCCCTCGACCTGGTACGCCGAAGTTGCGCAGCCCCAAAGGAACCCCCCCGGAAAGGGTTCGACGGCCGCCGAGGCTTCTGCCGGCATGAACATCCCCGCTGGTGTAAGCGATTACATCGACATGATAACGTGCCGCGGCCGGCCGATGTCGAAAAGACCGGGTGCCGGTGAGCAACAGGGCAACAGGATTCCATGGCGACCGTCCAGCTCGACAAGGTGCGCAAGGTCTACGACAACGGCAAGGTCGCCGTGGCCGGCGCCGATTTCACCGTCGCCGATGGCGAACTGCTGGTGCTGGTGGGTCCATCGGGCTGCGGCAAGAGTACCCTGCTGCGGGCGATCGCCGGCCTCGAGACGATCACGTCCGGCACGATCCGGATCGACGGCCGCGTGGTGAACGATCTCGCGCCACGCGAACGCGACATCGCAATGGTGTTCCAGAACTACGCGTTGTACCCACACATGACGGTGGGCGGGAACCTCGCGTTCGGCTTGAAACTGCGGGGGCTGCCGCGTGCGGAAATCAGCGAGCGGGTGGCCGCGGCGGCGCGCATGCTGGGACTGGTGGAATTGCTCGACGCGTACCCGCGCCGGCTGTCGGGCGGCCAGCGCCAGCGGGTCGCCCTGGGGCGCGCACTGGTGCGCGAGCCCAAGGTATTCCTGCTCGACGAACCGCTGTCGAACCTGGACGCGAAACTCCGCGCGGCGATGCGCGTCGAGATCGCGCGCCTGCACCAGCGGCTCGCCGCGACGATGATCCACGTGACCCACGACCAGGTGGAGGCGATGACCCTCGGTGAGCGGATCGTGGTGATGCACGAAGGCGAAATCCAGCAGGTCGATACGCCGATGCGCCTTTACCGGCAACCAGCGAACCTGTTCGTCGCCGGCTTCCTCGGCAGTCCCGCGATGAATTTCTTTCGCGGAAGGCTTGGTGCCGAAGCCGCTCCGCGATTCGACATGGGCAGCGTGGGCCTTCCGCTCGGCGACGCCGCCATCGCCTCGGCCCGGCTGGAAGCGTGCCGCGGACGCGAGATCGTCCTCGGGTTGCGGCCCGAGCACCTCGAACTCGCGGATGACGATGCGCCGACGCCGTTCGTGCAGTTCGAGGCGACGCTCGAAGTGGTCGAGCCCGTCGGCAACGAGGTGTTCCTCAACCTGCGCCATGGCGACGGCGCGCTGGTGGCGCGAATCCCGCCGCGTGCATTGCCGGCGCCGGGCGCACGCGTGCGATTGCAATTCGATCCGTCCCGATTGCACGCCTTCGACGCCGCCAGCGGCGCGAGAATCCACGGCGCCGGCAGCTGATGTTCCGCGCACGAATTGCACTGCCTGCACAGCCCGCATTCATGCCGTTGACGCCTCCATGAACGCCATGAACCCCGCCTGAGGCGCTAGCGAAACCTTAACGAACGTTGCCGATCGCCTCCAGTCTGAGTGGCCAAGCGCGTGCGAAACCTGCACGCGTGAACGACCCAACAAGTGGAGACAATCATGCGCAAGACTGCAATCGTCCTCGCCACCGCCGCGGTTTTCGCGGCCGCGCCCGTTTTCGCGCAGGACACCACCCCCGGTGCGGATAGCGGCGCCTTCATCAACGGCAACATCGGGCCCACCAACATCAAGCACGGGATCAACTCGGGCAACGACACCGGCTACGCCATCAATGGCGGCTATCGCTGGGAGGTCGCCCCGAACTTCGCGGTCGGCCCCGAAATCGGCTACAACGACCTCGGCAACGTCGACGTCAAGAACGTATTCAATTCGCAACCGGTGATCTCGCCCGGCCACGCGTCGCTGCACGGCTGGACCTTCGGCGGCAACGCCAAGTACAGCTTCACGCCGAACTGGTACGGTTCCTTCCGCGCCGGCCTCTACGAGTGGAGCGGCCACGGGATGAGCAACGACATCGACCCGGTCGACACCCACCGCAATTCGCAGGGCTGGTACGGCGGCGTCGGGGTCGGCTACGACTTCACGCGCCACTTCGGCGTCGGCATCGGCTACGACTACTACCACGCCGACAAGGACAACCTGAACCTGACGACGGACATGGTGTCGGCGCAGGCCGAGTATCGCTTCTAGCTCGCGCCCGGGGCGGGCGGCCAATCCGCCCGCTCCGTCTTCGGCAACGCTTCGTCGCGCGCTACAGCGGCCATGGGCCGCTCCTGCACTCACCGCGAGGTGGTTCGGATTCGTCGTAGGAGCGCGCCACGCGCGCGAGCGGTGCACACCGTTCACCCGAAATCCGGTCGCGGCCATGGGCCGCTCCTGCAAAGACGTCAATGGCCGCCGGTCGCGGCGTCGATGGCCTTGGCCTGCTTCCTGGCTTGGTCGTTGACGATGTTCTGCACGTTCTTCGCCCTGTCGAGGGCGTGGCCGTATTCGGCCATCGGCGTACCCGCCAGCGCGTTGGTGGTCCCGGAAGCGGGCGCCGCTTGGACACCTGCATCGGGTGCCGCAGGCGCATGCGACGAGCACGCCGCCAGCAAGACGGCGATGCACAGCAGGGCGACGGCACGGATCATGGCGCGCAGTCTCGCGCGAAAGGCAGCGCCCTGCAAGCTGCGCTAAGCTCCGCGGGACGACGCCCGACGGAGTCTGCGCGTGAATGCATCTCCCGGCCGCTGGCGGCTCGACGGCCAGACCTGCCTCATCACCGGCGCCAGCCGCGGTATCGGGCTCGCGTGTGCGCGCGAATTCGCCGCGCTCGGTGCGCAACCGCTGCTGGTCGCACGCGACGAAGCCGAATTGCAGAGCGCGTGCGACGAACTGGCCGACGAATTCCCGGACTGTGAGCCCCGCCTGTTCGCGGCCGATGTCGGCGACGCCGAAGACCGCCTGGCGATCTTCGACTGGATCGCCGACCTCGACGTGCCGCTGTCGCTGCTCGTCAACAACGCGGGCGGCAACATCAAGCGGGCGACGCTGGAGCTCGAACCCGACGACCTCGAAGGCGTGCTGCGGCTCAATGGCGTCGCGGCGTTCGACCTGTGCCGGCTCGCCTATCCACGGCTCGCGCAGCACGGCAACGCCGCGATCGTGAACGTCGGTTCGGTTTCGGGCATCCGCCACGTGCGCACCGGCATCGCCTATGGCATGAGCAAGGCGGCGCTGCACCAGATGACCCGCAATCTCGCCTGCGAATGGGGCGACGACGGCATCCGCGTCAACGCGGTGGCGCCGTGGTACATCCGCACCCGTCGCACCGACGAGGCATTGTCCGATCCCGACTACCTCGACGAGGTGCTGGAACGCACGCCCATGGCACGGATCGGCGAGCCCGAAGAAGTTGCCGCGACGGTGGCATTCCTGTGCATGCCGGCATCGAGCTACATCACGGGCCAGGTGCTTGCGGTGGATGGCGGCTTCCTGGAATACGGCTTCTGATGCGGTATCACGACCACATCGATACGCCGATCGGGCCGCTGCTGCTGGTCGCGGACGACGGTGCGCTGGTCGAAATCGGACTGCCGCGGCGCGGTGCCGCACAAGCTGCGCCGGCGGACACCGTCGCGAACAAGTCCAGGTTGCGCGGGGCGGCACGCGAACTCGACGAATATTTCGCGGGCACGCGGCAGCGCTTCGACATCCCGCTGCGTCCCTCCGGCACGCCGTTCCAGCTCGAGGTCTGGGGCGCGCTGCTCGCGATTCCCTACGGCGAAACCGTGAGCTATGCGGACATCGCGCGGCGGATCGGAAGGCCGCTCGCGGTGCGCGCCGTGGGCGCCGCCAACGGCGCCAACCCCCTTTCGATCATCGTGCCCTGCCACCGGGTGATCGGCAGCCATGGCGACCTGGTGGGTTACGGCGGCGGCCTGCCGATCAAGCGCTGGCTGCTCGCGCACGAACGCAAGCATGCCCCGGTGCCGACGCTCACGCTCACCGCGTAGGGCGGGCATCGTCCGCCGCTGAAGCCCCAATCCACGCACCTCCCGGATCAAAGCCGCAAGCGCCGCAACGAACTTCACCGGCAATTGCGCAACTGGTCCTGCAACTTACGCTCGCGCTGTTCGTAAGGCGGCTGCTCGCGCGGCATCGCCATGCGCAGCTTGCGATGGTTCTCGTCGTACTCTCGCTGCACGAATCCGCAGACCTGCGCGCGAGTCGCCGGCAGGCAGTAGTCCTGCACTTCGGTCATGCCCGTCGCGATCGGCGGACCGCCGATCGGCGGCTTCGAAAGCTCGGGCGCGGACAGGCCCGCGCCGCCCGGGGCGCCGTAGGCCTGCGAAAGCGTCCGCGGTGGATAGCCCATCACGCCCAGCGGCGCGAGGTAGGGCGGCGGTGGCGAACGTGCCAGGTATTGCTTGCCGTTCACCGCGCCTACGCACGCGTACATCGCCGGCAACGGCGGCGGCGGCGGAACGTAGGCCGGGACCGGCAGCGGCGATGGCGATGGCGGCCGGGGCGAACTGGCTGGCGCAGGCGGCACGTAACCGGGTGGCGACTGGCCCGCCACGTCCATCACCTCCTGGGTTTCGCCGCGCCCGCAGGCATGGTCCTGGTAGCTCACCGCGCCGTTCCACGCGGTGCACTTGAACACCTGTGCGCGTACGTGCGTGCACCAGATGATGCAGACCAATGCAACCGCGGCGGCGACCACGCCCTTCATCCTGCAATGTTACGCGCAACGGCAGCGCTGATCGCGCGCATGGCGCGCTCCTGCAACTACAAGGGTCATCCCGCGCGGCGCGCTCCCAGGACGGTACCGGGACGGGGCACTTTGCAGGAGCGGCCCCTGGCCGCGATCCGGATGCCTCGGCGCTACGACCGCAGCCCCACGCCCTTGTTCATCAGCCACAGTGCCACCGCGCCGAGCACGATCACGAAGGCCAGCATCACGACGTAGGCGCCCCACACCGGCACGTCCGAAACACCGAGGATCCCGAAGCGAAACGCATTCACGAAATACAGGATCGGGTTGACCAGCGAGACCTCCTGCCAGGGCGAGCCGAGCAGCTTGACCGAGTAGAACACCCCGCCCAGGTAACTCAGCGGCTGCAGGATGAAGGTCGGGACGATCGCGATGTCGTCGAACCGCTTGGCGAAGATCGCATTGATGAAGCCGGCGAGCGAGAAGATCGTGGCGCCGAGGATCACGGTGGTGACCGCGACCAGCGGATGCGCGATGTGCAGGGACGTGAAGAACAGCGCGATGGCCATCACGATGATGCCCACCAGCACCCCGCGCATCACGGCGCCGGCGACGTAGCCGGTCAACACCACCCAGCTCGGCATCGGCGACGCCAGCAGCTCCTCGACGTAGCGCCCGAACTTGGAGCCGAAGAAGCTCGAGGTGATGTTGGAATAGCAGTTGTTGATGATGCTCATCATCACCAGGCCGGGCACGATGTACTGCATGTAGGGGAAACCGTCCATCGTGCCGACGCGGCTGCCGATCACCTTGCCGAAGATCACGAAATAGAGGGTCATCGTGATCGCCGGCGGCACCAGCGTCTGGGTCCAGATCCGCAGCACGCGGTGCGCTTCGCGGCGCGCAATCGTGTAGAGCGCGACCAGGTTGGCGCGCCCCACGCCCCTCGTGGCGGGCCGCGCCACGATCGACCCCGGGGCAATTCCGCGTGGGTCGTTCATGCCTGTGGCCCGCCCTTGGCATTTCGCGCATCGCCGTTGCCGCGCTCGACCAGCCGCACGAACAGTTCTTCCAGCCGATTGGTCTTGGTGCGCATCGAGGTCACCGTGATGCCGTGCGCGGTGAGCGCCGCGAACAGCGAATTCAAGTCACGTCCGCTCGGCAGTTCGGCCTCCAGCGTCAACTCATCCACGCGGGCCAAGCGCACGCCCTCGACGTCGGGGAGCGCGCCTTCGATTCCGGTGACGTCCAGCACGAAGGTTTCCACGTCGAGCTTGCGCAGCAGCCGGCGCATCGAGGTGTCCTCGATGATCTCGCCGTGGTCGATGATCGCGATGTTGCGGCAGAGCTGTTCGGCTTCCTCGAGGTAATGGGTGGTCAGGATCACGGTCGTGCCGGTGCGGTTGATGCCGGTGATGAACTGCCACATCGAGCGGCGGATCTCGATGTCCACGCCTGCGGTGGGCTCGTCGAGGATCAGCAGCTTCGGCTCGTTCATCATCGCCCGCGCGATCATCAGCCGGCGCTTCATGCCGCCCGAAAGGTGGCGCGTGGCCTGGAACGCCTTGTCCCAGAGCCGCAGCTCGTTCAGGTATTTTTCGGCCCGCCGCTTGGCGACCGAACGCGGAATGCCGTAGAACCCGGCTACGTTGACGCAGATGTCGAACGGCGTCTCGAACTGGTTGAAGTTGATTTCCTGCGGCACCAGCCCAATCTGTCGCATGACGCCGCCGCGGTCGTCGTGGATGGAGATGCCGAATACCCGCGCATCGCCCGCGGTCGGGTTCACCAACGAGGAAAGGATGCCGATCAGCGTGGATTTGCCGGCGCCGTTCGGCCCCAGCAGCGCGAAGAAGTCGCCCTGGCGGACGGTCAGCGACACGCCCTTCAGCGCCTGCACGCCGTTGCCGTAGGTCTTGCGCAAGGCTTTGACTTCGAGCGCCGGGATGGCGTCGGAGGGACTGGCGGCAGGCATCGGGGGCGTGGCGTGCGGAGAAACGGAATCGGCGGCCATCCCCTATTATAGAAGTTTCGCCCGCGCGCCCCCTGCCGAATGGCAGGTCTGCCCGGACCCGCAACCCCCATCCTCGGCGCACGCTTGCCGTCGCGCCCGCGCACATGATCGAACATTTCCAGCTACGACTCGCCGACAGCCACATGCTCGCGCCCACCGTCCGCCACCTGGCGTTCGAGCGCGCCGACGGGACGCCGTTCAAGTTCACGCCCGGCCAGTTCATCCAGATCCATTTCCATTACGACGACGGCAAGCCCACCAAGCGCAGCTATTCGGTCGGCACCCCGGCCGACGACTCCGGCCACGTGCGGCAACTGCATCTGGCCGTCTCGTATGTCGAGGGCGGCGCCGCGACCAGGCTGTTCGACGGACTCGAGGTGGGCGGCGAGATCGAGGCGAGCGGGCCGTACGGCCGCTTCTGCCTGATGGAGGACGACGCCAACCGCCGCTATCTCCTGATCGCCACCGGCACCGGCATCACCCCCTACCGCGCGATGCTGCCGCGCATCGAGAAACTCATCGAAGGGGAGGGTCGCCGCTTCGTGCTGCTCTACGGTGCGCGCAACGAGCAGGAGCTTTTGTACGGCGAGGAGTTCGAGGCCTTCGCGCAGAAGCACCCGGAGTTCACGTTCCACCCCTGCCTGTCGCGTGCTGCCCGCGCGGCGCCGCGCCCGAACGACCGCCGCGGCCACGTCCAGGACATGCTGTCCGAACTCGGCGTGGACCCCGAGCACGACATCGCGTACCTGTGCGGCAACCCCGACATGATCGACGCCACCTTCACCGAATTGAAGGAGCTCGGGATGCCGATCAAGCACATCCGGCGCGAGAAGTACGTTTCCTCGAGATAGCTGGCGCACGCCGGATGTGCGCAGCTTGCGCGCTCGGCTTCCATGCCTCGCTGCAAGCCCCGCCCTTCGCATCCTGCTTCGGGCGTTCGCCGCTGCGCGAACTGCCACCGGCAGTTCGCAAGCGCACCGCCTCACCCGGCGCGAGAAGTACGTTTCCTCGCGGTAGCTTCGGCTTTCGCCGGGATGCAGGCGTGCGGTTCGACGCCTCGCCGCACGCTGGGCACGGGGCTTCACATCGGGTTCACGCCCGGAAATCCACGCTTGTCTTTTGCGCGCCGGCCGTTGTTCGTGAAGGCGTGAGGGCGCAGGCGCGCCGGCAGGCAGAGCCGATTCATGGAAGAACGAATCACGTTGCGGGTGGACGGTGTCGAGCATTCGTTCACCGTCGACTCCCGGGTCACGCTCCTCGATGCGCTGCGCGACATGCTCGGGAACATGTCGCCCAAGAAGGGCTGCGACCATGGCCAGTGTGGCGCCTGCACGGTGCTGCTGGACGGGTGCAGGGCGACGACCTGCCTCGCCCTCGCCGTCGCGCATGACGGCGCGACGATCCTCACCGCGGCAGGCCTCGCGGCGGACGGCCCGCATCCGATGCAGCGCGCATTCGTGCAGCACGACGCGTTGCAGTGCGGTTATTGCACGCCCGGGCAGGTCTGCTCGGCGGTCGGCATGCTCGAGGAAGCGGCGGAAGGCCATCCCAGCTACGTGACGGCCGACCTGGATGGCGACGTGGAACTCACCGATGCCGAGATCCGCGAGCGCATGAGCGGCAACCTGTGCCGCTGCGGCGCCTACGTGAACATCGTCGCCGCGATCCGGGAGGTCGCGCGGGAGCCTGCGCCGTGAATCCGTTCGCGTACCAGCGCGCGGACGACGCGGCCGGTGCCGTCGCGGCGGTCGCGGGAGATCCGGACGCGATGTTCTTGGGTGGCGGCACCAACCTGGTCGACCACATGCGGCTGGGCATCGCGAAGCCCGATCGCCTGGTCGATGTGACGCGACTGCCTTTCAATCGCATCGAGGTCCTGCCGGGTGGTGGCATGCGCATAGGCACGAATGTCCGCAACAGCGACCTCGCCGCCGACCGGATGATCCGGGCCCGCTATCCGGTGCTGTCGCAGGCCTTGCTCTCGGGCGCCTCGGGACAGCTCCGCAACCTCGCGACGACCGGCGGCAACCTGCTTCAGCGCACGCGCTGCGTGTATTTCCAGGACGCGACCACGCCCTGCAACAAGCGCGAGCCGGGCGCCGGTTGCTCGGCGATCGGCGGCTACACCCGTTATCACGCGATCCTGGGCGCCTCCGACCAGTGCATCGCCGTGCATCCCTCGGACATGGCGGTCGCGATGGCGGTGCTGGATGCCACGGTGGTCGTGCTGGGGCGCGGCGGCGAACGGCGGATTCCGGTCACCGAGTTCCATCGCCTGCCGGGCGACGCACCCGACAAGGACACGGTGCTGGAACACGGCGAGCTCATAACCGCGGTCGAACTGCCGGCATTGCCGTTCGCGACCCATTCGACGTACCGCAAGGTGCGCGATCGTGCCTCGTTCGCCTTCGCGCTGGTGTCGGTCGCGGCAGCGCTGGACCTCGACGCAGGCAAGGTGCGGGATGTGCGGATCGCGTTGGGCGGCGTCGCGCACAAGCCGTGGCGGGCGAGGCAGGCCGAGGCTTCGCTCAAGGGCCAGCCGGCGACGGTGGAACATTTCGAGCGCGCGGCGGATGCGGAACTCGCCGCCGCGCGCCCTCTGCAAGGCAACGCGTTCAAGGTCAGGATGGCCCGCAACACGCTGGTGGCGGTGCTGCGGGACCTCGCCCGAGCGGCATCGGAATGAACGCCAAGTCAGCCAACGCCCCGCTGGAAATCCGCGCGATCGGCACACCGCTGGAACGCATCGAAGGGCAGGCCAAGGTTGCCGGCGCCGCGCCATACGCGTACGAACACGCGCTCGCCGAGCCGTTGTACGTGTGCCCGCTGCAGGCGACCATCGCGCGCGGCAGGGTCGCGTCGATGGACGTGGATGCAGCCAAGGCGCTGCCGGGTGTGATCGCGGTCATCACCCACGAGAATGCGCCGCGGCTTGCCTGCCCCGAGGACGCTTCGAAACGGAATCGGGAATTGTGGATCCTGCAGTCGCCGGAGATCGGCTTCCGCGGGCAGTTCATCGGCGCGGTCATCGCGGAAACCCCGGAGGTCGCGTCGCAGGGTGCGGACCTGGCTCGGGTGCGCTACGGCGAGGAGCCGCACGATGCCGAGCTGCGCGCCGACCGCCCGGATCTCTATGCACCCGAAAAGGTGAACGCCGGCTTCGCCACCGATACCGAGCAGGGCGATCCGGAATCCGCATTCCGATCCTCGACGGTGCAGGTCGACCACACCTACACCACCCCGATGGAACACAACAACCCGATGGAGACGCACACCACCGTCGCGCGTTGGGATGGGGGCCGCTTCACCCTTCACGATTCGACGCAAGGCGCGCATTCGTTGCGCAAGACCCTGGCGCCGTTGTTCGACCTGCAACCCGGGGATTTCCACATCATCGCGCCGCACGTCGGCGGCGGGTTCGGATCCAAGGGCGTCGCCCACGCGCACGACGCGCTGGCCTGCCTCGCCGCCCGCGTGGTGCCCGGCCGCGCGGTGAAGGTGACGCTGACGCGCCCACAGATGTTCGCGCTGGCCGGCTACCGCACGCCCACGATCCAGCGGTTCCGGCTGGGCGCCGACGCGCAGGGACACCTCAGCGCGATCATCCACGACGTGGTGGAGCAGACCTCGCGCATCAAGGAATTCGCGGAGCAGACCGCGGCGCCGACGCGGATCATGTATGCGGCGCCAAACCGCCGCACCACCCATCGGCTTGCCGCGCTGGACGTGCCGGTCCCCTCGTGGATGCGCGCGCCCGGCGAAACGCCGGGGATGTATGCGGGCGAAGTGGCGATGGACGAACTGGCGCTCACCTGCGGAATCGACCCGATCGAACTGCGCATCCGCAACGAACCGGAGGTCGATCCCGAATCGGGCAAGCCATGGTCGGGGCGCAACCTGGTCGGTTGCCTCCGCGAAGGCGCACGCCGGTTCGGCTGGGAACATCGCGATCCCAACCCGCGCGCGCGCCGGGAAAACGGCTGGTGGATCGGCATGGGCGTCGCGAGTTCGACCTATCCGCGCCATTCGATGCCGGGCTCGATCGCGACCATCCGCCGCGGATCGGACGGGCGCTATGCGGTCCGGATCGGCGCCGTGGACATCGGCACCGGCACCTGGACCGCGCTGACCCAGATTGCCGCCGACGCCCTGGCCTGCCCGGTGGACGCGGTCAAGCTGGAGATCGGCGACACCAACCACCCCAACGCGACCGTGGAAGGCGGCTCGAGCGGCATCAGCTCCTGGGGGCCGGCGGTCGTCGCCGCGGCGCGCAAGCTTCGCGAGGAGCACGGCGGGGATCCCGCCGCCGGTGCGGAGGCGACCGCGGGCATGCCGGAGAACCCGGACGAGGACCGTTTCGCGATGCATTCGTTCGGCGCGCAGTTCGCGCAAGTGCGCGTGCATGCCGACACCGGCGAGATCCGGGTGGCACGCATGCTGGGCGTATTCTCGGCCGGGAGGATCATCAATCCACGCCTCGCACGCTCACAGTTCATCGGCGGCATGACGATGGGGCTGTCGATGGCGCTGCTCGAAAACAGCGTGCTGGATGCGCGCTTCGGGCATGTGGTGACGCACGACTTCGCCGAGTACCACATCGCCGCCAACGCGGACGTTCCGGACATCGAAGCGATCTGGCTGGACGAGAGCGATCCGCACTCCAATCCCATGGGTTCGCGCGGGATCGGCGAGATCGGCATCGTCGGCGCCGCCGCGGCGGTCGCCAACGCCGCCTGGCACGCCACCGGCATCCGCGTGCGCGACCTGCCCATCACGGCAGACAAGCTGCTGTCCTGATGAAGCCATGAACTCGCCGCAGGAATTCCGGCGACTGTTCGCGGCCGCGAACCGCTTGAGGGCACGCGGTGCCGCAGGTGCGCTCGCGACGATCGTCCGCACCGCCGGTTCCACCTACCGGCGGCCGGGAACGAGCATGCTGGTGGGCGGCGACGGCAGCGTCACCTGTCCGCTCGCTGGCGGATGCCCGCAGAACGACCTGGTGCTGCGCGCGCGGCGCGTGATCGAAACCGACGTGCCCGAGATCGCCCGCTACGACCGTGATGCGGGTTTCGACGTGCTGCTCGAAGCCGGTTGCGGCGGCGAACTGGAGGTGTTGATCGAGCCGCTGTCGCGCGAGCAGGATTTCGCCTTCCTGGATGCGCTCGCCGTGCTGCACGAGCGTCGCGCCCGCGGTTTCATGGCGACGGTTTTCTCGCGCCGCGGCGCGGTGCTGCCGCCGCATCCGCAACGGCTGGTCGCAAGCAATGGGGCTGCTTGGCACGACATCGGGGATCCATCGCTGCGCGAACGCGTCGTTGACATTGGCGGCGGCTTGCGCGGCGAACATGTTGCTGTGCGACGACTTTCCGCGGGCCAGGCTTCGATCGACGTGTTGTTCGAGCCCTTGCGCCCGGTGCACAGGCTGGTGATCTTCGGGACCAACGACGGCGCTGCCGCGTTGGCGCGGATGGCCGTGGGCCTCGGGTGGTCGTGCGTGGTGGCCGATCCATCGCCGGATCGCGAAGCCAACGCAATGGACGGCGTGGATGTCCTGGCGGCAACGCCCGAAACGATGCGCCAATCGATCGGGTTCGATCGCGATACCTCGGCGGTGGCGATGACCCACAATCTGGAACGCGACGTGCGTCTGCTTCAGGCGCTGGCCGGCGTTCCGCTGGCGTACCTCGGCGTCATCGGCTCGCGCGAGCGGGTGGCGCTGATCCGCGCGAGGCTGCCGGTGGCGATGGACCTGCACGCGCCCGCAGGGCTCGACATCGGCTCCGAGACGCCGGAGGAAATCGCGCTGGCCGTCGCCGCCGAAATCATCGCGTGCTCGCGCGCACGCACCGCCGGCAGCCTCGCGGCCTCCGCGCTGCCCATCCACCCATGACCGGCGAGGCGATCGGTGCGGTGCTGCTCGCGGCGGGCTGCGCCAGCCGTTACGGCGCGCCCAAACAGCTCATTCCGGTCGCGGGAATCCCGATGGCGCGGCGCGCCGCCCAGACCGCGATGCAATGCACGGCGCGAACGGTGGTCGTCACCGGCGCCTACCGCACCGAGGTGGAATGCTGCCTCGGCGATCTCGACGTCGAGCTTGCCTTCAACGGCGCCTGGCAACGTGGAATGGGCGGCTCGATCGCCTGCGGCGTCGAACGTCTGCTGCGGCTGGATCCTGGAACCGGGGCGTGCCTGGTCATGCTCGCCGACCAGCCGCTGGTCACCGTCGCCGACCTGGCGTCGCTGATCGACGCGCACCGGCATCACCGGCACCGCATCATTGCCTCCGGCTATGGCGGCGGGACACGCGGCGCACCTTGCCTGTTTCCCCGCCGCAACCTCGAAGAGCTCCTGTCCCTGCAGGGACCCGGCGGCGCGCGCTCCGTCCTGCGCGCACATCCCGATGAGGTCCATTCCGTAGCCAATCCACATGCCTGCATCGACATCGACACACCGGATGACAGCCGACAGTTGCCCAGCGACATCGCAACCGGCTGCACCCCATCGATTGACAGCGCACACCATGCGCGACGACAACCCGCAATGCGTTCCGTCACCACTCCCACCACACGTGGATTTGGGCATCGGAATCGGCCTTGACCTGCACCGGACCGCAAAGCCAGAAGTCGCGCAACACCTCGGCATGCGGATGCCCGTATCCCCTATGGTTCGGGTCGCTGCTGAACACGCTGAACCACGGGCCGATGGCCGAGGCGACGCCGGGGGTCCAGTTGGCCGCGGCGCCATGGTGCATCACCTGGAACACTGCCGTGCGGCCGATGCGTGCGTTGCCCATGAAGCCCAGCAACGCGTCCACGCGAGCCTTCGTGTCCAGATAGCCATCGCCGGTGTAGAGTGCGCCCGCGCGTTCTCCCGGGCGATCCGCCGCGCGCCATCCGCGTATCAGTTCGCCGGAAGCAATGAAGGGCGGATCCCCCTTGAACGTCCATCCATAGTTGCCGCGACACCCGTCCGGAGCCGAGGCACCGACCGGGCCGGCATACAGGAACAGCGATATCTGGTTTCGCCCTTTTGAATCGGTGCCGAACTCCTCGTCGTACGCGTCCTTGAGGTGTGCAAGGAGCTTCGAGCGCTGCTCCCCTTGTTTTTCGCGGAGGAGCTCGTCGCGCAACGCCCTTGCTTTGCCGAGCCAGGTCTCCCCCGGTTGCAGCGCCAGCGTCTCGTCGTTGTAGGGCACGAATTCCCAGACCGACGCTGCGCGCAGGGCGCTGCCCGGCTTCAGCATCGAGACGCTTCCGATCTTCCCCCTTGACCCGCCTGCGGCACCGAAGAGATCGTCCGGTGCGGGGCGGGAATCGAAATCCAGGCGGTATGCGTCCTCGTGTTCCGGCCATCGCTCCGGACGGGGGCTATCCGGATCGTCGCTGCCGGCTTCCGGTGGCCCGGGACCCTCGCCATTCCCGGATGGAACGAACACGATGCGGCGGACGCCCCGGACACCGGCTCCGTTCAGATATCCGACGGGATTGATGAAGAACGAGAACAGCGCGTCATCGACGGCGATGCCCTCCCGGAATGCAAGGATGATTCGCTGCGCCAGCGGCACGAAGGGAAGGAGGAGGACGTCGACCTCGAATCGTCCCAGCAGGTCGACTACGCCCGAGATGTGATCCCTGTCGAAATGCGAGAGCACCACCAGGTCCAGGAATTGCTTCTTCGCAGTGTAGTTTTCCGCGAACCGATCGAGTGCGTGCTCGAGCAATGCGTGGGGAGACGAGGTGCCGCAGTCATAGACCCACAGGCAATAGACATCGCCTGCTTCGTTGCCCATCCACCTGGAAGGGCTATTCCCGATGGCGCCGGATGCGAAAAGTCCCTGCCCCACTGGGTGGAATGCGTATCGAACGCCGCGAATCTCGGTACGGGCCATGTGCGCTCCCCGTCAATCCCGGACCTCGAAGGTTTCATCCACGTACAGCGCTTCGTCGAGGTCCTGCGTGGAATGCAGCCGCGTCCACTTCTTGAGCGCGCTCACGAGCCTGGTGCGCGGAACCTCGGTGCCGCTGGCGACGCTCCCGTGCTTGCCCGCCTTGGTCGACATGAAGGAGGTCATGCGCCGGTCCGGCGCGAGCGGCTTGGCGCCCTTCGGGTACCACTCCTTCCAGAGCGTCCTGGGTGTCGCGTTGAGGCTGCCGTGGTGCCCGACCTTGTAGACCGTGACGTTCCTGAGCAGCTCGGTGAACTTCTTCTGCCCGAGTGCGTACTCCCAGTTTTCGATCTGCGCGTCGCCGGGAAACAGGAACCGGTGCCCGCCGCACTCGAAAAGCAGGACCACGCTGGTGTTGTTCATGGCGGTGTCGAGCGAGCGCACCAGTTCCAGCAGCTGGTCGCCGTGCGCGCTGCGCAGGGACTTGATGATCCAGCGCGCCCACAACGGCGCGCCTCCACCGGTCGTTTGTGCGAAGCCCGGGAACAAGGTCATGTCGGTCGAGCCGCGCTTGCCGCCAATTCCCAAGGCTTTGCCTTGAAGGCTCCAGAACTCGTCGGGATCGGTGGCGCGCTGCTTTCGCACGCCGGCATGCTGCTTCACCGTCGGCGGACCGAGTACCGTCACCTTCACGCCGGGCAGGAACCGCGCCAGCCTGGTGGTCTTGCCCGCGTACACATAGTCATTGGGCGCCATCCCCATCAGGTTGCGGACCGCGCCGTCATTGGAAATGTTGTCTTCGCCGATGAACGCCAACTGGTCGGCCGTCGCGGTCTGCCGGAACGAGCGCTGCAGCCGCGGAAGCGCCTCTTCCACGGCATGCCGTGCGATGGCCTGGAGCGATGCCAGGGTTTCCTGCCGGGCCGCCAAACCCTTGAAGCCCGGCGGCGCCTTGGCATCCACGGCGAGATCCGGTTGCTCCGTCCAGGGTTGCACCACGAACTGCGGTTCGAGCGCGGCGATGACCGCGCCCGGCCCCTTGCCGTTCGAACCCGGATCGAAACCGGCGATGTGGTCGCGGTGGCGATGGGTCGCGACCACCGCGAACGGATCCTTGCCGACCGTCCTGCTGATGTCGTCGGCAACCCGGGCCAGCAGTTTCGCGGGGCTGCCGCTCGGTGCCGCCGTGGTGCCGAAGTCGATCAGCACGTGGCGCGGCTTCGCGCGCCCGGGATAGCGGAACGTCAACAGGAAGCAGTCGCCGAAGCCGACCTGGTACATGCGCACCCGCACGCTCTC
>DASSOQ010000072.1:0-47708 GCA_035700365.1 Rhodanobacteraceae bacterium | reverse complement strand
CAACACGGCTTCGATGGGCGGCATGCAGTCTTCCCGGTACGTGGACGATCGGAATCCCACACGCGGTGCGGAATCTCGAAAGTCTCGCGCGCGGTAGCGCTCCGCCGTGGCGACCGGGGCGTTTCCGCCCGTGTTGACGACCGCCACGCGGACCCGCATCAATCCGGGTCCGGTGCTACTCCCTTTCGGCAGTGCCGGCGATTGTGCGGCTTCCGTCGGTTTGCGGTCAAGCGCGGGGCGCTCTGGCACAATGACGGGTTTTCCGATCGGAAATTCGCCATGAGCCACGCCGACATCCGTTCCGCGGCGCGCCCCGCGCCCGACCAGCCGCTGGTCGACATCGCCGACTACGTGCTGGACTACCGGGTTGAATCGCAGGAAGCGTGGGACACCGCGCGCTACATGCTGATGGACGCGCTGGCGTGCGCGATGCTGGCGATGAAGTTCCCGCAGTGCGTGCGGCACCTCGCGCCGATCGTGCCCGGTGCGGCCCTGGCCGGCGGTGCCCGTGTGCCCGGCACCGATCTCGAACTCGATCCCGCCCAGGCCGCGTTCTGCATCGGAACCCAGATCCGCTGGCTGGACTTCAACGACACCTGGCTTGCGGCCGAGTGGGGCCATCCCTCCGACAACCTCGGCGCGGTGCTCGCGGTCGCGGACTGGCTGTCGCGCGGCAACATGCGCAAGGGTCGCGAGCCGCTCACGATCCGCGACGTGCTCGGCTGGGCGGTCAAGGCGCACGAGATCCAGGGCTGTTATGCGCTGAAGAATTCCTTCAACCGCGCGGGGATGGACCACGTGATCCTGGTGCGGCTGGCATCGACCGCGGTGGCTACCGCAATGCTCGGCGGCGATCGCGAGCAGGTCATCACGGCGGTGTCGAATAGCTGGATCGACAACGGCGCACTGCGGACCTACCGCCACGCGCCGAATACCGGACCCCGCAAGAGCTGGGCGGCGGGCGATGCGTGCCGGCGTGCGGTGATCCACGCGCTGAATGCGCTGACGACGGGCGAGCCGAGCTATCCCTCGGCGCTGAGCGCGAAGACCTGGGGTTTCTACGATGTCGCGTTCGGCGGCAAGGCGTTCGAGTTCGAGCGCCCGTTCGGTTCTTACGTGATGGAAAACATCCTTTTCAAGATTTCCTATCCCGCCGAATTCCACGCGCAGACCGCGGTCGAGTGCGCGATGAAGCTGCATCGGGAAGTGCGGGACCGGATCGGCGACATCGAGCGGATCGAGATCGAGACCCAGGAGGCCGGCGCGCGCATCATCGACAAGACCGGCCCGCTCGCCAATTACGCCGATCGCGACCACTGCATCCAGTACATGGTCGCCGTGCCTCTGATTTTCGGTCGGCTGGTCGCGGACGATTACACCGATGCCGTTGCGGTCGATCCGCGCATCGATGCACTGCGCGACAAGATGATCGTGCGTGAAAATCCGCAATTCACCCGCGATTATTTCGATCCCGACAAGCGATATATCGGCAATTCAGTGCAGGTATTTTTCAAGGACGGATCGAAAACCGCGAAGGTTTCCATCGACTATCCGATTGGCCACCGTCGCCGCCGCGCCGAAGGCATTCCGGTTCTCCTGGACAAATTCCGGGGCGCCCTCTCCGCCTTCCTTCCGCAAGCGCAAGCCGCTGAGATCATTGGCCTTTGCGAGAAACCCGAGGACATGCTGGACACCCCGGTGCCGGCGTTCATGGACCGATTCGCCATGCAAGGCCCCGCCTGAGCTTTTTATGAACGGCTGAACGCCAGCCCCGCGCAATTGTTTGTTTTTTGCTAAACTGGCGCAGCCGTAGCGGAAAGGGCCGGGACAGGAAGGGCCGTTTTTCGCGCAGTCGTTTTGCGGTCTGGACACGACGTCCGCCGGACGGTCGGCGTCGAAGAATCAACAACGAGGAGACTTTCCGATGAAACGTAATGGCTTGTTCGCGGTCATCGCGCTGGCCTTGGGTACTGCAGGCGTGATGTCAGTCGCGCATGCGCAGGACACGGGCATGGCGACGGAATCCACGGGTAGCTTCACCAACCCCGACTACAGCAACTGGTACATCGTTCCACGCATCGGCGTGGTGGTTCCCGACAGTGATCGCCGCGTGCAGACCGATCCCGTCGGCGGACTCGGTGTGGGTTTCTGGATCACGCCCAACTTCACGTTGGACGTCGAAGCCACCGGCGACAATGCGGATTTCAAGGACGACTCCCCGCGCCCGGGCAAGCAGTGGGAAACCGTCGGCCTCGACGTCGCCGGTCGCTGGTATTTCATGGATCCGACTTCGCAGTGGCGTCCGTTCGTGATGGCCGGCGTCGGATTCTGGCGTCATGCCGCGGTATCCGAAGTGCTGGCCCAGGCGGGCGGCGAATGCGGATGCCTCGGACCGCACAGCAACTCCGGCTGGGGTCCGGGTGCGACGGTCGGCGTGGGCGTGCTCTACAACGTCAGTGACCGCATCGCGGTCCGCGGCGAAATCGCCGCGCGCTACTACCGCGACGTCAACTCGGCCCAGTTGGCCGGGCTCGCCGGTCCGGGGCTGCCGCACACCTACGGTCCGAAGCAGTGGCTCGACACGATGGCCACCGTAGGCCTGGTGTTCAACATGGGCCACCCGGCGCCGCCGCCACCGCCACCGGCTGCTCCGCCGCCGCCGCCGGCTGCTCCGCCGCCGCCGCCGCCGCCGCAGAACGTGGTCATCGACCTGCGTGGCGTCAACTTCAAGTTCGATCGCCCGAAGAAGGGCGAGACCGACATCGGTCCGACCTTGAAGCCGCCGCAAGCCGACTCGGTCGCGATCCTGGACCAGGCGGTCGACACCCTGAACCGGTACCCGCAGGTGCAGATCGAAATCGACGGCTACACCGATTCGATCGGTACCGACCAGTACAACCAGGGCCTGTCGGAACGTCGTGCCAACATCGTCAACCAGTATCTGACCTCGCACGGCATCGATTCGAGCCGCATCACCGCGGTCAAGGGCTTCGGCGAAAACGACCCGATCGACACCAACAAGACCGCGGCTGGCCGCCAGCGCAACCGTCGCGTCGAGTTCAAGGTGGAAGGTCAGGGCATGAACCAGGACCAGCAGCAGCAGCAACAGCAGTAATCAAGGGAAGCGCCGGCGGCTGTATCGCCGGCGCGACCCCGCAGTTCGGAAGCCCGGCGCAAGCCGGGCTTCTTTTTTGCAATCGGTGGGACCTGGCCTGACGCGTCCAGAAGAATGAGCATGCGCTTCGCGCAGGCGCGCTCCTGCAGGCGACCTTGGCAATGCCGAGCCGTGTATTTACGCGTGGTCTGGATGTTGCGGGAGCGGCCTATGGCCGCGACGCGACCGTCCCGAACCGCTGCTTCGCTGTTCGGTCGGGAAAACGTGCGACCCACACGAGAACGGCTTCGTCTTCAATTCGCCTGCGGTATGCCGTCGATCCAGGTCTCCGTGACGCGCAAATCGGTATCGATCACGGTGAAGTCGGCACGGCAACCTGGTGCGATACGGCCATGGGTGCCGCCGAGGCCGAGGAAGTCGGCGGGGTAGGTCGATGCCATCCGCGCGGCTTCCGCGAGCGGTACGCCGAGCATCGCGACCGCATTCCGGACCGCCTCGATCATGCTGAGCGCGGAACCGGCGAGGGTGCCGTCCGCGGTCTGGCAGATTCCACCGCGTGCGGTGATCGTCTCGCCGTCCAGGGTGAACGATGGGTCGTCCGCGCCGACCGGCGGCATCGCATCGGTGACGAGGAAGACCTTGCCCCGCGGTTTCGCCTTCAACGCGATGCGGAGCGCGGCCGGGTGGACGTGGTGGCCATCGGCAATCACACCGCACCAGCTCTCGGCGTGGTCGAGCGCCGCGCCGACCATGCCCGGCGCGCGGCTCGCCAGCGGCGACATCGCGTTGAAGAGGTGCGTGAAGCCGCGCACGCCCGCGTCCAGCGCCGCGCGCACGGTGTCATAGTCGGCGTTCGAATGGCCCGCGGCGATGATGACGCGGCGTTCGGCGAGTGCGCGGAGCGCGTCGGGATCGACGCGTTCGGGAGCCAGGGTCAGCAGGGTGACGCCATGTTGGAGCGAAGCGGCCGTCCGCAATTCGCCGCTGCCAGGAGCATGCAGGAACTGCTCGGCATGGACGCCGCGCTTTTCCCGGCTGAGGAATGGTCCTTCGAGATGGATGCCGAGTACGCCCTGGACGCCTCCCCCGATCGCGGCATCCACCGCCGCGATCGCCGCCCGCATCTTTTCGGGCGTGTCGCTGATCAGCGTCGGCAGGAAGCCCGTCGTGCCGAAGCGCCGGTGCGCCTCGCCGATCGTGCGGATGCCCTCGACCGTCGGCTGGTCGTTGAACAGCACGCCGCCACCGCCATTGACCTGGCAATCGATGAATCCCGGCAGCAGCATGCGGCCGGCGAGGTCATGGACTTCCGCCGCGGGCGCGATGGCATCGGCCGGCGCGAGTTCGAGGATGCGGCCGCGATCGACGACGACCGCGACATCGTCGCGCCATCCTTCCGCCGCCAATACCCGCGCGTTGACCAGCGCCGTCGCCATCACACGGTCTCGGTGACCTTGGCGAGGTTCGAAGGATGATCCGGATCGCGTCCGCGCCGCAGCGCAAGCGCATTGACCGCGCGATAGAAGCTCTGGATCGCGAGGATCGGTGCGCACATGGGCTGCGCGGCGGGGATGATCGGCAAGGCGCCCATCCCGGTTGCGCCCGGGGCTGCCGTCCACACCGCGGCGCCGCGCCTGCGAAAATCCTCTGCCGTGGCGAGCACGCCCGCGAGCGCATCATCGGCTTGCGCGAACAACAGCACCGGGAGGTCGGCGCCGACCAGTTCCATCGGGCCGTGGCGGACCTCCGCGCTGCTGAATGCCTCCGCGTGCAACGCGCAGGTCTCCTTGAGCTTCAACGCGGCTTCCTGGGCAGCGCCGAGGCCGTAGCCGCGTCCGAGCACGAACAGGTCGTGCATGCCGGCGAGGCCGTCGACCAGGGGCGACCAGTCCAGCGCGAATGCCCGGCGCAATTGGTCCGGCAGGTCGTGCAGGCCGCGCAGCAACGCGGCATCCGCGCGCCAGTGCGCGACCAGGTGCAGGATCGCGACCAGCGAGCCGATGAAGCTCTTGCTGGCGGCAACGCTCTGCTCGGTGCCCGCGCGCAGCGGAATCACGGTCTGGGCGAGCGCCGCCAGCGGCGAGCCTTCGGCATTGACCAGCGCCACCACGCGCGCGCCGGCCTCGCGTGCCGCTTCGGCGCTGCGCAGCAGGTCCGGACTCGCGCCCGATTGCGAGATCACGATATACAGCGCGTCGCGCAGCCGCAGCGGAATCTCGTAGACCGATTCGACCGACGGCGAAGCGGAAGCGGTGGCGCAGCCGGTCTGCGTTTCGATGACGTACTTGGCGTAGGTGGCTGCGTGGTCGGAGCTGCCGCGCGCGCAGGTGACGACGAACGGCGGCGGCGCATCGCGCAGTTCCCGCGCGAGTCCGCGCACGCAAGCGTCGTTGTGTTCCAGTTGCCTCGCGACCGCGTCGGCGGCCTCGGCGGCTTCCCGGTACAGGAACGTCGATTCCGGTCGGAGCTCGCGATGCGGCGTGGCGGACATCATCGGAACGTACGCGCCGCTCAGGTCCGCGGGCGCGGCGGCGCGGTGGAACCGCGTACCACCAGCTCGGGACTGAAGCCCTCGTTTTCGACATCGCCGCCGTGGATCTGCGCGATCAGCAGCCGGGTGGCGTGTTCGGCGATTGCCTCGGTGCACTGGCGCGACGTGGTCAACGAAGGCCACGAATGGCGCGAGAACGGGCTGTCCTCGAAACCGGCCACCGACAGGTCGTAGGGAACGTGCAGCCCGCCCGCGCGCGCGGCCGCCAGAACGCCCGCGGCGATTTCGTCGTTGGAGCCGAAGATCGCGGTCGGCGGTTCGGCGAGTCCCAGCAATCGGCGCGCGCCACGGAAGCCATCGTCGAACGAATAGTCGCCTTCCAGCACCAGTTCGTCCGACAGCGGCACGCCGTAATCCTGCAGCGCCTGTTCGTAACCCTTGTAACGTTCCGGGCTGGAGCGGTGCTGCTTGCCACCCCACAGGAAGCCGATCCGCACATGGCCGAGCTGGATCAGGTATGCGGTGATCGCGTAGGCCGCATCCCGGTCGTCCACGAACACGCAGGGAAATCCGTCGCGTGGATCCTCGGCCGCCGAGATGATGCGCACCAGCGGGATGTCGTACGCCGCAAGCTCGCGCAGCAACGCGACCTGTTCCGACATCGGTGGTGCCAGCACGAGGCCCGCGAGCCGCGACCGGCGTGCCAGATCGCGCAGCTCCTCGGCGAGCTTCGGCCCGCGAGAATTGCAGGGATGGATCTGCAGCCCGAAGCCCATCTCGCGGCACGCCGCGAGCGCGCCCTGCTGGACCGCGATGATGTAGTAGGGGTTGGGATTGTCGTACACCAGCCCGATCGCGTATGCCTTCGCGCTGCGCAGGCTGCGCGCGGAGAGGTCGGGGCGATAGTCGAGTTGCTCGACCGCGCGCAGCACGCGCTCGCGGGTTTCTTCCCGGACCGAGCCTTCGCGATTGATCACGCGGGACACCGTCTTCAGCGACACCTTGGCCTGCTTCGCGACGTCCCGGATGGTGGCGGTTGCCAATGGATGCTCCTTCAGGTTCGGGAGGTTCCGGCCGGCCGTGCAGCCATCGCCGTCAGGGCGCCGCGATCTCCGAGTCCACGGCGCGGGCCGGTTTGCCCTGGCCGGCGCGGTAACCGTGCACCCCGTAGAACAGAATGTACGCGTATCCCGGCACCATCACCAGCAGGAACGCGAGCTGGAAATCGATGATCTCCTCGAGGTGAACGAAGAGTTGCGGGATCAACGCGCCGCCCGCGATGCCCATGATGAGGAGCGCCGAGCCGAACTCGGTCCATTTGCCCAGGCCCTTGATCGCGAGCGGGAAGATCGCCGGCCACATCATCGCGTTGGCGAAACCCAGCGCCGCCACGAACGCGACCGACACCGCGCCGTGCGTCGCCCAGGCGCCGAAGGCGAACAGCGCTCCGAGCACCGCCGACATCGCGAGATAGCGCTGCTGCGAAATGAACCGGGGCGTCAGCGCCACGCCGACGAGGTAGCCGACCAGCATTCCGATCATGGTGAAGGTGGTCAGGTGCTTGACCACCCCGAGTGCCAGCCCGGACGCCTGGCCGTAGACCACGATGCCGTCGCCCGCCATGACTTCCATGCCTACATAGATGAAAAGGCACACCACGCCCAGCCACAGGTGCGGGAAGCTGAAGATGCTGCGCGCGGGTTCCCTGGCGTCTGCCACGGAGCGGTTGGCCTCCGGCCTGATCTCGGGCAACGAGGAAAACACCACCCATATCGCAAGGACCACCAGCACGATC
This sequence comes from Rhodanobacteraceae bacterium, assembly GCA_035700365.1. Classification (GTDB taxonomy): domain Bacteria; phylum Pseudomonadota; class Gammaproteobacteria; order Xanthomonadales; family Rhodanobacteraceae; genus 66-474. The sequence goes on along the minus strand of DASSOQ010000072.1, from coordinate 40,307 downwards.
GCCATGACCATGTAGGGCGCGAACGCGCGATCCACGAATGCGTGCTGCAGCGCCGCCCTGGCCTGCGGTGACGCGGCGGCCTCGATCTTGTCCGCATAGGCGTCGACGCCGCTGAGCAGCAAGGCCCCGAACACGTAAGGCGCGACGCCGCCGGCGAACTTGTTGCAGATGCCCATGATCGCGACCCGCTTGGCGCCGCTCTCGATCGGACCGAGGATGCTGACGTAGGGATTGGATGCCGTCTGCAACAGCGCGAGGCCCGCACCAATCACGAACACGCCGATCAGTGCGCCGGCGTACCAGTACATGGCCATGAACTGGCCGAACAGCACCGAGCCCACCGCCATCACGAACAAGCCGAGCGCCATGCCTTTCTTCATGCCGGTGCGCTTGAGCACCACCGCCGAGGGCAGCGCGAGGAAAAAGTAGGACAGGTAGAACGCCAACGGAATCAGGAAGGCGCTGACGTTGTCGAGGTCGAATCCGACCTTGACGAACAGGATCAACGAACTGTTGAGCCAGGTGACGAATCCGAAGATGAAGAACAGCACGCCGATGATCACCATCGACATGACGTAGGAGGGTGCGTTCGACCGACTTGCCGCGGTAGTCATGCCTGCGCCTGCTCGATGGCTCGATGGATGGGTAGCCGGATCCGGGAACTCCGCCCTGCATTTCACCATGCCATGCATCCGCTGCGCCCGGATCCATCGCATGCGGCAATGCGCCTCGGCGCGCACAGCGTACTATGGCTTGGCCAACGTTGTCATGATCATGGCTCAAACGGGTCATGGCGCCGGTTGGGACCCCGGCAATGGCCATCCGGCGGCAACGCGATTTTTGACGCATTGCCGCATTGCGCCCCCTCGTAATCGCGCGTGTCTGGCCGCAGTTCGGCATTCCGCCGTGGTCCGGAGACGTGGGTCGCGTCGGAGACACATTGTTGCGGCGCAAATTGACAACGTTGTCATCCGTGACCACACTGGGCCCAATTCCATCGTCCGAGCGCAGGATGAGTGTGCCCGCCAGCCGTCTGAGCCAGCACGCGAGCCTCGACCCCCAGCCATTCCTGGCCGCGGACGTGGGCGGCACCCATGCGCGGGTCGCGCTGGTGCGCGCGGCCGCCGGCGGCAAGCGCGACATCGAGGTCATGGCCTACCGGAAGTTCGCGTGCGCGGATTTCGCGGGATTGCCGGAACTGCTGCAGGCCTTCGTCGCGCGGGACGCGACCATGCCGGTGGCGGCCTGCGTCATTGCCTGCGCGGGCCAGGTGATCGATGACGTCATCGTCAACGACAACCTCGCGTGGCGGGTCAGCCTGTCGCAGTTGCGCGACGCGCTGGCATTCGAGGACGTTGCGTTGCTCAACGATTTCGAGGCGCTCGGCTACGCCCTCGACGACGTGAGGGATGCCGACAGCCTGCTGCTCTGCGGCCCGGACATCCATCCCCGCGGCCCGGCGCTGGTGGTCGGCCCGGGCACCGGGCTCGGCGCGGCGCTGCGCCTGCCGGGGGCGGGCCATGCGCAGGTCCTCGCCACCGAAGCCGGCCAGATGGATTTCGCGCCCGGCACCGCGCGCGAACGCGAGGTGCTGGCGCGCCTCGCGCCTGGCGGCGGTTACGTCCCGTACGAACGCATCCTCGCCGGCCCCGGGTTGCTGACGCTCTATTCGACGCTTTGCGGCCTGCGCGGTACCTCGCCGCGGTTCGCCACGCCCGAAGCCGTCACCGCCGCGGCCTGTGCCGGCAACGACGCCGACGCGAGCGAGACGGTCGACATCTTCTGCGCGGTGCTCGGCGCCTTCGTGGGCAATCTCGCCATGGCATTCATCGCGACGGGCGGGGTGTACCTCGCGGGCGGGGTCCTGCCCGAAATCAGGTTGTTGTTGCAGCGCAGCCGCTTCGTCGATCGCTTCCTCGACAAGGGCGGGATGCGGGAATTCCTGTTGCGCGTGCCGGTGCGCCTGATCGAGCACGGCCGCCACGGCGTGCTGGGCGCGGCGCGCTGGTACCTCGACCGGCGGCTGTCCGGAACGGCGCCCGGGAATGCAGCGGAGGACGGAGCGGCGGCGTAGGACCTGGATCGAAAAAAACAACCAATGCGGGTGCCACGGCACCCATCACTTCGTGAGCGAGAGAGGGTACGTCATGAAATTCCGCAAAAGCATGCTTTCGGCAAGTATCGCCACGGCGCTGTTGTTCGCGGCGGCGGCACAGGCGCAGGGCGCCACCGCGCAGGACCAGACCACGACCGACCCGCAGCAGGCGCAGACGACGGATCAGCAGACCGGCTCCTCGTCGCAAACGGACGCGCAGCAACTGCAGACCGTGCAGGTGGTGGGCATCCGCGCGAGCCTCTGGCAATCGTTGCAGACCAAGCGCGCCGCCGACGCGACGGTGGACGTGGTCACCGCCGAGGACATCGGCAAGTTCCCCAACACCAACGTGGCCGAGGCGATGACCCTGATGCCGGGCGTCACCATCGACCGCCGCTTCGGCCAGGGCGAACGCGTCAGCATCAACGGCACCGATCCGAGCCTCAACCTGTCGTTCCTCGACGGGCATCCGATCGCGCAGGTCGACTGGCTGTACGGCGCGACACCGGACCGGGGCTTCGACTACTCGATCCTCGCGCCGGGGATCGTCGGCCAGATCGAGGTCTACAAGACCTCCGAGGCGCGACTCCCCTCGGGAAGCCTCGGCGGCACGGTCATCATCCACAGCCGCAAGCCGCTGGACCTGAAGTCGAATACGTTCAGCGCGTCGGTCGGAGAGGTCTACAACGAGCAGGCCGGCAGCGGCAAGCCGAATGCCTCGCTGTTCTACAACTGGCGGAACGACACCGACACCTTCGGTTTCAACATCGGCGCGTCGCACTACGAGGAAAAGATCGACCGCCAGGGCCGCGAGATCTTCGGCTACTCGCCGGTATCGGCGTTCGCCGCCAATCCGAACGTGGCCGCCCAGCTCGCGGACGGGAGCATCAGGCCGACCGACCTGATGCCGCAGGAAGTCAACGCCGCGTATTTCCAGCAGAACCGCAAGCGCGATTCGGTGCTGGTCAACCTCGAGTTGAAGCCGAACGAGCAATGGGACCTCGGGCTGAGCGGCATGTACATCAAGGAGAACTTCAACAACTGGAACCAGTCGATGTACGGTTTCGCCAGCCAGACCGGCGCGACCAACATCACCTCGCTGACCTCGAACGGCGCGGGCTTCATCACCGGCGGACACCTGTGCGGCGAGGGTGACGTGGTCAACTGGGCCGACGGCACGACCAGCACCTGCGGCGCGACCAACACCTACATCGACAACCAGGTGCGGGTCTCGAGCCTCGTCACCAAGGACCTGCACCTGGATGCCGGCTACAACGGCGGCACCTGGGGCATGCAGGCGCAGGTCGGCATCAGCAAGGCCCACAACAACGAGGCGCAGTACTTCATCGAGCCGGCCTACCACGGTGGCTACACGTTCGACATCGACACCGGCGACCACTTCGACGATTCCGCGGCGGCCGCGAATCCGGCCAACTGGGGCGCGTTCGGTGGCTGGTTCGGCAACGCCGGCGTCGCGCCTTTCACCGCCAAGACCACCTACGGCAGCCTCGACTTCCACGTGGACTTCAACAGCTTCGTCAACCAGCTCCTGTTCGGCGTGCGTTACGTGGACGACAAGCACAGCGAGCAGTTGCGCGTGTACGGCGGGGTGAATCCCGCCCAGATGGACCAGCTCGGCGACATCAGCCTCACCGACATCCTCGACAACAACTCCTTCCCGGGCTTCTCGCCCGACATGCGCCACCACATCCAGTCCTCGCGCGACAACATCTTGAACTGGGTGCTCAGCAGCCCACTCGACTGGAACGATCCCTACGGTGCCGATGCCGCGAGCTACATCAACAATACCTGGGACTTCGCACAGAAGACCGAAGAAGCGTATGCCCAGTTGAACTTCGGCGCGGACGCGCTGCGCGGCAACGTCGGCGTGCGCTTCGTCAAGAACAAGATCGATTCGAGTTCCTATGTGCTCGGCAGCGCCACGCCGGTGCTGCCGCCCGATCCAAGCTGGTGGCAGACCGACAGCCATTCCTACACCGACGTGCTCCCATCGTTCAACCTCGTCTACGACAACGGCAGCGACGTGGTGTACCGCCTGGCCGGGGCCGAGGTGATCGCCTGGGCGCCGTACACCCAGATGCTCGGCAACAAGTTCCTCAACGACAGCGTGCTGACCGGCAGCGGCGGCAATCCGGACCTCAAGCCCTACAAGTCGCTGAACTATTCGGGTTCGGTCGAGTGGTACTTCGCGCCGCAATCGGTGCTGGCGTTCACCGCGTTCTACAACCACATCCTCAACTACATCTCGACCGCCACCAGCACGCAGCGCAACTTCAACTCGATCTTCGACAACGATCCGGCCACCTACGCGAACCTGTACGAGGGCAAGCTCGGCAACTGCGACGCCAACGGCTTCTGCGATTACCAGATGACGATCCCGACGGGCATCGGTCCGGGTGCGGTCAAGGGCGTTTCGGTGAGCTACCAGCAGCCGTTCGGCACCAGCGGCTTCGGCCTCGTGGCGAACTACACCTACGCGCTCGGCACCACCCGTGCCGGCTACGCACTGCCGTACAACTCGAAGAATTCGGTCACGGTCAGCCCGTATTTCGAGAAGGGGCCTTTCACCGGCCGCATCACCTACAACTGGCGCAGCAAGTACCTGGCCGGTGGCTACGTCGCGGGTGCCGCACCGGCGACGGTCGATGATTACACCGAGCTCGACGCGTCGTTCGGATGGGCCTTCAGCGACCAGTGGTCGGTGACCTTCGCGGCGCTCAACCTGTTGAACGAGTCCTACGAGATGTACCAGGACACCAAGGCGATGCCGCTCAACAAGTACACCAACGGCCGCCGCTACATGGCCACCCTGCATTTCAAGATGTGAGCCGCGGCGGGAAGCTCTCCAGCGTTCGGGCCGGTATGGTGTTCCGGCCCGTCTTTTTTTCCGGAGCCGGGTTCGCGCTTGTCTGCGACGTCCCGTGATCGCCAGGTGAGGGTGCCATGCGCAGGGTTGTCGGCTGTCTGCTGTTCCTCGTCGCGGTACCGCTGGCCAGCGCCGCGGCACCGGTGGCTGCGTGGTCGCTGATGCCCCGACCGACCGGACTGCATCCCGCGGGGCAGGGGCAGGTCACGGTGCGCGATGGCGATCGCGTGCTGGTGCAGGCCGCGGGCGACCCACGGGCGCTCGCCATCGTGCAGCGCTTCGCGGCGCTGGTGGCCGATACGCGCGGCTTGCACCTGCGCGTGGAGACGCAAGCGGAGCGCCGATCGCCGGCGATCGTGTTCCGGCTCGCTTCGCACGCCGATGTCGATGGCGATGCCGGTTACCGCATCGCGGTCGGGGGTGGCCGCATCGAAGTCGTGGCGCGTGCGCCGCGTGGCCTGTTCTACGGCGGCGTCACGGCGTGGCAGCTGCTGACACCGGATGGCGACCGCGGCGGCGCGGCGCATGTTCCGAACGGAACCATCGTCGACCATCCACGCTTCCGGTGGCGCGGCCTGATGCTCGACTCCGCGCGCCATTTCCAGAGCGTCGCCGACATCGAGAAGTTGATCGACTGGATGTCGCTGCACAAGCTGAACGTGCTGCACTGGCACCTGACCGACGACCAGGGCTGGCGCCTCGAGGTTCCGAAGTATCCCGAACTCACCAGGATCGGAGCCTGCCGCAAGGCCGTCGGACCGGATGCGGCGCTGACGGGCTCGCCCCACAAGCCGTACTGCGGGTTCTACACCGAGGCCGACGTGCGCGCGATCGTGCGCCATGCGGCCGACCGCTTCATCACGATCGTCCCGGAAATCGACATCCCCGGACACTCGCAGGCCGCGATCGCGGCCTACCCGTGGCTCGGGGTTACTGGCAGGCGTCCACCGGTGTCCACCGACTGGGGCATCAACACCTGGCTGCTGAAACCGGACGCCCGCACCTTGCAGTTCGTGTACGACGTCATGGACGAGGTCATGGCGCTGTTCCCCTCGAAATACATCCACATCGGCGGCGACGAGGCGGCCAAGGACCAGTGGCAGGCATCGCCCGACGTGCGCGCGCACCTGAAGCGGCTCGGATTGAAGGACATGAATGCGCTGCAGGGCTGGTTCACCACCCAGGTCGCGAATGACCTCGCACGACACGGGCGCACGGCCATCGGCTGGGACGAGATCCTCGAAGGCAAGATTCCGGAGTCGGCCGCCGTGATGTCGTGGCACGAACCCGAGGATGCACTGCAGGCCATCGAGCTGGGCCATGACGTCGTGATGGCCTCATCGCCGACCTTGTACCTCGACCATTACCAGTCGGACCTCCACGACGAGCCGCCGGGGCGGCCGGCGGTCGAATCGCTCCAGGACGTGTACGACTACGACCCGGTACCGCCGGCCGCGACCAAGGCCCAGGAAAGCCACATCCTCGGCGTGCAGGCGAACCTTTGGACCGAGTACATGCCGACCTTCGCGCGGGTCCAGCACGCGGTGTTTCCGCGCATCGCCGCACTGGCGGAAGTCGCGTGGTCGCCCGCCGCCACCCACGACTGGCAAGGGTTCCTCGAACGAATGCCGGCGGAACTCGCGCGCTATCGCGCGCTCGGGATCGCGTATGCCGACAGCGCATTCGCGCCGGCGTTCGCGTTGTCGGGAGGTGCCGGCAACACCATCGATGTCGCGCTGTCGAACCAGGTGGATTTCGGCACGATCCGGTACACCGTCGACGGCAGTACCCCGAACGCTGGTTCGTCGAGCTACACGCAGCCATTGTCGTTTCCGGCGAAGAATCCGACCGAACTGCGCGCAGCCACTTTCGCGGGCCGGCTCCGATTGGCCGCGCCGCGCATGCATTCCGTCGACGCGCAGGCGCTGCTGACGCGCAACAGCGACCAGCTCGACACCTGCAAGGATCAGCTCGTGTTGCGGCTGGAAGACGACCGTCCGCTGCACGGTCCGCGCCCGGTGTACAAGGTCGATATCGAGAACATGTGTTGGCTGTGGAAGGACGCGCCGCTCGACGGCGTGCGAGGGATCGCCGCCACCATCGGCAACCTGCCGTGGAATTTCCAGTTGTGGACCGACAACGCAAAGGTCGTGGTGCGCCAGAAGGCGAGTGCCGCCGGCGAGCTGCAGGTCCACCTCGATGCCTGCGACGGTCCGCTGCTGGCGAGCATGCCGCTCGCGCAAGCCACACGGACGAAGCTGCAGACGACGCTCACCGCGGAGATCCCCGCGACCAGCGGCCGCCATGCCCTGTGTCTCTTCGCCACCGGCGATCCCCGCGACGGCTTGTGGGCGATCGACAAGGTCGCACTGCAAACGAAGTAGCACGCAGGCGGGTATGCGCCGGCTTTCCGAGGTTGGGTTCGAGGTGCGGCTTGGATGGGATGGGCTTTCGCAGGTTGGGGTGATCCCGGGCTCCGCCCGGAAGAAGCCCAACGATGCGACCACGTGCCCATGGCGGGCTTCCTCCGGATCAATCCGGAGTCAAGCCAACCTAAAAGGGTACGCGTCGCGCGACGATCCGGTCGCGTGTCAGTTCACGTCACGCCTTCAACAACCCGACGTCGCGGCCGACCTTGGTGAACGCGGCGATCGCGCGGTCGAGGTGCTCGCGGGTATGCGCCGCGCACATCTGGGTGCGAATGCGCGCCTGTCCCTGTGGTACCACCGGGAAGAAAAACCCGATCGCATAGATGCCTTCGTCCAGCAGTCCCGCCGCCATCGCCTGCGCGAGCTTGGCGTCGTGGGTCATCACCGGCACGATCGGATGATTGCCGGGCTTGATTTCGAAGCCCGTCTTCGTCATCGCATCGCGGAAATACCGGGTGTTCTCCGCGAGCTTCTCGCGAAGCTCGCCGGCCTCGTCCAGCATCTTCAGCACCTCGATCGACGCGGCGATCAGCGCCGGCGGCAGCGAATTGGAAAACAGGTACGGCCGCGAGCGCTGCCGCAGCATGTCGATGATTTCCTTGCGGCCGGTGGTGAAGCCGCCGACCGCGCCGCCCAGCGCCTTGCCGAGCGTGCCGGTGAAGATGTCGATCCTGTCCATCACGCCGTGCACTTCGGCCGAGCCGCGCCCGGTCTTGCCGAGGAAGCCGGTTGCATGGCATTCGTCGATGTGCACCAGCGCGTTGTACTTCTTTGCCAGCGCGGTGATCTGGTCCAGCGGCGCCACCACGCCGTCCATCGAGAACACGCCGTCCGATGAAATGAGCTTGGTGCGTGCACCCGCGGCGTCGGCAGCCTGCAACTGCTTTTCGAGATCGGCGATGTCACCGTTGGCGTAGCGGTAGCGCCTGGCCTTGCACAGGCGGATGCCGTCGATGATCGAGGCATGGTTCAGCGCGTCGGAAATGATCGCGTCCTGGTCGCCCAGCAGCGGTTCGAACAAGCCGCCGTTGGCGTCGAAGCACGCGGCGTACAGGATCGCGTCGTCGGTGCCGAAGAACTTCGCGATGTCGTGCTCGAGCTGCTTGTGCAGGTCCTGGGTGCCGCAGATGAAACGCACCGAGGCCATGCCGAAGCCGTGGGTGTCGAGTGCCTTCTTCGCCGCCTCGATCAGGCGCGGGTGGTCGGCGAGTCCGAGGTAATTGTTGGCGCAGAAGTTCAGCACCCGGCGCCCGTCGGCCAGCGTGATCTCCGCCGACTGCGGCGACACGATGATCCGCTCGTCCTTGTAGAGCCCCGAGTCGCGGATGGTTTCGAGTTCTTCGCGGAGTCGTTCTTGTGCGGCGTAGGTCATGGTGGTGCCTCGAATGACAATATCGACGTCATTCCGCGGCTGCACGCGCCGTTTGCGGGCGATCGCGGCTGCGCCGCATCCGGAATGACGACAGGTTTTATGGAGGTCCCCGGTTTCGGGTCCCGGGTCCCGGCTAGTTCCAACTACACACCACCTTCCCGCACTGCCCCGACGCCATCAGGTCGAAGCCCTGCTGGAAATCGTCGACGGCGACCTGGTGCGTGAGCACCTTGTGGAGCGGGAAACCCGAAAGCAGCATCTGCGTCATCTTGTACCAGGTTTCGTACATCCGCCGGCCGTAGATGCCGTGCAGCGTGAGGCCCTTGAAGATCACCTTGTCCCAGTCGATGCCGGCGCCGTTCGGCAGGATGCCGAGCAGCGCGACCTTGCCGCCGTGGTACATCACCTCCAGCATGTCGTTGAAGGCGCGGATGTTGCCGCTCATCTCGAGGCCTACGTCGAAGCCTTCCATCTGCAGCTCCGAAATCACCTCGTGCAACGGCTGCTTGGACACGTTGACGACCCGCGTCGCCCCCATGTCGGCCGCAAGCCGCAGGCGGTAATCGTTGACGTCGGTGACCACGACATTGCGCGCGCCGACGTGGCGCGCGATGCCGGCCGCGATGATGCCGATCGGCCCCGCGCCCGTGATCAACACGTCCTCGCCGACCAGGTCGTACTCCAGCGCGCAGTGCGCGGCGTTGCCGTAGGGATCGAAGAACGCGGCGAGTGACGACGGGATCTGGTCGGGAATCGGCCACAGGTTGCTGGCCGGCATCGCGACGTATTGCGCGAAGGCGCCGTTGCGGTTGACGCCGATCCCCACCGTGTGGGGGCACAGGTGCGGCCGTCCGGCGCGGCAGTTGCGGCACATGCCGCAGGTGATGTGGCCCTCGGCGGACACCCGCTGGCCGACGCGATAGCCGCGCACCTCGTCGCCCACCGCGGCGATCCGGCCCACGAATTCGTGGCCGATCACGAGCCCCGGCTTGATGACGCGCTGCGCCCATTCGTCCCAGTTGTAGATGTGCAGGTCGGTGCCGCAGATCGCGGTCTTGTCGACCTCGATCAGCACGTCGTTGTGGCCGTATTCGGGCACCGGCACCTCTTCCATCCAGATGCCCTTGGCGGCGTCGCGCTTGACCAGTGCGCGCATCATGTTCGGCATGGCATGCCCCTGAGTGGCGTCAATCGCTTCATTATAGGCGCGCGCCTTGCGCCGCACCGTACAATCCGTCGATGCCATCCGCCGACCGCGCCAGCGACCAGCGTCCGCCCGCGATCTTCCTGATGGGTCCGACCGCGGCCGGCAAGACCGAACTGGCCTGCGCGCTCGCCGAACGCTTTCCGGTCGAACTGGTGAGCGTCGATTCCGCGCTGGTCTATCGGGGCCTCGACATCGGTGCGGCCAAGCCGGACGCGGCGACGCTGGCGCGTCATCCGCACGCCTTGATCGATGTCCGCGATCCGGCCGAACCGTATTCGGCCGCTGTGTTCCGCGACGACGCCTTGCGGGTGATGCAGGCGATCGCCGCACGCGGCAAGGTGCCGCTGCTGGTCGGCGGCACCGGGCTGTATTTCCGCGCGCTCGAGCGGGGGCTGTCGCCGATGCCCGCGGCCAACCCGGAATTGCGTGACCGCCTGTGCCGGGAGGCGGCGGACGCCGGCTGGCCGGCGCTGCACGCGCGTCTGGCCGAGCGCGATCCCGAGGCCGCCGCGCGCATCCGCCCGAACGACGCCCAGCGCGTCCAGCGTGCCCTGGAGGCGATCGAACTCTCGGGCCGCCGATTGAGCGAATTGCATGCCGGTCGCGCACTGCCGGAGCGCCTCCCGTATCGCGTCCTGAAGCTCGCGTTGCTGCCCGACCGCGGGATCCTGCGCGAGCGCATCGCCGCACGCTTCGACGCGATGCTCGCGGCGGGGTTCCTCGACGAGGTGCGGCGCCTGCGCGAACGCGGGGATCTCACGGCCGACCTGCCGGCGATGCGCGCGGTCGGGTACCGGCAGGCGTGGCAGCATCTCGAAGGTGCGTTCGATGCCGGGGAATTCCGGGCGCGGGCGATCCACGCCACCCGGCAATTGGCCAAGCGCCAGACGACTTGGTTGCGGAGCGGACTGGACGCACGGGTTTTCGATCCGTTCCGGCCCGGCTGTCTCGGCGCGCTGTCCGATGCGATCGCGCTGTTTCTGGGCCCGGCAACCGCATGAGGCGGGCCAGCCAGAGCGATTTGCGCTAACATCGCAAGGCAGGGAGAGGTTTGCTGCGACCCGGATCGGAAGGCCATAACAATGTCAAAAAGCCAGTCGTTGCAGGATCCGTTCTTGAATGCCCTGCGCCGCGAGCGCATTCCGGTGGCGATCTACCTCGTCAACGGCATCAAGCTGCAGGGCGTGATCGAATCGTTCGACCAATTCGTGGTGCTGTTGCGCAACCAGGTCAGCCAGATGGTGTACAAGCACGCCATTTCGACCGTCGTACCCAGCCGCGCAGTCAAGGTGGGTGGCGACGAAGCGGCGGCGACCGATACCAAGGACGATGACGCCAAGCCACCGGCGCAGGATTGACGGCCCTGTTCGAACGCGAAAGGAAAGGCGAACGTGCGTTGCTGGTGTTGCCGCATTCCGGCAACCGCCTCGACGCGCGCCGCGTGCGGGAATTCACCGAACTCGCCCGGTCGGCCGGGGCGGAAATCCTCGGCAGCGTCCGTGCGCGCGTCGACACGCCGAACCCGAAGTTCTACATCGGCACCGGCAAGGCCGATGAAGTCCAGGCGGCTGCGCGCGAACTCGGCGCCGACCTCGTGCTGGTCGACCACGCGCTCACGCCGGTGCAGGAACGCAACCTCGAAAAGCACCTGTCGGCGCGGGTCGTCGATCGCGCGGCGCTGATCCTCGACATCTTCGCGCAGCGCGCCCACTCGCACGAAGGCAAGCTGGAAGTCGAACTGGCCCAGCTCAAGCACATGGCGACGCGTCTGGTGCGCGGCTGGACCCATCTCGAGCGCCAGCGCGGCGGTTCGATCGGCCTGCGCGGTCCAGGCGAAACCCAGCTCGAAACCGACCGCCGTCTGCTGCAGAAACGCGTCGAGCAACTGCAGAAACGCATCGACCGGATCGGCGTGCAGCGCGCCCAGCAACGGCGCGCGCGCCTGCGCAACACGCTGCCGAGGATCGCGCTTGTCGGCTATACCAACGCCGGCAAGTCGACCTTGTTCAACGCGATCACCCGCGGCGAAGTGTTCGCCGCAAACCGCCTGTTCGCGACCCTGGATCCGACGGTTCGCAAGCTCGAGGATCTCGCGAGCGGCCCGGCGGTGCTGGCCGATACCGTTGGCTTCATCCGCGAGCTGCCGCACGACCTGGTGGCGGCGTTCCGCGCGACCCTGTCGGAAGCGCGCGACGCCGACCTGCTGCTGCACGTCACCGACGCGGCCGATCCCGAACGCGACCTGCTGGCCGAGGTCGTCGATGGCGTGCTGGATGAAATCGGCGCGGGCGACGTGCCGCAGTTGATGGTGTTCAACAAGATCGATCTGTTGCGTGGCGATGTGCCCGAAGACCGGGAAGCCGTCGATGGTGACCGCGCGCCGCGCGCCGCGTTGCCGCGCATCGACCGCGACAAGGACGCGGCGCCGCGCGCGGTGTGGCTGTCCGCCGCGACCGGCGAAGGCCTCGACCTCCTGAAGCAGGCGATCGGTGAACGGCTGGCGGGTTCCCGGGTCCACGCGGAATTGCGGCTGCCGCCGCGTGCGGGCCGGTTGCGGGCGCGCTTGATCGAGATCGGCGCCGTGAAGTCCGAGCATTACGACGACGAAGGCTGGCGGCTCGATATCGATTTTCCGCGCGAGCTGCTGCTGCCGCTGGCCGGCGACGTCCGCGGCGACGACGCAAGGCTGTTCCGCGACTGGCTCGACGCGGCCTGACGACGTCCGCGGCGCCCATGCTCGCGCGTGCATTCATGTGAAATCGTCATTCCGGGGCTGCGCGCGTTTTCTGCGGCCAGAACCCGGAATCCAGCTCGTCGACCCTCGAGGCAAAAGCTGGATTCCGGCCTCCGCCGCAGACCGTGCGCGCGACCGCGCTCTGGTAAACTGCAACGTTTGCGCCGACCGCGGCGCGCGATCCGCAATCCGAGAGTGTTGAACCATGCCCTGGAAGGAGCCCGGCGAAAAACCGCGTGAACCCCGGGGCCGCGAGCCGTGGGGCCCGCGCCCGGGTGGCGGCGGCAATGGCGGCCCGGATCTCGAGGCGTGGCTGCGCAAAGCGCGGCGTTCCCTCGGGCCGTTCGGCCACGGTCCGCTCAGCGCCATCGCATTGGTGGTGCTCGCGCTGGTGCTGTGGTTCGCGATCGGCGGCTGGACGATGGTCGGCAACCAGCAGGTCGGCGTGTTGCTGCGCTTCGGCCGGCTCGAGGGCGTGTTGCAACCGGGCCTGCATTTCCACATCCCGGTGCCGGTCGATCGCGTGCGGGTTGTCGACCTCGGCCGCACCCGCACCCTGAGCGACGACGTGCGGCTGCTGACCGCCGATGGCCAGCTCGCTATGGTGGACTATTACGTCCAGTACAAGATCGCCGACGCCCGCAAGTTCCTGTTCTCTTCGCGCGACGCGGAAGAGACCGCACGCAACGCGGCGACCATCGCCGTGCGCGCGGTGGTCGGTTCGCACGACCTCGGCGAGTTGATGACGCGGAGCGACGACAAACTCGACGATGCGATCCGCAGCCGCCTGCAGGCGGCGCTGGCGCAGGCCGACCTCGGCATCACGCTCAGCGCCGTCGGCATCCAGAACGTCGGCGTCCCGGCCGAGGTGAAGCAAGCCTTCGACGACATCGCCAAGGCCCATGAAGACGCCAAGGCCGCCGTAGCCACCGCGCACGCCGACGTCAGCCGCCACAAGGTCGAAGCCGCCGCCCAGGCAGCCTCGCTGAAGGCAAGTGCCGAAAGCTATCGCAGCACGACGATCGCCGAAGCGCATTCGGACGTCGCGCGATTCGACCAGATCCTCACCCAGTACCGCGCGGCTCCGCAGGTCACCAGTCACCGGCTGTGGCTGCAGGCGATGCACGACGTGCTGGCCAACAACCGCGTGGTCGTGAATACCGGTACCGGCAGCGTGATCGTGCAGTTTCCGCCGCACCAGCCGCAGTCCGCGAACGGCGGCGCGCCGGCTGCGGCGGGCTCCAGCGCGCCAGCGTCCCCGGCATCGGCCCCTGCGGCGGCAGGATCCTCCACGCCGCCGGTGACGTCCGGCCCGGGCGTACGCGGAGGCGAGGCATGAAGTACGCGATTCCGGTCATCGTCATCCTGCTGGCGTTGCTGGGCGCCAATGGCATCTACGTGGTGGGCCAGGGCCATGCGGCGCTGCTGACCCGGTTCGGCCACATCGAGGCCAGCGACATCGGTCCCGGGCTGCACTTCAAGCTGCCGTTCGTCGAGGACGTGACGACCTACGACACCCGCGCCATCGTGATGCGCTCCGAGCCCGAGGACTACAAGACCGAGGACGGCGACCCGGTGCGCGTCGGTTTCTTCGTGCGCTGGCAGGTTGCCGATCCCGAGGCCTGGTTCAAGGCGACGAGCGGCGACGACCTGCAGGTGACCCAGCAGATGACGCCGGTGGTGCGCGCGGCCCTGCGCGCGGAAACCGCGCGGCACAGCCAGGCGGAATTGCTGGCCGTCGATGGCGGCCCGATCGACCAGGGGCTGCGCGAAGCAGTGAGCGGCGACCTTCGCGAGCGCCTCGGCGTCACGATCCTGGACATCGGGGTCGAGCGCGTGTTGCCGCCGGACGACGCCCTGAAATCCGTCTACAAGCGCATGGGCGCCGAAGCCAGGGCGCAGGCCGGCGAAGTACGCGACCGCGGCGAAGCCGCTGCGGCGGCCATCCGCGCCAAGGGCGACGCCGCCGACCAGAAAATCGTTGCCGCAGCCGCCAGGCAGGCCGCCGAGGTGCGTGGCGAGGGCGACGCCGAAGCCGCGAAGATCTACGCATCGGCATCGGCCAAGAATCCGCAGTTCTTCCGCTACTGGAGCAGCCTGCAAACCTGGCGCGAGTCCTTCAGTGGCGGCGGCGCCGTGGTGGTGCTGGACCGGAACTCACCCTTCATGCGCGCGATCGAGGAAGGCGCGGCGGCGGGGGCTGCGCCGAGACAGCACTGAACGGCCGGCAATTCCACGCGTGCCGATAAGGCAGTAAAAGTTGGGCTGGAACGAAGATTACCTCGCGGCCCGAGTCTTGAAGCCCTCCCCTTCAAGGGGAGGGTTGGGTGGGGATGGGTTGGCTGTCCGGTTGAATGGGGGTGCCAAACCCATCCCCTCCCAGCCTCCCCTTGAAGGGGGAGGAGCTCGACGATCGTCGCCTCAAACGTAACGAACCATCGAAGCGAGAGCGTAATGGGACAATCAGTCGTCATCCTGCGCGCCCCAGTCAGGAGCCGAGGGCAGGGTGACTTGGCGAGATCGGACGATCGAGCCTAGTCACCGATCGTCGCCCACGTCGAAATGCACCATCGAAGCGAGAACACAATGGGACAAAGCGTAGTCATCCTCGGAGCCCAGTGGGGCGACGAAGGCAAGGGCAAGATCGTCGACCTGCTGACGCAGGACATCGGTGCGGTGGTGCGCTTCCAGGGCGGCCACAACGCGGGCCACACGCTGGTGATCAAGGGCAAGAAGACCGTCCTGCACCTGATCCCGTCGGGCATCCTGCGCGAGGGCGCGCTGTGCCTGATCGGCAATGGCGTGGTGCTCTCGCCGGCGGCGCTGCAGAAGGAAATCGCCGAGCTCGAAGGCAACGGCGTGGAAGTGCGCTCGCGAGTCAAGATCTCTCCGGCGACGCCGTTGATCATGCCGTACCACATCGCCGTGGACCAGGCGCGCGAGAAAGCCGCCGGCGCGGGCGCCATCGGCACCACCGGCCGCGGCATCGGCCCCGCGTATGAAGACAAGGTCGCGCGTCGCGGCGTGCGCGTCGCCGACCTGAGCTATCCGAAGGAACTGGCGGAAAAGCTGCGCGAGGTGATGGACTACCACAACTTCGTCCTCACGAAATACCTCAAGGCGGAAGCGGTCGATTTCCAGCAGACGCTGGACGAAGCGCTTGCCTTCGGCGAATACGTCGAGCCGATGAAGTCCGACGTCGCCGGCATCCTGCACGACCTGCGCCGCAACGGCGAGCGCGTGCTGTTCGAAGGCGCGCAAGGTGCGCTGCTCGACATCGACCACGGCACCTATCCGTACGTCACCTCAAGCAACACGACGACCGGCGGCGCGCTGGCCGGCGCCGGCGTCGGCGCGGACTACATCGATTACGTACTCGGCATCGCCAAGGCCTACGCCACGCGCGTCGGCGGCGGCCCATTCCCGACCGAACTCGACGACGCCATCGGCGAAGGCATCCGCAAGCGCGGCGATGAATTCGGCGCCTCGACGGGCCGGCCGCGCCGCTGCGGCTGGATGGACATCGTCGCGCTGAAGCGCGCGGTGCTCATCAACGGCATCACCGGCCTGTGCATCACCAAGCTCGACGTGCTCGACGGCATGGAGAAATTGAAGGTGTGCATCGCCTACGAATACCGCGGCAAGCGCACCGAGTACGCGCCGCTGGATGCGGAAGGCTGGAAGGAGTGCACGCCGGTGTACCTGGAATTTCCCGGCTGGAGCGAATCCACCCACGGAGTCACCGAGTGGGACAAGCTGCCGCCCGCCGCGCGCGCGTATCTGCGCGCACTCGAAGAACTCGCCGGCTGCCCGCTCGCGATCGTTTCCACCGGCCCCGACCGCGACGCCAACATCGTGTTGCGCGACCCGTTTGCCTGAGCGCCGGTAGGGCAGTAGGGCGAGAGGAGCGCAGCGCACCCCGTCGTTTTGCTTTTGCACGCAAGGCGGGATACGCCGTCGCGCGGCTACTCCCGTCCGGCGATCGATTTCAGTCGTCGCTCGGTTCGTCCGGGTGCCGCTGGCGCCAGCTCGCCAGTCGCTGTGCGTAGGCTTCCAGTTCCTCGGCATACACCGTGAACACGCACGAATCGCAACCACTGTCGCAACAGTCCCCAGGCAGCGGTTTCTCGGGAGGGCGCGGTTTGGGATCAGGCTCGTTCATCAGACGTCGAGCCTAGCACCGCGGAAAGCTTCGCGAAGAGGCGTAGGGGGGGGAGCAACCCGGACTCTGTCCGGGTGAATCCCGCCGCCCACGTTTGGCGTCATCCGGCGCGCAGCCGGATCAGGGTCCGGTTCCGGAGCGCCGTCTTGCGGGGCCAGGAATTCGCTGCTCTTGCTCGTCACTCCCGCGCAGAGATACACCTCCTTGCAAGCAATTGCGTAAGCGAATGTCGCATCGAATGAGATGATGCCTCGCTAGCTTGGAGATGGCTTTAGGGGATATCCCGTGACGACAAGCAAGATCAGTCTGAGCGAAAGCGATGCCGCCGAAGCCTTTGCGCGCATGTGGAACCGTTGTGACCTTGCGGCCTTCATGCATCTGAAGATCGCCCGGAATGCCACGATGACAATGCCGGTCTGGTCCGATGCCGCGCCCGCCAAGTTGCGCATCCAGACCTTCCGCGGCCGCAACATGCTCGCGGCGATGCTGCTGATGATGGTGGAGCATGTATTGGCCGAAGCCATGCGCCAACCGGGTCACACCGTCCGTGCGGAACTGGCCACTCTGGACTGGGAAGGGCGGAAACGGCCCGTCGTGGTCCTGGGATGCTGGGATGGGACCACCAGCCAAAGGGTGGCGATCTTCGGGACCGGGCCGGCTGGCATAACCCAGGTTGAACTGTTGCTCGATGGCGGCCTCGATCTGGAGATGTCCGGCGTGGTGCCGCTGTAGCCGTATCGCTGTCGCAGCCCAAGCGACACGCCCCCGCTACATTGCGAAGGTCCGACAGGGGGGAACACACCATGATCGAACAAGACCGCCTGGCTCGTGCGCTCGCGCTGGCACACGAGGCCCATCGCACGCAAAAGCGCAAGGGTACCGACATTCCCTACATCGCCCACCCCATGGCCGTGGCGTCGCTGGTGCTCGAACATGGCGGCAGCGAAGACCAGGCAATCGCCGCGCTGCTCCACGACACCATCGAGGACGGCGGCGAAGCATACGCCGACCGCATCGACGCGGCGTTCGGTCCGGAGGTGTTGGCAATGGTGCGCGATTGCACCGACGGCAGCTTCGAACACAAGGCGGCCGCGCGGACGCCGCACGCGAAGTACGCCAACTGGCGCGAGCGCAAGCTTCAATACATGCAGCACCTCCGCGCAATGCCCGCCGATTCGCCCTCGCTGCTGGTCTCGGCCTGCGACAAACTGCACAATGCCCGCGCGATCCTCGCCGACCTGCGCCTGCTGGGCGACGCATTGTTCGATCGCTTCACAGGTCGCCGCGACGGCACCCTGTGGTACTACGACGAACTCGCCGGCATCTTCGCCGACAAGGGCGTGGTACCCGCGCGCAGCCTCAATCGCGCCGTTGCCGCGATGCATGCCGAAGCATCACGCGTCCAGGCGTCGTCCAGAATGCCCACCGATGACACTCGACCGTTCGCCTAGATTGAAGCACAGCGTACCCGTTCGCTTTCCTGCCCTCACCGCATCTGCGGCAAATCAAACACCAGCAACTCGGCGCCGCTGCCGTGCTCGATGCGCACTGCGTCCTCATCGGCGTATAGCAGGGCATCCCCGGCGGACACGGCATGTCCGTTGACCGTTGCAGATCCCTTGACCATGTGGACGTAGCCGAGGCGGCCCGGCGCGAGCTGCAGGGTGGCGGTCTCGTCGCCGTCGAACAGGCCGGAATACATCCGCGCGTCCTGGTGGATGGTGACCGAACCGTCGGCGCCGTTCGGGCTGGCCACCAGCCGCAGGCGGCCGCGTTTCTCGGAATCCGGGAATGTCTTCTGTTCGTAGCTGGGCGTGATGCCGGTGAACTTCGGGATGATCCAGATCTGCAGGAAGTGGGTCAGGCGCTTGCTGTCGTGGTTGTACTCGGAATGGGTGACGCCGCTGCCCGCGCTCATGCGCTGCACCTCGGCGGGGACGATCGACGCGCCGTTGCCCATCGAGTCCTTGTGGCCGAGTGCACCATCGATCACGTAGCTGATGATCTCCATGTCGCGATGGCTGTGGGTGCCGAAGCCCTGGCCCGGCTGCACGCGGTCTTCGTTGATCACGCGCAGCGGGCCCCAGTGCACGTGCTCGGGATCGTGGTAATCGGCGAACGAGAAGCTGTGCCAGGACTCCAGCCAGCCGTGCTCGGCGTGGCCGCGTTCGCTTGCTGGACGCAGGGTAATCATGGGTTCGCTCCGATGGGTTGGCTCTGGTAGACTAAGTTTACAAGACTAGATCCGTTGGTGATACCAGTGGAAACCATCAATATCCATGAAGCCAAGACCCAGCTTTCCAGACTGGTCGATGAGGCTGTGAAGGGCAAGCCGTTCGTGATCGCGAAAGCCGGCAAGCCGCTGGTGAAAGTGGTGGCGCTGGATGCGCCAGCAGCGCCCAAACGCATCGGCTTCCTCGAAGGCGAGATCAGCGTGCCCGATGATTTCGACAGCATGGGAGCGGCGGAGATCGCCGCGCTGTTTGGCTCCGGCGCATGAGGCTGCTGCTCGATACCCACCTGTTGTTGTGGGCGGCGGGTCAGCCGAAGAAACTGCCGGCCGCGGCACGCAAGTTGATCGCGAATCCGCGCAATTCGCTGTGCTTCAGCGCCGCTAGCCTGTGGGAAATCGCGATCAAGAATGCCCTTGGGCGCGACGACTTTCAAGCCGATCCGGGCGTGCTGCGCCGCGGACTGCTGGAGAGCGGTTACGAAGAGCTCCCGATAACCGGCGACCACGCGATGGCGGTAGCCGTGTTGCCCGCCCTGCACGGGGGTCCATTCGATCGGATGCTGGTAGCCCAAGCGGCCGTGGAAGGCATGACGCTTGTCACCGCGGACGCGCAAGTGGCGAAATATCCGGGTTCGATTCGGCGCGTGTAATCGCTCGGCGGCGCCGCCGGGGCCCAGCGCCGGAATGACCAACCCGGAACCGGGAACGAAGGCAGTCAAGCGGGAAATCGCCGCCTCGCAGCCGCGACTTCCGAAACACCGATCTTTCGCGACGTCATCTCGTGGCGACACTGCTCGGCGCGTCGCCGCCCGCGCATTCGGCATGCGTGGTATCCGCGCTCACGCCGACGCAGTGGACGAAGCCCGGCGGCTGGCCGGTGTCGACAAGCCGTTGCCCGACCGGCAGGCCGAACGCCTGGAGCGGTTTGCCCGTGCATCCGGCGGTGCCGCGGCAGTGGTCATCGTAGAGGGCGTAGTGGCACACGCCGCTGGAGCTGGAAACGCAGCGAAAAGTGGCAATGCCGTGCACGATGTCCACTTCGCTGCGCAGGGTCTGCTGGCCGTTGCTGCTGGACTGCACGATGACCGTCTGACCGTGCGGATTGCAACCGAACAGCGACAGGGCGAACCAGAACAACGCGGCGAGCTTGGTCATGGCGTTCTCCTTGCTTGTTGCGCAACGTCACAGCGGCCGGAACAGCGCCATGAACGGCGCGCTCACGGCCAGCGTTTCGTCGCGGCCCTTGAGGCGCAGGCTGCCGCGGCCGCTGTCGTCGCGCACGATCGAGGCGATGGCCTTGAGGTTGACGATGGTGGAGCGGTGGATCTGGCGGAAGGCCTGCGGGTCCAGCGTGGCCATCAGCTCGCGCAGCGGCTTGCGCAGCACGGCTTCGCCCTCGGCGGTGACGGCTACGGTGCATTTGTTGTCGGCATGGAAATACAGCACGTCATCGACCATCATCAGGCGCGTTTCGCGTCCGCTGCTGGCGGTGATCCAGGTCAGGGGCGGGGCCTCCTTGCCTTGGCGTCCGCGGGCGAGTTCGCGCACCAGTTCGGCGAGCGCGCCGGCGTCGAAATGGCTTTGCGACGCGCGGGCCTTGAGACGCTGCACCGCCGCGGCGAGGCGTTCCGGCTGGATCGGCTTCAGCAGGTAGTCGATCGCGCCGCGTTCGAAGGCGGCGATGGCGTACTGGTCGTAGGCGGTGGTGAACACGACCTGGGTTTCGGGGCTGCTCTCGGCGGCGGCGGCGGCGACGTCGAGGCCGCTCAAACCGGGCATGCGGATGTCGAGGAAGGCGGCGTCGGGGCGGTGCTCGGCGATCGCCTCGATCGCCGCGGCGCCGTCCTGGCATTCGATGACCATCTCGAGTTCCGGCCACGCGGTGGCGAGCTGGCGGTTGAGCTCGCGCCGCAGCAGGTCCTCGTCTTCGGCGATCACGGCCTTGATCATGGCGTCACCGCCTCGGGTTCGACGGTCTGCACGGCCGGCACCGCCGGCACGGTGATGGTGGCGGCCACGCCTTCCGGCGCATTGGCGACCACCGACAGCGTGGCGCGCTCGCCATAGATCAGGCGCAGGCGTTCGCGCACGTTCTTCAGGCCGATGCCGGTGCCGCCGCCCGCCATGCCGAAGCCGAGTCCGTCGTCGGCGACGGTGACCGCGACGCGATCGTCGTCGCGGCGTGCGAGCAGCCACACCGTGCCGCCGCCGGGCTTGGGTTCGAGGCCATGCTTGATCGCGTTCTCGACCAGCGTCTGCAGCATCATCGACGGCATCTGGATCGCGCGCAGCGCGTCCGGCACGTCCACTTCCAGCGCCAGCCGCGGTCCCATGCGGATGCGCAGGATCTCGAGGTAGGCGCGGGTGCGCTCCAGCTCGTCGCCGAGCGTGGACATCGCGCCGTCCGTGCTGGGCAGCGAATGCCGCAGGTACTGGATCAGGTGTCCGAGCATGCGATCGGCCTGCTGCGGTTCGCTGCGCGTCAGCAACTGCGCATTGGCCAGGGTGTTGTAAAGGAAGTGCGGCTCGATCTGCGCGTGCAGCAGGTTGAGGCGCGCGACCGAGAGTTCCTTTTCCGTCGCAGTCTGCTCGGCGGCGCGTTGTTCGTTGCGCCGGCGCTCGGCGATGCGCCGCGCGATCGCACGGGTAATTGCCTCGGCGTTGTCGAAGTTGGTGCCGTCATCGACGCGGAACCAGTCGGCCCACGCGCCGGCTTCCGGTTCGCAGATCAGGGTGACGCTGCCGGTGCCGTCGCCGGGCGTGATGGTGGCGGTCACCTGGTTGCGCAAGCTGCCGAACCAGTTGGCCGGGTTCAGACGCGCGAGGCGGCTGCGCCCGTACACATGCGGCCGCTCGACCTTGGCGCGCAATTGCAGGCTGTCGCGCGCGCTTTCGATTTCCTGGCTGCGCGGCAGCTCGCGGACGGCTGCGTCGAGCATGTCGAAAGCTTCGCCGGCCTCGAACGGGATCTCGATCTGCCGCCGCTGGCGGTTGCGCAGGGTGCCCTCGTCCACGCGGCCGGCGATCAGGCGAACCCGGCGCACGTGCGACACCGCGCCGGCGATCACCAGCGCCCCGAGGATGAACGCCACCAGCACGAGCGGTCCCGAAACGCCACCGATGCCGATCGTGTTGGACAGCACGATCAACAGCGCGATGAACAGCAGCACCCAGGCGACGGCGATGCGCAGGACGAAGAAGGTGCCTTTGAACATGGCGGGTTGCTCCCGAAGGGTCGAGCCGGAGCATAGCGGTCCGGCATTGCAGCGGAAGCGGCATGCGACAAGTACGGCGGCTGCCGGTGTGAACGCCGGGAATCGTGGAGTCAACCTCGGGCGAGCGCTCGCCGTAGGTCGGGGCTGAGCCCGGGCTTGCCCGGGGCGAAGCCCCAACGGGACGGGACCCTTGGGCTCGCGGAAAATGCTCGGCCCAGCCTGCGCGGTAAATTCCGTCATGCGACTATGATGGTTCGGTCCCGCGCAGCGAGGCCCGCCCACATGAGAACGGACGACGATTGCCGCTGGCCCGCGCTGCCATACGACGCGTGGAAGGACACCTACGCGACCCTGCATCTGTGGTCACAGGTGGTCGGCAAGATCGCGCTGGCGCGTGCCGCACCGCTCAATCACTCCTGGGCGGTGGCCCTGCGCGTCACGCCACGCGGGCTGACAGCCCGGCCGCTTCCGCACGGCGAGCGAACTTTCACGATCCAGTTCGATTTCATCGACCACCGCTTGCGGGTTCGCGCATCGGATGGCGAGACGCGCGAACTGGCACTGGGACCGCGCAGCGTCGCGGAGTTCTACCGCGATTTGCTGGCGACGCTGGATGCCATGCGCCTGCCCGTGAAGATCCATCCGACTTCCACGGAATTGCCCGAGCCGATCCGGTTGGACCGGGATACGCGACATCACAGCTACGATCCCGAATATGCGAACCGGTTCTGGCGGATCCTGGTGCAGGTGGATCGCGTGTTCACCGATTCCCAATGCGCGTTCGTCGGCAAGTGCAGCCCGGTCAATTTCTTCTGGGGCAGTTTCGACATTGCGGTTACGCGGTTTTCCGGCCGGCGTGCGCCACCCCGCGACGGTCCGGCATTCGAGCGCGACGCGTATTCGCACGAGGTGATCAGCCACGGTTTCTGGCCGGGCAGCGGACCCGTGCTGGAGCCGGCGTTCTACGCGTACGCGGTTCCCGAACCGGCCGGGTTGAAGGAGGCGCCCGTGTCGCCGGATGCGGCCTATTACCACCGCGAGCTCAACGAGTTCATCCTGCCCTACGAAGTGGTGCGGCAGGCCGAGTCGCCCGACGACGTGATCCACGCCTTCATCAACAGCACGTACGCGCGCGCCGCGGATCTCGCGCAATGGGATCGCAGATCGCTGGACCGCATTGCCATGTAGACCCTATGAACCAGCGCAGAGGTCGCCAACGCTCAGCCGGTAGCCCGGATGGAGTGAAACGGAATCCGGGGGCACTTCGCCTTCATTCCCGGATTCCGCTGCGCTGCATCCGGGCTACGTTGCTGGACCGCATTGCCATGTCGGTTGGCTCGAGCCCGGGCATTGCCCGGGCGAAGCCCAACATGGAGCCGGGAATGCCGGGCTTCGCAGAAAGCACTCAGCCTTTACGCGCGGCTTCGATGGTGGCGATGTCGATCTTCCGCATCGTCATCATGGCGTCGAATGCGCGCTTGGCGGCGGCGGGATCGGAATCGGTCACCGCGTCCATCAAGGCGCGCGGGGTGATCTGCCAGGACAGGCCGTACCGGTCCTTGCACCAACCGCATTCGCTTTCCGAGCCGCCGTTGCCGGTAATCGCGTTCCAGTAGCGGTCGGTCTCGGCCTGGTCGTGCGTGTAGACCTGGAAGGAAACCGCCTCGTCGAAGTGGAACTGCGGACCGCCGTTCAACCCGAGGAACGGCACGCCGAGCACCGTGAATTCCACCGTGATCACGTTGCCCTGTTTGCCTGACGGATAGTCGCCCGGCGCGCGGTGCACCGCGTCGAGGTGGGAATCGGGGAACGTGCTGGCGTAAAAATTCGCGGCTTCCTCGGCATTGCCGTCGAACCACAGGCAAACCGCCATTTTGCGCGTCGCGCTCGGTGTGGGCATGTCTCGTTCCTCGTGTCGGTGGTGGCGGGAAACCGGCCAGGTTTTTTGGGTTGGGTCGAACACGGGCCATGCCCTTCGAAATGAGCGCTCGGCCCGACCGACATTGCGACGAACGAGGCCGGCCCGAATCGACAACGCGAGTTGGGTCGAGCCGGGGCGACGCCCGGGCTAAGCCCCACGCTGGCGCGGGATGGGAGAGTGCGAACCGCGATGACCGACCGGATTCGACCTTCCGTGCGAAGACCTTTCCACCCGCTATTCCACCGTGGCAATCGGTAGCATATCGGCCGGTCCGCCCGACGGCGGCTTGACCCCCAAGGAGACGCAATGAACGCCCTCGACGTCAGCAACTTCCTGAGTTTCAGCATGTCGCCGCTGGAGGTCTTCATCCGTGGCACGCTCATGTACTGGTTCCTGTTCCTGCTGCTGCGTTTCGTCCTGCGCCGTGACACGGGCTCGGCGGGCATCTCCGGCATCCTGTTCGTGGTGTTGCTCGGCGATGCCGCCCAGAACGCGATGATCGGCAACGGCCACACGATCGGCGACGGCGGCCTGCTGATCGCCACGCTGGCGGCCTGGAACCTGTTGCTCGACTGGGCCGGCGTGAATTCCAGGTTGGTGGCGCGTTTGACGGAGGCGCCGCCGATCCTGCTGGTCCGGCAGGGCCGGCTGGTCGATCGCAACATGCGTCGCGAGCTGGTCACCCGCGAGGAGGTCGAAGCGAAGATGCGGGCGAACAACCTGGAGAAGCTCGAGCAGGTCAAGGCGATGTACCTGGAAGGCGATGGCACGTTCACCGTGATCAAGGCAACTGGTTGAGCGGCTCGCGCGGTGCCGGTGCGCCCTTCACGGGGCGATGAACGGCGGCCCGCTACGCTTGCCACTTCGCAAGGCAGCCGTGGAGCGGACAATGAAGATGCGTGCACTGGGGCCGTCGGGCCTGCAGGTTTCCGAACTGGGCCTCGGATGCAACAACTTTGGTGGGCGGGTGGACGAGAAGGGCACGCGCGCCGTCGTCGCTGCGGCGCTGGATGCCGGCGTCAACTTCTTCGACACCGCCGATTCCTACGGCAACAAGGGTGGCTCGGAAACCCTGCTCGGCAAGGTCCTGGGCGAGCGACGCAAGGACGTGATCCTCGCCACCAAGTTCGGCTCGCCCATGCGCGAGGGCGCGCGGCGCGATGCGTCGCGGCGCTACATCATGCAGGCGGTCGAGGCGAGCCTCGCACGGCTCGGGACGGACTGGATCGATGTCTACTACCTGCACTGGCCCGATCCGCTGACGCCGATGGAAGAAACCCTGCGCGCGCTGGATGACCTCGTGCGTTCGGGCAAGGTGCGCTACATCGGCGCCTGCAATCTCGCCGCCTGGCAGACGGTCGACGCGCAATGGATCGCGCACGAGTCTGGGACCCATCGCTTCATCTGCGCGCAGAACGAATACAGCCTCGTCGAGCGCGCGCCGGAAGCCGAGTTGCTGCCGGCGCTGCACGCGCACGGCCTGTCGCTGGTGCCGTACTTCCCGCTGGCAAGCGGCTTGCTGACCGGCAAGTACAAACGCGACAAGAACGCGCCGGAGGACTCCCGTTTTGCGCAGTGGAAGCAGCTCGGCGACCGCTACCAGAGCGAAGCCAACTGGGATCGCGTCGAAAGACTCGAGGCGTGGTGCAGGGACCATGGCCGCAGCCTGCTGGAACTCGCGTTCGCGTGGCTGCTCGCGCGGCCGGAAGTCGCGAGCGTCATCGCCGGTGCCACCAAGCCGGAACAGATCGAGGGCAACGCGCGCGCGGTCGAGTGGCAGATGGATGACGCGCAGCGCGCGGAGGTGGATCGGCTGATGTGACCGGCCGTTGGCGGCGCAATGCCCGCGTACGAAAAGGGGGACGGAGGCAATCAAGCGGACTTGTGCTGGTGGGGACCTTCCGATCAGCCTCCTTCCTCGTCGCTCCGGCGCAGGCCGGGGCCCAGTGAGGTTGTGTCGCGGCCCCAGGCGATTTCTGGATACCGGCCTGCGCCGGCATGACGAGCAAGAAAGTGCCGTCCGCCCGGAAGGCGCAAGGTCGCGGCAGGCAATGCCGCCCTGCGCGATACGCGTCAATCGGCAACCCACGGAAACGCGATCTCGCCGAACTCGGCGCCGCCGCTTTCCATCATCACCTCGACGATCACCGGCGCAATGGCACCCATGATGCGCGCGCCGTCCCTGACCTGCGCGCGGTTGGCGCGGCCGCGCCAGGTGGCGCCGCCGTGCACGAGCTGGTTGCGCAGCACGTACAGGCGATCGAGCACCACCGACAGCACGGTCGCGGTGTCGTGGTCGAGCAGCGCGCGCAGCGCGACACGCTTGCTGGCCGCGAACTGTTTTTCCCATTGTCCGCTGGAGTCGTGGTCGCGCAGGGCCTTCCAGTACGGCTCGAAGACGAAGCGGTTCTCGATCAGGTTGCGGATGGAGCCGGTGAATTCGTGCAGCAAGGTGTCCTGCAGGCGATGCTGGGTGTCGCAGCGAAGCAGGGTATCGATGAAGCGGCGGGTCTGCTCGCGCTCGGTCTGCTCGAATCCGAACTCACTGGCATAGGCCGCGTTGAAGGCGATCCACAGGAACAGGAAGCGCGCGTCGGGATCGTCGGCCTCGCGTTCGGCCCGCACCAGCCAGCTCAGCGCGCGATGGATGCGCGTGCGCAGTGCATCCGGCTGGGTGTCACGGACGGCGCGATGGCGGGTCTTGAGGGTGGCGATGGCGGTCATGGGCTTCTACACCGCGAGGCCGCGCTGCCCCGGTTGCCAGCGGCTGACGTCGAGGTGCGCGCTGCCGAGGCCGAGGTGGTGCATCCATCGCGCGGTGGCGTCGAGGGATCCGAAGGTGCGCGGCATGCCGCGCCCGTTGCTCGCGATCAGCGTGCCGTTCTGCGTGTCGGCCTCCACGTGGAAGCGCGCGCCATCGGCGATGATCCGGACGCGCCGGACCGCGCCGGCATCGACCAGTGCGCGGAAGGTCTTCTCATTCACCTGCATCGCCGGTCTCCTTCGACCCGAACAATTCCGCCTGCGTGGGAATCTCGATGCCGGCCTTCCGGCAGTGCTTGCGGATCAGCAACTCCATCAGGTTGGCGACGCTGCGATGATCGCGCAGCGCGGCGATGCGCGCCGCTTCCTTGATGGCAGGATCGATGCGCAGGTTGAGCGTGGCGGTCTTGGTCGGGGGCATGAGGCGTGCCGCTGATGTGATGGCAATGTAACGCATGTATGATGCGACGGCAAGATGGCGCTCCGTCATCCTTGCTCCGTCGGCACAAGGGAGGACTCGATGGAACAGTCGGATCTGCTGGTGATGGGCGGTGGATCGGGTGGCGTGGCCACGGCCGTCCGTGCCGCGACCCATGGCGCCAAGGTCACCTTGTTCGAGCCGAACGAGCTTGGCGGCACCTGCGTCAATCGCGGCTGCGTGCCCAAGAAGGCGATGTGGCTGGCGGCCGAGCTCGCGGAAGGGCAGCGGCTGGGGCAATCAGTCGGCTTCGATGTCGACCCCGGCGCCCTCGACTGGAAGGCGTTCGTCGCACGTCGCGACGCCTACGTGCAGCGCGCGCGGCAGTCGTATGCGGACCGCCTTCACGAACTCGGCATCGACGTGGTGCCGGCGTACGCCCACTTCACCGGCCTGCACGCATTGCGTGCGGACGGGATCGACTACGAAGCGCCGCACATCGTGATCGCGACCGGCTCGCGTCCGCGTCCGCTGGAGTTGCCGGGGGGTGAGCTCGCCACCGATTCGGACGGTTTCTTCGAGCTGGACGAGCTGCCGCGGCGCGTCGGCGTCATCGGCGGCGGTTACATCGGCGTGGAATTGGCCGGCGTGCTGCGGTCACTCGGCGCCGAGGTGGAACTGATCACCAGCGGCGGCTTGCTGTCGCGCTTCGATTCCGCGATCGGTGAGGAACTCGGCATGCTGATGCGCATCCAGGGCATCTCGCACCGGGAGGGCTGCGGCGTGAAGGGCATCGCGCGCGATGCCGGCGCACTGTGGCTGGACTGTTCGGACAAGGCGCGGCATGGTCCCTTCGATTGCGTGATCAGCGCGATCGGACGGCTGGTGAACAGCGAGGACTTGCAGCTCGACGCGGTCGGCATCGCGCCCGGTGACAAGGGCATCATCACGACCGATGCCTTCGAGAACACGTCGGCGGCGGGCGTGTATGCGATCGGCGACGTCAACGGCAAGCCCGCACTGACGCCGGTCGCGATCGCGGCGGGCCGGCGTCTCGCGGACCGGTTGTTCGGCGGCCAGCCGCATTCGCGCCTCGACTACGGCTGCATCCCGACGGTGGTGTTCTCGCATCCGCCGGCCGGCAGTGTGGGAATGTCCGAAGCCGAGGCCCGCGAGCAGTTCGGTGACGACGTGAAGGCATACACGACGCGTTTCACGCCGATGCTGTGGGCGCTCGCCGGCCGCGAAGGCAGGATGCTGATGAAGCTGGTGTGCACGGGCGACGACGAGCGTATCGTCGGGCTGCACGGCATTGGCCCCGGCATGGATGAAATCCTGCAGGGTTTCGCGGTGGCGGTACGGATGGGCGCGCGCTACGGTGATTTCCGGAGCACCGTGGCGGTACACCCGACCGCCGCCGAGGAATTCGTGACGATCGGTTGAGAGGTGTTTCCCTTCTCCCATCGGGAGAAGGGGGCGTGAAACGCCGCTTTTTTTCTTTCGCGCGAAGTGCCGGATGAGGGTGCGGTTCCGCGTCGTGAACCACGAAATGCACCGCTTTCGCGATCCCGTACCCTCACCCGCCCTTCGGGCACCCTCTCCCGAGGGGAGAGGGGACAGCGAAGCTGATTTTGCAGCTGGTCTTCCCCCTCCGCTGGCGAAGGGCGGAGCGAAGCGAACGCGCGCGAAGCGCGACGATAGGGATGGCTTTTTGACGCGTGACGTTATTCGGCGTCTCAATGGAAACCCCGCCACATGGCCGCACTCTCCATCCTCGTCCTGCACCTCGCGGTCATCGCGTTCAACGTTGCAGGTTGCGTGCTGATCCCGATCGGTGCGTGGCGCCGCTGGCGTTGGGTGCGCAACTTCTGGTTCCGCGTCGCACATGTCGCGTGCCTTGCGATCGTGGCGCTGCAGGCGGTGCTGGGGCGCGCGTGTTTCCTGACGGTGTGGCAGGGCGAGGTCTCCGGCGTCGCGACCACGCAACCGCTGATCGCGGGGTGGATCGAACGGGCGGTCTATTGGCCGCTGCCGCTGTGGGTTTTCGCGGTTGCGTACGTCGTGGTGTTCGCGTATGTGGTCGCGTTGTGGACCATCGTGCACCCGGTGATGCCGGGTCGTGAGTGACGTCGGTCAGGAAATCCTCCTCGTCGCGCTGCGCGCGGCCCTCACCCCCTTCCCAGGGAAGGGGGCGGCGCGCAGCGCCGGGAGATGGCTTGCGGCGCAGCGACTGCGACCTGTCGCCAAGTAGCGCGGAGGAAGGGCGAAGAAGTGTCTACGGCTTCGCTCCTCCGCTTGCAGCGCGCCTCGCCTTGACGTCGTCCGCGGTCACCTGCTTGGCCTGGTTGCCCCACGAAGTACGTTCGTGGTTGACGATGTCGGCGATTTCGACGTCGTTCAACATGCTGCCGAAAGGCGGCATCGGCGTCTGGTACACGGTGCCGCCGATCTCCTGGCCTTGCAGACCATGCAGGATCGTGTCGATCTGCTTGGCGGGGTCTGCATCGAGCACCGCGACGTTGCCCTTGAGTGGCGGGAACGCACCCGGTATGCCCATGCCGGTCGGCTGGTGGCAGGCGGCGCAGCGCGCACCGTACAACTCGGCGCCCTTGGCGGCATCGAACTTGTACGGGCCCGCCGGCGCTGCCGCGGGAGTCGCCACCGCGGGTGCCGCGGACGCGGGCGCGGACGTGATCTGCGGCTTGGCGGGCGCTTCGCCGTTGGGACCGCGGGCGTCGAGGATGCCGATGGCGCCCTTGCCCGCGTGCGCCATGTCGTGGTCGACGAACGGATATTCGCCGGGCTCCGGAAGTATCAGGTCGAAGATCGCGCCGGCGCCAGGCCCGATCGTGTAGGTGGACACGCCGGTCAGCGCGTGCGCCGGATCGCCATCGGGATAGACCGCATCGAAGATCGCGCCGATCACGTGGAACGACGTCCACAGGTTCGGGCCGGCATCGACGACATACAGCCGTACCCGCTCGCCCGCGGTCACCGGGAGCGGGTGGTCGCGGTACTGGAACGCGGCGCCGTTGAAGACCACTTCGTCGGGATGCTCCTCCTGCATCTTCTCGAAGCCCGGGCCCATGGTGGTGCCGGACACCTGTTGCGTGTACCACTCGCCCTGCACAAGCACGTAGCTCGCGGTGGCCGGCGGCAGCGGGGTGGCGGGATCGACGATGATCGCCCCGTACATGCCGTTGCCGATGTGCAGAAGGACCGGCGGGGTGCCGCAGTGGTAGAGGAACGCGCCCGGCGTGTTCGCGACGAACGAATAGGTGATGGTCTGGCCCGGGTCGATATCGACGTAGTGCACGCTCGGCGGCGTCACCGCGCATGGAAGTCGAGCGAATGCTTCATGTTGCCGTGGTTGGTGAAGGTCACGTTGACCGTCTGTCCCTGGCGCACGTGCAGGATCGGACCGGGCACGCTGCCGCCGAACGTCCAGGCCTGGTAATCGACGCCATTGGCGATCGCGACCGAATTGTCGGTGGCTTCGATGTGGACATCGACGCTGTCGCCGGTGCCGATCAGCGGCGGCAGGCGTGCGTCGCGTGGCGGCGCGGTCGGCTCCGCCTTCGCCAGCGACAACGGGCTGACCGCCGCGGCGGCCGCGACGGGCGAGGGCGAGCGGACGTGGAACGCGCTCTGCAGTCCCAGGATCAGGAGGACCAGCAGCACCACGACCCCGAGCACGGCCGGGATCTGCATTCGCCAGGGCAGTACCACCGGTTCCTGCGCCAGGATCCTGGTTCCGCCCCATTCCGCCACGCGGCGCCAGCCGGGCCAACGCTTCTCGATGAAGTAGTCGACGCTGTACGGGCTGCGCCCGCCGCGCGCGTTGATGCCGATCAGCGCGATGAAGATCAGCACGTAGGTGATGGCGGTGCCCATATTGGTCGCGCCCACCGTGTAGGGGCCGCCGAAGCCTTCGGCCGTGCTCCAAACCAGCAGGCTGAAGAGGGCGCCGAGCACGTACGTGGTCTTGCGGGCGAAGCCGACGAGCAGCGCGATCGCGAGCGCGCTCTCGACGATGCGGGTGAGCCAGACGAACAGCATCACGTGCGGCGTGACGATGGTGATCCACCCGTTGAACCACCACGCCGACCAGGAGGGCTGGCCTTGCGCGGCGTTGTGCAGGTAGCCGACGTAGTGGACGGCGAAGTCCGGCGAAAACGTGAGCACGGCGCCGACCGCCCAAATGATGCCGAAGGCGACCCGCAGCGCGGCAGAGGCGACTGGTGGCCACGCTTCGGAGGCCTGGAGGTGGAGCTTGTTCACTGGCATGGACGGGTTCCTTTTCCCGTTGGAATCATTGGAGACTCTTGCGGCCAGGCGGCGAACCGCCCAAGCCATCCGCAACAGCATGGCAGACGCGCTGCGCCGGCGTTTTGATCGCAATCAAAGCCAGCGGCAAACGCGTTGCGCCGGGCCATGGATGTGTTCTGCAGCGGAACGTCCATCGTGGATGCACGGGCGTTAACGTTGCATCAACGGGTGGGCGAAGCTTGCGGGCGCGCCGATCGGCCACGGCAGGTTGCGGCGGATGTCGGGCCCCTGCGTGCATCCGCGCTAGAGTGGACGCACGCTTGCATGGAGGTTGACGATGGTCCGCGGCGTCGCCGCCCCGACCTCGACGGTTCCCGGTGCCGCACGACTGGCCGCGTGGCTCGCTGGACGCTCGCGCGTGGGTGTGCTCACCGGCGCGGGCGTCAGCACGGGCTCCGGCATTCCCGATTACCGCGACGGCGACGGCAACTGGAAGCGTTCGCCGCCGGTGCAATACCGGGACTTCGTCGGGAGCGAAGCGGTGCGCAGGCGCTATTGGGCCCGCAGCTTAGCCGGCTGGCCGATGTTCGCGGCGGCGCGGCCGAGCTCGGCGCACGTCGCACTGGCGCGGCTGGAGCGGGCAGGTCGCGTCGGCGGATTGATCACCCAGAACGTCGATCGCCTGCACCAGCGCGCCGGGAGCCGCGACGTGACCGATCTGCACGGACGCCTGGACGTGGTGCGGTGCCTCGCGAATGGTCATCGATTCGATCGGGAGGCATTCCAGTTGCGCCTGCGCGAGGAGAATCCCGATTGGGACCCCGCGGCGACCCGGATCGCACCTGATGGCGATGCGGACCTGGAAGGCGCCGACTTCCGCGCGTTCGTGGTACCCACGTGCGAGCTCTGCGGCGGCGTGCTGAAACCCGACGTCGTGTTCTACGGCGAATCGGTGCCGCGCGATGTGAGCGCGGCCGCGCTTGCCGTGATCGAATCGGCCGACGGCGTGCTGGTCGCAGGATCCTCGCTGATGGTGTGGTCGAGTTTCCGGCTGGTCCGCGCGGCGGTGCAACGCGGAATCCCGGTCGTCGCCGTCAACCTCGGCCGCACCCGCGCGGACGGCCTGTTCGCGTTCAAGCTGGAGGGCGAGTGCGGGGAAGTGCTGGACGCCACGCTGGACGCTTTGCATCCCCCCGGCGCTACGCGCCAACCCCCTTGCTTCGGAAGGGGGTGAGCGCTGCAGGTTGGGCTGAGCCTGCGAAGCCCGACATCCTGCGGCACTCGCCATTTCGCGGCGGAGCGACGTTGGGCTTCACTGCGTTCAACCCAACCTGCATGTTATGCGCTGGACCCCGTTGCGCTTCCCCCTTCCTCCGGAAGGGACCGAGGGGGATGTGCTCTGCTTCAGGTCGCAGCGGTCGCGTCATCCTCTTCGAACGCCGCGATCGGCACGCACGAGCAGAACACGTGCTTGTCGCCATAGACGTTGTCCACGTGCGCGACCGGCGGCCAGTATTTCGTGCGCTTCAGCGACGCCAGCGGGTACGCGCCGAGCTCGCGCGGGTAGGCGTGGCTCCATTCGCTGGCGGACACCATGGTCGCGGTGTGCGGCGCGTTCTTCAGCGGGTTGTCTTCGCGATCCAGGCGGCCGTCCTCGATCGCGCGGATTTCGTCGCGGATCTGGATCATCGCGTCGATGAAGCGGTCGAGTTCGTGCAGCGATTCCGATTCGGTGGGCTCGACCATCAGCGTGCCGGGAACCGGGAAGCTGAGGGTGGGCGCGTGGAAGCCGAAGTCAACCAGTCGCTTGGCGACGTCCTCGGCGGTGACGCCGCTGCTCTTCTCGAGCGGACGAAGGTCGAGGATGCACTCGTGCGCGACCAGTCCGTTGCGGCCGGTGTAGAGCGTCTGGTAATGGTCGGCCAGGCGCTTCGACAGGTAGTTGGCGTTGAGCAGCGCGACCTGGGTGGCTTTAAGCATGCCTTCGCGGCCCATCATCGTGATGTACATCCACGAGATGGGAAGGATGGATGCGCTGCCGAAGGTGGCGGCGCTGACCATGCCGCCGCCTCGCGACCCCGTACCCTCACCCTGGCCCTCTGCCGAAGGGAGAGCGGGAAAAGCGCGCGGCAGGTATTCGGCGAGGTGCGACTTCACCGCGCACGGCCCGACGCCCGGGCCGCCGCCGCCATGCGGGATGCAGAAGGTCTTGTGCAGGTTGAGGTGCGAAACGTCCGAACCCCAGCGGCCCGGACGCGCGACGCCGCACAGCGCGTTGAGGTTGGCGCCGTCGGTGTACACCTGCCCGCCGTGCTGGTGGACGATGTCGCAGATCGTGACGATCTCTTCCTCGAACACGCCGTGGGTGGACGGGTAGGTCAGCATGATCGCGGCGAGGCGGTCGGAATATTTCCCGGCCTTGGCGCGGATGTCGTCGACGTCCACGTTGCCGTTGCCGTCGCACTTCGTGACGACCACCGTCATGCCGCACATCTGCGCCGACGCCGGGTTGGTGCCGTGGGCGGATTCCGGGATCAGGCAGACATCGCGCTGCGCCTGGCCGTTCGCCCGGTGGTATGCGCGAATGGCCAGCAGGCCCGCGTACTCGCCCTGCGCGCCGGCGTTCGGCTGCAGGCTGACCGCGTCGTAGCCGGTCAGCGCGACCAGCATTGCTTCGAGGCCTTCGATCAGCTCGCGGTACCCGCGCCACTGTTCGGGCGGGGCCAGCGGGTGGATCTGCGCGAACTCGGGCCAGGTGATCGGAATCATCTCGGCGGTTGCGTTCAACTTCATGGTGCACGAGCCGAGCGGGATCATGCTGCGGTCGAGCGCCAGGTCCTTGTCGGCGAGCTGGCGGAGATAGCGCAGCATCTCGTGTTCGGAGTGGTGCGAGTTGAATACCGGATGCGTCAGGAACGCGGACGCGCGCGCCAGCGACGCGGGCAGTGCGTCGGCCGTTTCGCGGTCGAGCCCGTCGATGTCGTCAATGCGTGCGCCGAACAGCGACGCGAGCTGCACCACGTCCTCACGGGTGCTGGTTTCATCCAGGCTGATCGCGAGCGAGGTCGCATCGATGTGGCGCAGGTTGATGTGCGCCGCGTTCGCCATCGCGTGGATGGTGTGCGCGTCGATGCCGGTGACGTGCAGGGTGTCGAAGAAGCCGCCGCCGACCGCGATGCCGGTCTTGCGCAAGGCGGCCGCGAGGATCGCGGCCAGCCGGTGGGTGCGCCGGGCGATGCGGATGAGCCCATCGGGACCGTGGTACACCGCGTACATGGCCGCCATCACCGCCAGCAGCACCTGCGCGGTGCAGATGTTGGAGGTGGCCTTTTCGCGGCGGATGTGCTGTTCGCGGGTCTGCAGCGTGAGGCGGTAGGCGTTGTTGCCTTCCGCATCCTTCGATACCCCGATCAGGCGTCCGGGCATCGAGCGCTTGAACGCGTCGCGGCAGGCCATGAACGCGGCATGCGGGCCGCCGAAGCCGAACGGCACGCCGAGGCGCTGGGAGTTGCCGACCACGATGTCGGCGCCCCATTCGCCCGGCGGCGCGATCAGCGTCAGCGCGAGCAGGTCGGTCGCGACCGCGACCAGCGCGCCCCTGGCGTGCAGCGCGTCGCACAACGACTGGTAGTCGCGGATGGTGCCGAAGGTGTCTGGATACTGGAGCAGCGCGCCATAGCAGTCGACACCGGCGGCGTTCGCTTCGTCTTCGATGCGGAGTTCGATGCCCAGGGGTTCGGCGCGGGTCTTCAGCACCTCGATGGTTTGCGGATGCACGTTCTTCGAGACGAAGAACACGTCGGACTTCGACCTGGACAAACGTTTCGCCAGCGTCATCGCCTCGGCCGCGGCGGTCGCCTCGTCCAGCAGCGACGCGTTGGCGATCTCCATCCCGGTGAGATCCGCGCACATCGTCTGGAAGTTGAGCAAGGCTTCCATGCGCCCCTGCGAAATCTCGGCCTGGTACGGCGTGTAAGCCGTGTACCACGCCGGGTTCTCGAGGATGTTGCGCAGGATGACATTGGGCACGTGGGTGCCGTAATAGCCTTGGCCGATGAAGCTCCTGAAGACTTCGTTCCTGTCCGCGATCGCGCGGATCTTCCGGAGCGCTTCGTTCTCGGTGACAGCCGGCGGCAGCGCCAGCGGATTCTTCTGGCGGATCGCGGCGGGAACGATCGCGTCGACCATCGCATCGAGCGAGTCATGCCCGATCGCCTCGAGCATCGTCGCGATTTCCGCGTCGTCGGGACCGATGTGGCGGCCGATGAAGGCGTCGTGCTGCTCGAGGTCGTGCAGGGAAGGGGTGTTCTGGGTCATGGCAGATTCCGGGCGGCGTGTATGGAAGCTCACATGCTCGTCATCCCGGCGAAGGCCGGGATCCAGTGATGGCTCCCATCCCTGGTACTGGGTCCCGGCCAATCCATGGCCGGGATGACGGCGGGAAAATTTCCCGCGCGCCCCTCTGTCCTTTGGCCTGAGAGTTTCGAAGCTCGCGCTTCTTGCCCCTTCGGCGCCGGTCGCCGTGCGCAACGGTCCGGTCTCTCCAGAGTTTTTGACCGTGGTGGTATGGGGCCTGAGCGATTACGGGCGTTGCGCCTTCGGCAGCGGCGGTGCCGCTTCTTCCACCACTCGGCAATTATACAGGTTGGCGCGGTTGCAATCGTCTAGGATGGCTGCTCGTCAGGACTCGAGGCCCGCCATGTCCCCGCCGCCGTTTCGCCTGCACCAACTGGATCACGTGGTCCTGCGGGTCCGCGACGTGGAACGGATGCGGCGTTTCTATTGCGACGTGCTCGGTTGCACCCATGAACTGGACCAGCCGGACATCGGCCTGTTCCAGTTGCGGGCCGGGTCATCGCTGATCGACCTGGTGGATGTGGAGGGCGAGCTTGGCAGGAAAGGCGGTCCGGCGCCCGGCGCCGACGGCCACAACGTGGACCATGTCTGCCTCAGCGTGGACGGCTACAACGAATCCGAGATCGTCGCGCACCTCGAATCGGAAGGCGTGGCCGTGGGCGAGATTGGCCTTCGCTACGGTGCGGAGGGGCAGGGACCGTCCATCTACCTGTTCGACCCGGAAGGCAACAAGATCGAGTTGAAGGGGCCGCCGATCCGTGGATCGCGCGCGGCCGACACCTGACCCCGCCGCTACGAGGAGACTGCCATGCCGTGCCTGATGGTCCTGTTCGCATTGTTCGTGCCGCGTGTGGTGATCGTGCTGCTGTGGCTTTTCACCAACTGGTTCAGCGGCATCTTCTCGATGGCCTTGTGGCCGGTGCTGGGCTTCATCTTCCTGCCGACCACGCTGCTCTGGTACACGGCCGTGCAGCACTGGTGGGGTGGCCAATGGTCGCTGTGGCCCATCGTCGGCATCGTGATCGCGCTGCTGATCGACCTGTCGCCCGCCGGCGGACGACGCAGGTCCATGCGGCGGTTGTGAGGCCGGGCGTGGGCAGGCCGGATCGAGCCGCCGCAGGCCGCGGATCCGGCCTGCGCATTCCATGTGGTCGGCTGCATTGCCCGCCGCGTCGCGCAGGCAAGTGGCGCCGGTCCCGACCCGCATGCGACTTCTGGCAGGGGTCGCACGCGTGCGTGCCGTCTAGGATCAGCGGGTTGCGTTGCCATCTGGCCGACCGGAGTCGCCATGCCTTTCCTGCGTTGCGTGTCTTGCGCGTTGCTCGTTTCCGCCATGCTTGCCTTCGGTGCCGGCGTCCATGCAGGCCAGTTGACCGCAGCCGACTACACGCGCGCGGTCAGGTTCCTGTCGCAGGAGACCGCCCCGCTGGTCGACCACGACGTGCAGCGGGTGACATGGCTGGACGACACGCATTTCTGGTATCGCGACCACGATGCGGCAGGCGACCACTTCATGGAAATGGACACCGCGACCGGCAAGGCCGCGCCCGCCTTCGACCAGGCGAAGCTCGCGATCGCGCTGGGCAAGGCGCGCGGCAAGCCCGTCAATGCGAAGAAGTTTCCGAAGCGCTTCGATTTTCGCCGCGTGCCCGGCGGCAACCTCGACGTGCAACTGGACGAAGACTGGTATCGCTGCGACCTGTCCGGTGTCGGCGTCTGCACCGCGCTCGACAAGCTGCTGCAGACGGGCGACGAGCCCGGCGCGCTGTCGCCGGACAAGAAGCTGCTGGCGTTCGTGCGCGACTGGAACCTGTGGGTGCGCGACCTCGCGACCGGCAAGGAGATCCAGCTCACCACCGATGGCGTCAAGAATTACGGCTACGCGACCCAGAACGCCGGATGGATCCACGGCGACGGTGCGATCGTGCGCTGGT
The DNA here is from genome assembly GCA_035700365.1 of Rhodanobacteraceae bacterium. Taxonomy (GTDB): domain Bacteria; phylum Pseudomonadota; class Gammaproteobacteria; order Xanthomonadales; family Rhodanobacteraceae; genus 66-474. The sequence goes on along the minus strand of DASSOQ010000072.1, from coordinate 2,312 downwards.
CGCCCGATTCGAAGAAGATCGCGACGTATCGCCAGGACCAGCGCAGGGTCGGCGAGATGTACACCGTCTCGACCAGGGTCGGGCATCCGGAGCTCGACGCGTGGCCGTACCCGCTGCCCGGCGACGAACACGTTTTCATGATCGAGCCCGTTGTGATCGACGTCGCCACGAAACAGATGGTGCGCCTGCAGATGCCGCCGGAACAGCGGCTCTCCACGCTGTGCGACACGCTGGCCTGCGACGAGGGCGAACCGTACACGTGGAGCGACCTGAAGTGGGCGCCGGACGGCAAGACGCTGGCGCTGGTTTCGACTTCGCGCGATCGCCAGCACGAAACCTTCCGCGTCGCAGACGCCGCAACCGGCACGGTCCGCACTGCGTTCGAATTCACCGCCGAGGACTATTACGAGAGCGGCCACGGACGGGTGAACTGGCAATACCTGCCGAAAGCCGCCCAGGCGATCTGGCCCTCCGAGAAAACCAACTGGGCGAACCTCTACCTGTACGACCTCAAGACCGGCAAGCAGCAGCGCGCGATCACCTCCGGAGACGGCAATGTCGCCGAAGTGCTGTACCTCGACCGCCCGACGCGCACCTTGTGGTTCGTGGGCGTCGGGCGCACGCCGGGCGTGGATCTGTACTACAGGCAGTTCTTCAAGGTGGACATCGACAGCGGCAAGACCACGCTGCTGACGCCCGAGGATGCCGACCACACCATCGAAATGTCGCCGGACGGCAAGTATTTCGTGGATTCGTATTCGACGCCGACCAGGCCGCCGGTGACGGTGTTGCGCGGAGCCGGCGACGGTCACGTGATTGCGACGGTCGCGAAGGCCGACATTTCGCGCCTGAAGGCCGCGGGCTGGGTGCCGCCGATCCCGATCACGGTGAAGGCGCGCGACGGCAAGACCACGCTGTACGGGATGATGTTCAAGCCGACGAACTTCGATCCGCACAAGAAGTACCCGATCGTCGACTTCATCTATCCCGGCCCGCAGACCGGCTCGGTGCGCGGGCGGAGTTTCCTTGCCAGCCGCGGCGACAACCAGGCGCTCGCCGAACTCGGCTTCATCGTGGTCGCGATCGACGGGATGGGCACGCCCTGGCGATCGCGCAGCTTCCACCACACCTGGTACGGCAACATGGGCGACAACACGCTGCCCGACCAGGTCGCGGGGATCAAGGAACTGGCGAAGCGCTACCCGTGGATCGACGTCTCGCGCGTCGGCATCTGGGGGCATTCGGGCGGTGGCAACGCGACGGCCGGTGCGATGTTCCGCTACCCCGATTTCTTCAAGGTCGGCTGGTCCGAAAGCGGCAACCACGACAACCGCAACTACGAGAACGACTGGGGCGAGAAGTACCAGGGCCTGCTGGTGACCAACACGGACGGCACCACCAACTATGACAACCAGGCCAACCAGTTGGTCGCGAAGAACCTGAAGGGCAGACTGATGCTGGTGCACGGCGCGATCGACGACAACGTTCCGATCGGCGAGACCTATCTCGTGGTCGACGCGCTGATCAAGGCCAACAAGGACTTCGACATGCTGATCCTGCCGAACCAGCACCACGGTTACGCAGACGACAGCCCCTACGTGATGCGGCGGCGATGGGACTACTTCGTGAAGTACCTGGCGGGGAACACGCCGCCGCATGAATTCAGCATGCCATCGGAGCCGAAGTGAACGGGATCGCCACGGGACAAGGTCGCGGCCATGGGCCGCTCCTACACCAGCCGTTGTGGGAGCGGCCCATGGCCGCGATGCTGTCACATTTGCGTTCATTCGCGTCCATTTGCGGACTGAACGGCTTTCAACCAAAGGAGGGTGACATGAGACTTTCCACGAATTTGCTCGGTGCTGCCGTGTTGATGGCGATCCCGGTGATCGCATTCGCGAGGCAAGCGCAACCGCCGTCCGCGATCGAGTATCCGGTCGCGCACAAGGATCAGACCGTCGATACCTATTTCGGCATCAAGGTGCCGGCGCCGTACCAGTGGATGGAAAACCTGACGGACCCGCAGTTGCACCAGTGGGTGGATGCCGAGAACAGGATCACGGATGACTATCTCGCGAAGATCCCGGTACGAAGCTGGATCGACCAGCGCCTGACCGAACTCTGGAATTACGCCAAGGAAGGCACGCCCGACCAGTTGAAGAACGGCATGTTGTTCTTCCGCCGCAACGAGGGCCTGCAGAACCAGAGCGTGGTGTACGTGCAGGATTCACCGACCGCGAAGCCGCGGGTACTGATCGATCCCAACAAGCTGTCGCCTGACGGCTCGACCGCGCTGGTGTTCGGCGTGCCCG